>CAZZND010000209.1:0-3883 GCA_964655465.1 uncultured Actinomycetes bacterium
GGGACCCAGAGCCACGAGGCCATGGCGGGGACCATCGCGGCGATCGCCTACATCGCCGACGCAGGAGGCCCCGCGGGCGATCGCCGCGATGCGATCCGCGGCGGGTTCGCGCGCTTCCACGCCCACGAGCGCGGGCTCGGCGCTCGCTTCCTCGAAGGGCTCGCACGCATCCCCGGCGCGCGCTTGTACGGCATCGCCGAGCCGGACCGGATCGACGAACGGACCCCGACCTTCGCGATCCGGCTCGGCGACCAGCACCCGCTCGAGACCTCGGCGGCGCTCGCCCGCCGCGGGATCTTCACGTGGAACGGCCACTACTACGCCATCGAGGTGTTCGCGCGGCTGGGGCTGCTCGATACCGGCGGCGCGGTGCGCATCGGGTTCTGCCACTACCACACCCCCGACGAGGTCGACCGCGTGCTGGAGGCGCTCGCCGACCTCGCCTGAGGGCCGCCCGGTAGGATGGGGATACCACATGCGCATCCTGATCCTCGGCGGCGACGGCTACCTCGGGTGGCCGACCGCCATGCGGTTCTCGGCCCGCGGCCACGACGTGCACGTCGTGGACAACGGTCTGCGGCGGCGCCTGCATGCGGAGGCGGGCACGGATTCGCTCACCCCGATCGCGCCGCTCACCGAGCGCGTGGATGCGTGGCAGCAGCGAACGGACCACACCATCGGGATGACCGAAGGAGACTTGACCGAATGGCCGGTCGTCGAGCAGGTGTTCCAGACCTTCGACCCGGAAGCCGTCGTGCACTACGGCGAGATGCCGAGCGCCCCGTATTCGATGAAGGACCGTGAGCGCGCGGTCTTCACGCAGACGAACAACGTCGTGAGCACGCTGAACGTGCTCTACGCGATCCGCGACCTCGCCCCGGCGTGTCACCTGGTCAAGCTCGGCACCATGGGCGAGTACGGCACGCCGAACATCGACATCGAGGAGGGCTTCCTCGAGATCCACCACAACGGCCGCAGCGACTACCTGCCGTTCCCCAAGCTGCCGGGCTCGATGTACCACCTCTCGAAGGTCCACGACTCGCACAACATCCATTTCGCCTGCCGCGTGTGGGGTCTGCGGGCCACGGACCTCAACCAGGGCGTGGTGTACGGGATCGCCACCGAGGAGACGATCATGGACGATCGGCTGCTCACGCGGTTCGACTACGACGACGTGTTCGGGACCGCCCTCAACCGGTTCTGCGTCCAGGCCGTGGCCGGGCATCCGCTGACGGTCTACGGCAAGGGCGGGCAGACCCGCGGGTACCTGAACATCGAGGACACCCTGCAGTGCGTCGAGCTCGCTGTCACGCATCCGGCCGAGACCGGCGAGTACCGGGTGTTCAACCAGTTCACCGAGCGGTTCTCGGTGTGGGACCTGGCCGAGCTGGTTCAGAAAGCCGGCGCCGAGGCCGGGTTGGACGTGACCGTGGCGCCGATCGAGAACCCCCGAGTCGAGCTCGAGGAGCACTACTACAACCCCATCCACACGAAGCTCCTGGATCTCGGGCTGCGGCCGCGACTGCTGAACGACACCTTGATCGGGTCGATGCTCTCGACGATCGGGCGCTTCGCCGACCGCGTGCGCACCGACCACATCCTTCCCGCCGACCGCTGGCGGCCACGGACCTGAGCTGTTGAGCGCGATCCGCATCCTCGGGATCGTCGCGTCGATCATCTTCTTCGTCCTGGCCGCGCGCGCCTACACGCGGCGACGGATCAGCCGGCTGAGCTTGATCATCGTCACCGCCGTGACGCTGGGTGTCGCGCTGCTCTCCCTCTCCCCCGCGCTCTTCGATCCGGTGTTCGGCTGGTTCGACGTCGTCCCCGGTGACGAGCGCCGGCTCATCTTCGTCCTCACGGTCGCGATCTTCGTGCTGCTGTTCCTGACGCTCCGCGCGCAGTCCGCGGCCGATGCCAACGAACGGAGCCTCCGCCTGCTGGTCGAGGCGCTCGGGCGCGAACGCTTCGACTGGGCGCGCGCCGCCGCGCTCCCCGAGGGGCGGCGGCTGGTCGTCGTGCTGCCCGCGTTCGACGAGGCCGGGAACGTGGCGGGGGTCCTCGGGTCCCTCCCCGACGTGCTCGAGGGGATGCACGTCGTCCCGGTCGTCGTGAACGATGGGAGCGACGACGACACGGCATCGGTGGCGCGCGAGGCCGGCGCGCTCGTCGCCGACCTGCCGATCCGCCGCGGCGGCGGGCTCGCCCTGCGCGTGGGGTACGAGATCGCGCTGCAGCTCGGCGCCGAGATCGTCGTCACGATGGACGCCGACGGCCAGCACCTGACCTCCGAGCTCGGCACGATGATCGCCCCGATCGTCGCCGGCGAGGCCGACTACGTGAACGGATCGCGCCTGCTCGGCGATCTCGAGCGCGAGAGCGTCGTCCGCCACATCGGGGTCCATGTGTTCTCGCGGCTCGTGACCATCCTCACCGGGCGCCGGATCACCGACCCCTCGAGCGGCTACCGCGCGGCGCGTGCCGGCCTGCTTCGGAACCTGGTGCTCGAGCAGGACCAGTTCTGGACGAGCGAGATCCTGATCGAGGCGCTGCGCCATCGCGCACGTGTCGTGGAGGTCCCGGTGACGATCGTAGCCCGTGCCGGCGGGACGTCGAAGAAGCCGAAGTCGCTCCGCTACGGCTGGAGCTTCTCGAAGGTCATCATCCAGACCTGGCTCCGCTGAGCGAGACCGCGATCTCGGCGGCCACACGTGCGTTGTCTTCGAGCAGGTCGAGGTTGGCTTCCAGCGAGCGCCCGCCGGTCTCCTCGGCGAGCGCGGCGAGCAGGAACGGCGTGACCTCCTTGCCGGTGACGCCCGCGGCGTCCATGCGCGTCTCGGCGCGGTGGGTGGCCTCGATGACCTCCGCGGCGCCCATCGCGCTGGCGGCCGGCACCGGATTGCACACCACGATCGCGGCGTCGGTGCCGGCCTGCGCCTGCGCACGTGCGAGCGCCGCGGCCTCGGCGGGCGTGTCCACCCGGTGCTCGAGCTCCACCTCGGTCTCCCGGGCGAGGAAGAACGGCAGCCGGTCCACGCCGTAGCCGACGAGCGTCACGCCCAGCTCCTCGAGCTTCTCGGCGGTCAGCATCGGGTCGACGACCGACTTCGGGCCGCTGCACACGAGCAGGACGGGGGTCCTCGCGAGCTCGAGGAGGTCGGCCGATACGTCGGGCCGTGGTCCGGGGTGCACGCCACCGGTTCCGCCCGTCGCCCCGATGCGGATCCCGGCGCGGTGGGCGGCCCAGATGGCCGCGCTCACGGTCGTCGCGCCGAGGGCCCCGTTCGCGAGTGCCACGGGGACGTCGCGGCGAGCCACCTTCGTCGCCTCGCCGCTCGTGGCGAACCGGTCGAGCTGCACGTCGTCGAGCCCGATCATGACCGCGCCGTCGACCAGCCCGATCCACGCCGGCACCGCGCCGGCGCGACGGATCGCGCCCGACATGCGCTCGACGCACTCCAGGTTCCTCGGGTGCGGGAGCCCCTGACCGATCACGCTCGTCTCGAGGGCAACGACCGGGCCACCGGCGGCGACCGTCATCGCGACCTCGTCGTGCATGAGCAGCGTCACCTCGCACCCTCCTCGGGCCAGTTCTCCAAGCTCGCGGCGACGAGACCGGCGGCGTGACAGGCCGCCGCGAGCGCGAACGCGGGCTCGTCGCCGCGAGCGAGCCCGGCCACCAGCACGCCGTCGAACGCGTCGCCGGCGCCGGTCGGGTCGACCTCGGCGAGGTCCTCGGCCGGCGCCTCGACGAGCACGCCGTCAACGACCACGGCTGCGCCCCTCGCCCCGCGCTTCACCGCGGCGACCCGGTAGCGCTCCCCCAGCGCCCGCGCGGCCTCGGTGCCCGTCGCGCCCGTCAGGGTCTCCGCCTCTCGCTCGT
>CAZZND010000210.1:0-3851 GCA_964655465.1 uncultured Actinomycetes bacterium
GCCTCGAAGCCGAGAGTGGCACCGTTGGACTTCTTCGCCTGCTTCGCGGCCACGTGGGTCTCCGTTCGGGGGGCTTGGCGCAGGATACGCCCTACCCCCACTCAGGCCGCTCGGCGCGGCTAGCGAGTCCCGGTGCGCCTGGGAGTCTGACTTGGCTCCGGTTCCAGATCGATGAGTTCTCGGACGATCGAGCTCATGCTGCGCCCCTCACGAGTGGCCTTCTCCTTGAGCCGGGCTTTCTGTTCAGGGGTGACCCGGATCGTGTGTCGTCGCATGCGCATGTTCATCCTCCTCCGTCGGTGTTCAGCTCAACGTTCCCAGATCAGCTCGTCGTGGGCGAAGTGCACGCGGGCCGGTTCCAGCGACCGCAACCGCGCGACCGACGCGTCGTAGACCTCGCCGTCGGCGGCATCGGGCCTGCCCGAGTCAGTCTTCGCAGTCGAGCCCTCCCACTCGGCGCGCGAGCGCACCGCCTGGCCGGCGAGCACGATCGTGCCACCGGGTGCGTCGATGACGAGGGACTGGTGCCCCGCGGTGTGCCCGGGCGTCGGAACCAGTCGGAGCCCGGGCGCCACCTCGGTCTCGCCGTCGAGCAGCTCGTAGGTGAGCCCAGGCACGTCGATCCACTCGGCGACCGTGTAGTCGGGCTCGTGCACCTTGGCCCACTCGGTGCGCTGGACGAAGATCGGCATGCTGGTGAGCCGGGCGTTCTGCCCGCTGTGGTCGAAATGGAGGTGGCAGTTGGCCGCGCCCGTCACGTCGGCGAGCGAGATCCCGACCGACCCGAGGGCGTCGTCGACCGGGCGGACGCGCGGCGAGAAACGCGTCTCGATCTCGGCGTTGCCGGTGCCCGCTCCGTTGTCGAACAGGAAGATCCCATCGGGGTGCTCGACCGCGTGCCCGTACGACGGCCACCACTCGACCCCGAGGAGCGCCCGCTCCTTCTCGGGCAGACGCAGCTCGGAGACGAGGAACGGGATGACGCGCACCTCGGCCACGGGTCGTAGCTAATCCCATAACCGTTCCATGTGCCAGATGTCCTTGCCGCGGTCGAAGTAGAGGTCCCAGACCGCGCCGCCGCGAGCCTCGACCCGCCAGTACTCGCGGTCGCGGCCGTCGGCCCACCATCTCCCCTCGATCCGCCACTTCCCGATAACGTCTCGGATCTCGTAGCGCTTGCCCCGCCACTCGAAGGCCGAGGGCATGCCGGCGTCGCGTTCGACACGGACCTGTTCGTCGAAACGCTTCGTCATCCCGGCCTGCCTATGGTCGTCCGTCTTCCTCAGGGAATCGAACGTATGTTCGAGAGGGATGCTGAAGGTACTCCCCTCCTCGGACATCCGTCAAGACCGACGACGGACACGCTTCATCGAACCTTCACGCCCCGCGTCCCGAGCGACCCCCGCCGGGGCGTAGGCTCGATGCATGGGAGCGGGGGGTCAGGGCACGACGATCGAACCGGACGACGCCCCGATCCGCCGCAGCCCCGGCGACGTCGTGGCGATCCGCGAGATCTGGGACGGCAAGGTCTGGTACGCCCGCCCGGCCGTGGTCGTGCTCGACGAGCCCAACCTCCAGATGCTCCACGTCCCGCCGGGGGTGAAGTGCAAGACCCCGGTCGGACCCGACGGCACCCTTTTGCGTCTGCCCACGTCGGACTGGGCCCTGAAGGACGAGCAGCGCGGCGAGACCAGCATGTTGTCGTTCGCGTTCCCCGACACCCCGTACGCCGTGATCTTGGGGTACGACGAGGGCAGGCTCTCGGAGTACTACGTGAACCTCCAGACGCCGCTCACGCCCTCGCCCGCCGGCTACGACACCGTCGAGCACCTGCTCGACGTCACGATCCCGCCCGACCGCTCCACCTGGTCGTGGAAGGACGAGGACGAGCTGGACGAGGCCGTCGACCGCGGGCTGTTCACCGAGGAGGACGCCGCGTGGTTCCGCCACTGGGGCGAGCGCGCCGTCGAGCACGTGCTGCTGCGGGAGCCCCCCTTCGACCAGGACTGGTCCGGCTGGCGGCCCGACCCCGCCTGGGAGTTCGCCACCCTCCCCGACGGCTGGGACCTCGTTCCTGCCTGAGGAGCGCGACAGCCTCCGCCCAGGGGCGTACGATCCGGTCGTTCCCGACCAGGAGGAGATAGACCATGAGCGATGCCGGCATGGCACCGCCCCCACCCCCGCCCGGACCCGGCGACGCCGGCGGCGGCAGCGTCCCGATGGCCCCGAAGCGCCCGGGCGAGATCGTCTCCGGGGCATTCGCGACGTTCGCCGAGCACTGGCAGCAGCTGATCTTGTTCAGCATCGTCTACGTGGTGGTGCTCTTCGTGATCGGGCTGCTGATCGGACTGCTCTTCGAAGCCATCGCCGACAGCGTCGCCGGGGCAACCATCGCGGCGCTCGTGTCGGTCGGTCTGTTCCTCGTGGCATCGTTCGCGTTCACCGGCGCGGTCACGCGGCTCGTGGCGAGCGACCTGGCCGGGACGCCGACCACCGTGTCAGAGAGCATGAGGTACGGGATGCGCAACATCGGGCCGATCGCGCTCGTCTCGGTTCTGGTGTTCACGATCATCTTGGTCGAGATGCTGATCGGTATCTTCATCGCGGTGGCGATCGACGCAGCGCTGTGGCTCCTCCTGGTCATGCTGGGTGCGTTCTTCGTCGGGTTCGTGTTCTCCATGGCGATCCCTGCGCTCGTCATCGAGGGAATCCACGGGACCGCAACGCTTAGCCGCTCGTGGCAGCTGATCACGACCAACTTCGGCCACGCCCTGGGCACGTTCGTGCTTGCGTACCTCGTGGTGCTCGCCGTGGGCATCGTGGCGGGGATCATCGGTTCGGCGAGCGATGTGCTCCGGGCGATCGTCAACGTCGCGCTGCAGCTCGTCGTGCTTCCCTTCTTCTCACTCGTGCTCGTCGGCCTGTATCTCAACCTGCGCGTCCGGACCGGGGGTCTGACGACGGCGACCCTGCAGGAGGAGCTGCGTCGAGGCGCGTGAGCGCCACGACACGACCCCTGGACGTCGAGGCCGTCAGGGCCCGGTTCCCTGCGCTCGCGCGGACGGGTCCGGACGGCCGTCCGTTCGTATGGGCCGATGCGCCGGGCGGCTCGCAGGTCCCCGACACCGTGATCGACGCCATCGCCGACCGGATGCGCTCCGGGGCGTCCAACACGCACGGCACCTTCGCGACGAGCGTCGAGATCGACGCGCTGATCGCCGACGCGCACGCGGCGGGCGCCGACCTCCTCGGCTGCGATCCCGACGAGGTCGTGTTCGGGCAGAACGCGACGTCGGTGCTGCTGCACCTGTCGCGATCGTTCGCGCGAACGATCCGTCCAGGCGACGAGGTCGTCGTCACGCGGCTGGACCACGACGCGAACGTGCGGCCGTGGGTCCTCGCCGCGCGCGACGCCGGCGCGACCGTGCGATGGATCGACGTGCGCGAGGACGACGTGACCCTCGACCTCGACTCACTGGACGAGGCGATCGGGCCGCGCACGAAGCTCCTCGCCTGCACGCTGGCGTCGAACGCGGTGGGCTCGATGCCCCCCGTCGACGAGGTCGTCCGTCGTGCGAAGGCCGTGGGCGCGCTCGTGGCGCTCGACGGCGTGCACCACGCCCAGCACCACGCTCCCGATCTGCACGGCACGGGCGCCGACATCCTCGCGACCTCGCCCTACAAGTTCTTCGGGCCGCACCAGGGGATGGTGGCGGTGCGGCGCGCGCTGCTCGAGACGTGGACCCCGTACAAGCTGGACGCCGCCGAGGACACGAACCCCTCGCGATGGGAGACGGGGACCCAGAGCCACGAGGCCATGGCGGGGACCATCGCGGCGATCGCCTACATCG
>CAZZND010000211.1:0-3828 GCA_964655465.1 uncultured Actinomycetes bacterium
CGTATGCCGTCTTCTGCTTGAAAAAAAAAACGATCCCGACCGCCGTGAACGGATCGGCCATCACGCTCACACCCAGCTCGCGGAAGTGGCGCTTGACGCTCTCCCACGCGCCGCGGGCCGTGATGCCGAGCGCCTTGTGGTCGTACCCGGCGCTGCCGCCGCTCGCGAACGCGTCACCCAGCCAGAAGCCGTAGCGCTCGCTCACGCCGTTCGCGATGTCGGAGAACGTGGCCGTACCCTTGTCGGCCGCGACGACCAGGTACGGATCGTCGCCGTCGAGGGCGCGGACGTGCTCGGGATGCACGACCTCGCCGCCGACCAGGTTGTCGGTGAGGTCCAGCAATCCCTGTATGAACGTCACGTACTGGATCACGACCTCTTGCTTCAGATCCTCCGGCGTCGTCGGCTGCCGCTTGAGCACGAACCCGCCCTTGGAACCGTCGGGCACGATCACCGCGTTCTTCACCTTCTGGGCCTTCATGAGCCCGAGGACCTCTGTCCGGTAGTCCTCCCGGCGGTCCGACCAGCGGATACCGCCGCGCGACACCATCCCGCCGCGCAGGTGGATGGCCTCCATGAACGGGGAGTACACGAAGATCTCGACCAGCGGGTACGGCTTGGGCATCTCGGGGACGTCGGCGGATCGCAGCTTGAACGACAGGTACGACCGCTCGGGGACGAACGCGTTCGTGCGGACGGTGGCCTCGATGGATCCGAGCATCGAACGCAGGATCTGATCCTGGTCGAGCGAGGCGACCGAGCGGAGGTCCTGCAGGATCTGCCGCTTGGCGTCGGCGACCTCGTCGTCGGACGCCGGATGCACCGGGTCGAACCTGGTCTCGAACAGTGCCACCAGACGGGCCGCGATGTGCGGGTTCTCGGCCATGGCGTCGTTGCGGTACTCCTCGGTGAACCGTGCCGACACCCGCATCCGATACTTGCGGTACGCGCGCAGGATCTGCACCTGGCGCCAGGTCAGCCCGGCGAACGTCACCAGGCGGTTCAGCGAGTCGACCTCGGTCTCACCGCGCCACATCGCCCCGATGGCCTCGATGACGCGCTCGGCCTCGGTCTCGAGGTCCAAGACGGCGCCGCGCGCGTCCAGGATGCCGAAGTCGTGGATGTACTCCCGCCCCTCGCCGTGCAGCTGGACCGGGACCTCCTCGACCACGCGCAGGCCGAGCGACTCCAGCAGCGGCATGAAGGCGGACAGGTCGACCTTGCCGCCGGTCTTGTACAACCTCACGCGGGTCAGGCGCTCGCCGCCGCTCTCGTTGCCGATGCCGACAACGAACCCGTCGGTCGAGGACTCGAGCTGCTCGAGGCGCAACACGTCATCGACCACGAGCACCCAGTCGGTGTCCGATACCTTGTAGTAGTCGGGGAACCGGGCCGAGTACTTCCGGGCGAGCAGATCGCCTCGTGTCGCGCCGAGCATGGACACCAACGCGTCGCGCAGCTCGTCATCCCAGGTCCGCGCGAGCCGCTCGACCTCGGCCTCGAGCTCCTCGAACGGGACCTCGGGGATCTGCTGGGACCGGTTGACGTGGACCGTGAAGAAGATCTTGGCCGACTCCGTCTCGCCGAGCGAGAGGTTGTAGTCGACCGTCTCACCCTTGAACCGCTCGAGGAACATCTGCTGTAGACGCTTGCGGAGGGTGGCGCTGAACTTCTCGCGAGGGAGCGCAACGACCACGGTCACCTGGCGGCCGAACAGGTCCTTGCGCACCAACACGCGGATGCCGCCGTGCTTCTCGAGCTGGAGCAGCCCTACCACCAGCCGGCGGAGCTCCTCGGTGGAGGCTTGGAACAGCTCGTCCTTCGGGAACGAGCTGAACAGCCCGACCGCGGACTTGTAGTCGTGAGAGCCGGGGATCAGGTCCTCCGCTGCGAGGATCTGCTCCAGCTTGTGATGCAACAGCGGCGTCTTGTCCGCCGGCTCCATGTAGGCCTTCGAGGTGAACAGACCGACGAGACGGGCTTCGCCCCTGATCTGCCCGTCGGGCGCCACCCGGCGCACCCCGATGTAGTCCATCCGTGCGCGCCGGTGCACGGCCGAGTAGGCGTGCGTCTTCGACAGGACGAGGAGGTCGCCTCCCTCGATCCGGCGACGAAGGTCGGGGGCCAGCGTGTCGAGCGGGGTGGCGTCGGCGAAGCCCGACGTCGAGACATCGGACAGGATGCCGAGACCGCTGCCGGGTACCGCGCGGATGGCGCGGCCGCCATCGCCCTCGATCAGCTCGTATTCGCGGTAGCCGAGCAGGACGAAGTTGAGCTCCAAGAGCCACTCGAGGAAGTCCACCGCCTCGCCGGCCTCCTGCGGGGGATACCGCACCGCAGCCTGGCGGGCGAGGTCGACCATGTGACGAACCCGGTCCTGCATCGGCTCGAAGTCACGGACGACCAGGCGGACCTCGTGCAGGATCTGGGTGATGCGCGCCTCGAGGTCCCGGGCCTCTTCAGCGCCGACGTGCCGCTCGAGCTGGAAGTGGATGACGGACTCGCGATGCGACGCGTCGCGGCCCGACATCACCCGCTCCACCCGCCCCTGTTCGCTGCGGGAGGTCCCGACGACCGGGTGCAGCAACCGGGTGAACGTCAGACCCCGGGCCTGCAGCTCCTCGGAGAGCGAGTCGACCAGGAACGGCGAGTCGTCGGTGCTCGTCTCGACCACCGAGCCGTCTTCCTCGTAGCCGTGCTCCGCCAGGGATGGTGAGAACACGCGCACGGCGGACGCGTGGAGCCCCCGCGCATCGACGAACGCGAACGCCGACGTGGTCATCGCGACCCAGTGCTCGATGGGACGGGCGGCGAGCTCCTCGGGACCCAAACGGCGCAGGAGTGCCTTCGCGAGAGCGGCCAGCGCGTCCTGCCGCTCCGGAGGTGCCTCGCCGTGCACACGCTGGAGCACGGCGTCGACGATGGGATCGGGTGCGAGCGGTGCGGGGGCCACGGGCTCGGGGGACGCGGGGACGACGGTGTCGGACACGGTGGCCTCGGTGGTCAGACGATCGGTCGCTCGGTTCCTGGACGCTCGGACGGCGCCTCATTCTGCCAGGTCGCAGGGGCCGTGTGGGGTCGCCCGGCCGGCGAAAGGGCGGCGATGGCCTCCACCACTTCGGCAGCGCGATCGAAACGCCCGAACTGCGGCATCAGGTAAACGCCGGCGGCGCCCGCGTCGGCGAGCGCGGCGACGGCGTCGGTGGCGAGCTCGAGCCCCCGTCGCCACGCCGCCTCACCGTCTCCGACCCCTTCCATCGCGTCTCGTACGGCGTCGGGGATCTCGATGCCCGGGACCTCGTTGTGCAGGAACGCGGCGTGGCGCGCCGAGACGAGAGGGAGCAGCCCCGCGAGGATCGGCGTGACGAGCTCCTCACCGGTGAGACGCTCGTACGCTTCCCTCAGCCGGACCAGCGGCCCGGGCTCGTACAGCGGCTGCGACAACAGGAACCTGGCGCCGGACGCGACCTTGCGCCGGAGCAGACGCACCTCATGGTCCAGGTCCGGGTGCATCGGCGAGACGGCGGCACCGGGCACGAACGCGGTTGGGACGCCGATGGACGACCCCGCCCGATCCGTGCCGGTGTTGAAGGATCCCGTGATGAGCTGCAGCAGGCCGGTCGCGGTGACGTCGACGTCGTTCAGCGCCTGTGGGTAGTCGCCGATCGCCACCGGGTCGCCCACGACCACGAAGACGTTGCGGATGCCGAGCGCGTGCGCCCCGAGCAGGTCGCCTTGGAGGCGCAGAAGGTTGCGGCCGCGCGTGGGGAAGTGCAGCACCGTCTCGATCCCCGCGCTCTCCTCGATCAGGCGGCACGCAGCCCAGGC
>CAZZND010000212.1:0-3811 GCA_964655465.1 uncultured Actinomycetes bacterium
CCGCACATCGTGAACGACAGGGTCACGCAGATCAGGGCGATCCCCGGTGGGATGAGCCACCACCAGTAGCCGGCCACGATCGCGCCTTCCTCGAACGACTCGCCGATCATGGTGCCCCACGACACCGAGTTGGGGTCACCGAGACCCAGCAACGCGAGCGTCGTTTCGGACAAGATCGCGAGCGAGACCGCCAGGATCATGTTCGAGAAGAGCACGGGGAACACGTTCGGCAGGACGTGGCGTGTGACCAGATGCCAGTTCCCCGCCCCGAGCGCTCGCGAGCGCTCGACGTACGTACGCTCCTTGACGGTGAGCGCCTGCGCTCGCACGAGTCGTGCGGTGCCCGCCCACGACGTGATGGCGATGACCAGGATGATGTTCCACACGCTCCGGTTGAGGATGGTTACCAGCACGATCGCGAGCGGGATCCACGGGATCACCAGGAACCAGTTGGTGACGAGGTTGAGCGCTGAGTCGGTCTTGCCGCCGTAGTAGCCACCGGCGATCCCGACGACGGCGCCGATCAGCATCGTCCCGATCGTGGCCGTGAGACCGACGAGGAGCGAGATGCGGGCCCCGTAGGCGAGCATCGCCAAGATGTCGCGCCCGAACTTGTCGGTGCCGAGCCAATTGCTCGAACTGGGCCCCGCCAGGCGATCCCCGGTCGCGGTTGCGACGCCGACCTGCGTCGCATCGAAGATGACGGGCGCGAGGAGCGCGAACACGACGATGATGACGAGGAGGACGAGTCCGATCATCCCCTGCTTGTTCCGCTTGTACGCCCGCCAGTACGACGAGATGGCCTTCCGCCGTCGCGCCCAGGTGATGCTTCGGGCGCTCGGCGCCTTGGCCGGCGCGGGTGGCGTGAGGCCCTTGGTCTCGGTCGTCGTCGACGCGGTCATCCGGACTGCCTGATCCTCGGGTCGAGGTAGCCGTACAGGATGTCAGCCACGAGGTTGAAGATGATCACCGCGGCACTCGAGATCAGGAAGACCGCCTGGAGCACGGGGTAGTCCTGTTCACCGATCGCCTGATACGTCATGAGGCCGAGCCCGGGGAACGAGAACACCGACTCGACGATGATGGCGCCGCCGACGACGAACCCGAAGCTCAAGAAGACCAGGGTGAACGTCGGAAGGATGGCGTTGGGCACGGCATGACGTTTCCGGACGAGTCGGTCGGGGACCCCCTTGGCCCTCGCCGTCTGCACGAAGTCCTCACCCATCATCTCGAGCAACGACGCGCGCATGACGATCGCGTATTCGCCGATGTAGCCGAGCGTGAGCACCAGGACCGGCAGGAACAGGTGGTTCGCGACGTCAGCGATCCGATCGAAGCCACCGAGTTCCCCAGCCGACTGGAAGCCGCTCGATGGGAAGATCGCGAACAGGCTCCCGAACAGGAGGATCAGCAGCATGCCGAGCCACCCCTCGGGCATCGAATACAGCGTCATCGAGCCGTATAACGTCGTCTTGTCGAAGGCACTCCCACGCTTCCACGCCCCTCGGATGCCGATCAAGATCCCGAGGACGATGGAGAACACCGTTCCGAGCCCGAGGAGCAGCATCGTCTTCCAGATGCGCTCGTTGATCATGTCGGAGACCTTCTGGCCCGACAGGACGCTCCGCCCGAAGTTCCCCTGGAGCGTCTCGCGCGCGTAGGTGGGGAACGTGGCAGCCAGCTCGATCAGCGAACACTTCGCTTCCCCTGGCTGGGGTTGGCAGATGCCGAGGTCCTTCCGCAGCGCTTCCTGATCGGCTTGGGTCAGGCGAGCGGCGCGAGAGAGGTTCGTGATCGGGTCACCGGTCGCCCGGAACAGGAAGAAGTTGAAGACGAGGACGAACCCGAGGGTGAGGAACGCCAGGCCCACCTTGCGGGCGATGTAGCCGAGCGTTCCCACCCTGGGTCGTCCTCCGTTCTCTACGTCCGTCAGTCGATCCTACGCCTCTTCGGCGTTCGACTTCCTCCTGCTCATCACGACGGCGATCACGATGAGCACGACGCCCACCGCGACGGCGACCCACACCCAGATCGAGAGTCCGGTCGAAGGTGTCGTCGCCTCCCCCGTGCCGACGAGCTCGAGGGCCATGTATGAGTCATTGACCCATCCGAACAAGAGGAGGCCCTCGTCGTTGTTCGGTGACGGAACGTAGCCGGTGAAGGTGTCGGTCCTGTACGCCTGGAGATCGTTCCAGTAGTTGAGAACCATGGTCGGCACCTCTTCGGCGAATAGCAGTTGCATCTGATCGATCGTGGCCTTGCGTTCGGTCTTGTCGAACTGCGTCTGCTGGAGGTCCCAGAGTCGGTCGTACTCCTCGTTCGACCAGCAGCCATCGGACCACCCGAGGCACTGGCTCGTGATGAAGTACGAGAGGACCTCGTTCGGGTCCGGGCTCGGGCACCAGTCCCAGACGTACACGTCCCACTCACCGGTGTACCAGAGGGTGTACGCCCTGCTCTGGTTGACCTCGTTGATGAACGAGGCGACGCCGATGTCCGCGAGGTACCCCTGTAGGAACTTCCCGGTGTCCGCAGAGCCTTGGACGTTCGTGATCGACATGATCTCGATGTCGAGCTCATTGCCCTCGTATTCGCGGTTCCCGTCGCCGTTGGTGTCGGTGACGCCGATGCCGTCGAGCAGTTCCATTGCTCTCGCCGGATCGTAGTTGTACTGGATCTCCTCAGGGATCTCGACTTGCCACGACGGGTTGGTGCCCGGCATCAGCATGGCGTAACCCGGTCCGGCCGACGTGCCGCCGTAGACGGAGTCGATGAGCTCCTGCCGGTTGATCGAGTGCGCGACGGCGACCCTGAAGTCCTTCTCATGGATCACGGGGTCGGCCGTGGGGGTGCCGGGCGCTGGTCCCCCTTCGTACTCGTCTTGCCCGCCGAAGTTCCAGGCGATGTTGCCCCAGCAGCCGAAGTCGCCGTTGTTGGTCGCGATGTTCGGCTCACCCTCCAGGGTGTTCCACAGGGTGTCGTTCAAGCCTTCGACGAAGTCGAGATCGCCAGCCTTCAGCGCGGTGACCATCGTCTGCTGGTTGTCGTAGATGTGGTACACGACGTCCTGAACGGCGTTGGGCTGGCCGCCCCACCAGTTCCCGTTGCTGCGCAGGTGAACGAACTCGCCGTCCGCGTGCTCCACGAGGGTGAAGGGGCCGGACCCGACCGGATTGTCGTTCGCGAACGAATTCGCCGCCTTCCGCGGGTCCTCGTCGTCGCTGAACTGGCCCCAGATGTGTTCGGGCAAGATGTAGACGGCCACGTTCCGATCAGGTGCGGCGGTCGGTTGCTGTGAGTGCCAGATGACCTCGGTGGGGCTGGTCACCTCGAAGGTCGGTGAGAACGGGAAAAGGCTGATCAACGTCCCCATCTCGTTGTCGACGATGAACGAGAACGTGAAAGCGACGTCCTCGGCGGTCAGTGGTTCGCCATCGCTGAACGTCGCGTCGTCGCGGATGGTCAGCGTCCAATCCATGTAGTCCTCGCTCGGCTCCCACGACTCGATGATCGCGGGAGCGGATTCGAGCGTGTCATTGTCGTAATCCCAGGCCGAGTCGTACTGCAGGCCCATCACCTCGTAGTCGATCCCGCAGCAGATCTTGAACGGGTTGAGGCTCGTCACGTCGGAGTCGACCCCGATGTCGAGGGTCACGGGCTCGGCGGTGGTGGCGGGACTGGGTGAGTCCTGGGCGAGCGCCCCGGTGCTCACCAGCAGGGCTCCGACCATCCCCAGCACGATCGCGAGCGCCGTGTGGCTGCGTCGCTTCATCTCGTAGCTCCTTCCATGACTTCGGTCCTTTCGTGGCAT
>CAZZND010000213.1:0-221 GCA_964655465.1 uncultured Actinomycetes bacterium
GAACCGTCACGCTGTTCTGCACTCTCCTGCCTACGAGCTGAGGGCTGGAGACCCGGGAAGGATCGCGGCTCCCATGGGGGCCCATCGACGAGACTCACATGCGCCAGACTGCTCTGAACACGGGTGAGGGGGTTCGTATGAGGCTCGAGAACAAGGTGGCGATCATCACCGGCGGCGGCTCCGGAATCGGAGCCGCAGCCGCCCGCTTGTTCGCGCGCGAG
>CAZZND010000213.1:243-3785 GCA_964655465.1 uncultured Actinomycetes bacterium
CGGTGGCGGCAGAGGTCAGGGGCGTGGCCGTCGCCGGCGACACGAGCGACCCGGCGCACGCTACTGAGGCCGTGACGGCCGCCGTCTCGACGTTCGGCGGGATCGACGTGGTCGTGACCAGCGCCGGAGGTGGCTACGAAGGCGCGGTGGGTGACATCGACGACGAGCACTGGCGAAGAACGTTCGACACGAACCTCAACGGACCCATGATGCTGGTTCGTGCCGCGCTTCCGGTGATGCTGGAGCGTGGAGGCGGGTCGATCGTCCTGGTGGCGAGCGTCAACGGGATGGCGGCGGCCCCGGACTCCGCCGCCTACGACGTGTCGAAAGCCGCCTTGATCGCGCTGGCCCGCGCGATCGCGGTCGACTACGGCGCACGCGGGATCCGCGCCAACGCGCTGTGTCCGGGCTGGGTGATCACGCCGATGGGCGACCGCGCCATGGATGAGTTGGGCGCCTCGAAGGGCATCGGTCGCGAGGAGGCCTACGACCTCACCACGGCGGACGTTCCCATGCGGCGCGCCGGCACCGCCGAGGAGATGGCCGCGTGCTGTCTGTTCCTGGCCTCGGACGAGTCCTCGATCGTGAACGGGACCACGCTCGTCGCCGACGGCGGCGGCATGGCCGTTGAACTCACGAGCAAGGCCTTCGCCTCCGGATAGGCGGGCACTCAGCGAGCAGGACGCGGACCGGCGACGGACTCGATCCCCCGCGATGAACGCCGGGAGCCGTGCTTCGAACGATCCCGTCCGGCGAACCGCATCAACGTCTTCCGCGGCGTCTTCGCCCACCACGTTGTGCAAGGGCGTCGGCGTTCCGCTCATAGAGCCTTGAAGTAGTTGACGATGGGCATCGGTGTGAAGCCAGCCTGCTCGCATGTGCGGCGAGCGGGAGCGTGACCCACGTCCCCGCCGGTTGAAACGAGAAAGACCGACATCCCTGCCTCGCGCAGCCGATCGGTCGCCACGTTCGTCAGTTGCGTGCCAAGCCCACGGTTCTGGGAATCAGGGTCGACGGCAACCATGTAGATCTCGCCCATGCGGCGGTCCGCGTCCACAACCGCCGCGACGAAACCAACCACCTCCCCGTTCACCTCGGCGACCCGGACCTCCGACTTCTCATCGTGCAACACCTTCTCGACGTCTTGTTGTTGCCGACGACGCCAGTCCTCGCCGTAGAGGCGCTCGAAGATCGCATCCCCATCACATCTCTGATCGAGGCGTGCACTGGTGCCCAAGCCCGGAGCGAAAGGCGGACCAAGGCGGGCTCGTCAGTCTCGTGATACGGGCGGACGGTCAGTTCCATGACGCGACAGTTTCACACGACGCCACCCGATCTCCACGGACTGGTCGCAAACACGGCTCTCGCGCGCCGGGGCGCGTGGACATCAGGTCAACAAGGTCCACCCTCTGAGACTGCCGACGACAGTAGCAGTCCGCTCTCAGGCCTCGTCAGTAGGCATCTGGCCGGTCACCGCGAATAGCTTGATCACGATCTTCCACGTGCCGTCGACCTTGATCAAAGATAAGAAGTCGACGTAGTCCATCCCGTGGTAGTCGTCCAGAGCCAGCACCGCCACCGCTGCGTCCTCGACGACTTCGATGCTCATGATGCGGGAACGGAACCCTGGGCCGGGGACCGGCGTCGTCGCGACGTATTCGAAGAAGTCGCCGATAGGCATGTCGTAGCGCTCGTCGCCCTGGTTGCCGAACAGGCGGGCGCTCTCGTGGAATGCCTCCTTCAGCGCTCCTACATCTGCCTTCGTCGCTCCGTCGACGTACATCTGCACGACCGCCGTGATCGCGTCGAGCTCGTCCATGCGGTTACTCATGTCGCCCCCTTCCGCCGGTCCCGTGGACGACAGCTGCCGCTTGGGGCCTCCCGGCGGGTCACGACGCACTGTAAACCCCTCTACGGTCGTGAAGCCATCCAGGAGCCCAAGCGGCTCGTCGAGGACGGCGTTCGAACCCCGGTGCCGCCCGCCCGCGATCAGCGGTTGCTGTGCTGTTCGTTGTCGTCACGGCGGCCGCGGACGCCGGGCGCGTGACAAGTTAGAGCATGTGAGGCAGCGGACGCCACCGGTGTAGAAGCCGGGTGGCTCTAACGTCCGGGAGTTCGGCTTCGCGGCCTCAGGCCCCTGGCATCCGGGCGAGTGAAGGAGACTCTGGGATGCCCGAGCGTGCGCGAATGTCCCTGGAGGGCGAAGCAACGGCAGCCGTCGGAGCGTCGGGGATAGGCTCGATGGACCGACAGGTGAGGGCGAGCGGAGGGGGTAGCCATGGCGAGTACAGGCGTCTGGGCAGATGGGCTGAAAGGGACCGTCGCAAAGCGACTAAGGAAGCTTGGACTGCGAAGAGTGCTGGTCCAGATGGCTGAGAATGGGCAGCTCCTGGGACTCAAGTGCGAAATGCCGACGTGCTACTGCCCATACGGGAGATGGCGCTTCCAGTACCGGCCGAAGACGACCCCATTCCCGGATTGGGCACCGAACGCCGATCACTACCCGAAACTCAAGATGGATGGCGGCCATCTCGACCCGTGGAACGTGCGGCTCGCGCACGTGTCCTGCAACGCTGTGGATGTTGCCTGGCGTGGTCGGATCCACCGGATGCTCGAGAAGGATCCGAGGATGTCCTTCGAGCAAATCGCGAAGGCGCTCAACGACAAGGGCGTTCGACCGCCGCACGGAACGAATACCTGGTCGGCTGCGACCGCCCGCAAGGCATATGTCTCGTAGGTCGATCTCGAAAGCTCGGCCGTGCATCTCATACAATGCCCGAGGAGGATGCCACGTGGCGACATCTGATCCGATCGCCGAGATCATCGGGGACTATCGAGCCTTCGCTGCGATGCAGCGCGACCGTCTTCTAGTCCGCGGCATCGACATCGCGCCGTATCCGCTCAGCCACCTCGCCGTCCGCGTCGCCGAGTGGGATCTGTACGTCCACCAGCGGACGCTTCTCGAGCGCCATGCGAGAGCGAACCGCGAGAGCGTCTGGAACGGGCGTCCGATCTCCTTGATCGTGCTCGCCGAGCCGCTCGAGGTCCTCGACGGGACTCCGGTCTCGCGCATCGAGCTCATCCCGCCCGTTCACCAGCGCGTCTATCGGATGGGCCTCGAGCACCTCGGCGTCGTCGTCGGTGAGGAGATCGACGAGTTCTCGCGAGTGCATCGAGCCGCGCTGACAGGACAGCAGTTCCAGAGTCCGGACGTCGAGCCTGTCTACGTGCTGTTCGAGGACTTCACCCACGTGAAGTTCTACCGGCGCTCCTTCTTCGACGTCGTCGAGGACGAGGAAGGGCGCTTCGAGGGTTTCAGCCACGTCGACGACTGGGTGCCGCAGCGGCTGGTCACCGCCACCGGCCCGAACCCGCTCCCGCGGTGACCGAAGCTGCGCCGCCCGTCGCGGAGCTCCTGAACCTCGGCGGAAGCGTCGCGCTCGTGACCGAGGCGTGCGGTGGCGTCGGCGCCGGGATCGTCCGGCGCGTCGCATGGCTTGGCAGCTTCTGATGCACGCCGGTAACAGCGCTCGCCTGCCCCA
>CAZZND010000214.1:0-2028 GCA_964655465.1 uncultured Actinomycetes bacterium
GAGGCGCCGACGACACGCGGAGACGCCTCCTGCGATCCGAGCTGACGTCGCTCGACGTGGATCCGGACGCGATGGAGGCGGCGATCGACGCGTTCGGCGCTCGCCGGCTCCTGTCGTTCGACCGGGACCCCGAGACGCGGGGACCCACCGTGGAGGTCGCGCACGAGACGCTGCTCCGCGAATGGGGGCGGCTGCGCGGCTGGATCGAGTCCGCGCGCGAGGATCTGAAGACCGAGCGCCGCTTGGGCGCCGCCACGGCTGACTGGGAGAGGGAGGGCCGCGATCCGAGCTTCCTGCTGCGTGGCGCCCACCTGGAGCAGCTTGCGGCGTGGGCGGGGTCGTCGGCCCTCGCCCTCTCCCGCAACGAAGGAGTCTTCCTGGAGGCGAGCCTCGAGCTGGCCGAGACGGAGCGCGGCGCTGAGCAGGAACGCCGCGAGCGCGAGCGCGCCCTGGAACGCCGCTCGGTCCGGCGGCTCCGGACGCTCGTAGCGGTGCTCGTGGTTGCCGTGCTCGTCGCCTCGGGCCTCACCATCGTGGCGACCCATCAGAGCGAGCGAGCCGAGGCCGAAGCCAGGATCGCGACGGCGAGGGAGCTCGCCGCGGCGTCGGTCGCCAACCTCGAGGCCGATCCCGAGCAGAGCATCCTCCTCGCGATGGAGGCGATCGATCGCACACGGTCCGTCGACGGATCCGTGCTCCCCGAGGCAGAGGAGGCCCTCCACCGCGCGGTCGTGGCGTCGCGGCTCGTGATGTCGGTGCCGGGGATAGGAGGACTCCTCGACTGGAGCGCGGCGCCCGGGCGCGCGCAGGGGGTCTTCGTGACCGAGGGGCCCGAGGACACTGGGGTCATCGACATCAGGGACGGAGAGACGGGAGAGAGCGTCCTTTCGTTCGAAGGGCACGATGGCGACATCAACGATGTGGCGTTCAGCCCGGACGGCTCGAAGCTCGCAACGGCTGGGGACGACGGCTGGCTGAGGGTGTGGGACCCCTCGACGGGCAGACTCCTCTCGCGCCTGTCGGCGGGCGGCAGTGTATGGGGCCCTTCGTTCAGTGCCGATGGTTCGCTCGTCGCGGCCGCGTGGGGTGACAGCTTCGGAGCCGACGCCCGGGTCCGGGTTCTGGACGTGTCGACCGACCGAGAGATCTTGGCGGTCCCTGTTCAGGGCGCGATCGATACGGCGCTCGATCCCGACGGCACGCACGTGGCTGTTGTGTCCTTCTGGGGAGGCTTCGCAGTTCTCGAGGTCGAGACCGGCGACGTAGCCTTCGGACAGATCAGGCCGCAATGCTGCCCCGATCCGGGCTCCCGGGGCGTGTCGTGGAGTCTGGATGGCCGATACATCGCCACCACGAACGAGGACAGCGCGCGGGTCTGGGATGCCGGAACGGGACGGCTCCGGTACACGTTGCGCGGCCACACCGGGTTCGTTCTCGGCGTCGACTGGAGCCCTGACTCTGCTCGGCTGGCGACGGGCGGTTCAGACGGCACCGCGAAGGTGTGGGAGATCCGAGCCAAAGGGGTCCGAGCGCTGTGGTCGCTGTCGTCACAGGAGACGAGGAGCGGGACCGTCGGAGTGGCCTTCTCGCCCGATGGGACGCAGTTGATGGCCGGGGACGCAGGTATCACCGCGGTTCAGGTCTGGGACCTCGGACTGGATGGCGACGCGGAGTGGGCCAACATCCCCGAGACCGGCGCTCCCGACGTGGACTTCATGCCGGACGGACGACGCGTGGTCGGCAGCCGCGGCAGGGCGTTGACGGTCTGGGACTCGGAGACAGGGCGAGAGCTCCGAACGATCGGACCGGCGACGGATCGGTTCTGGTTCTCGGCGTTCGACGTGGATCCGGACGGAGGTTCGATCGCTCTCGGCGGCGGTGAGAACCCAGATCACTATGGGGGTCAGGCCACCAGGGTGTGGGACGCCGCGACCGGCGAAGAGCTCTACAGGCTCTGGCACCGCCTCGATGTGAACGACGTTGCGTTCAGCGCGGAAATCTTTTCGCCGTTCCCGGATTGGCTGACTG
>CAZZND010000214.1:2038-3729 GCA_964655465.1 uncultured Actinomycetes bacterium
GAGGATCGTGGATCGCACCGGCCACGTGGTCCGCGTCCTGCTGGACGAGGACCCCCTCAACTCTGCGCGGTTCAGCCCCGACGGTCGTTTGGTCGCCACCGCCGCTTACAGGTTCCGTGAGGCCGTAGGGAAGGGCCACGTGAACATCTGGGATTGGGAGGGGGACGAGGTCGTCCGCACTATCAGCGCCGACGCCCTCGGGATGGACTTCGATCCCACGGGTTCCCGGATCGCGCTCGCGAGCTCTGATGGCTCGGCCGCGATCTGGGACGTGGAGGCCGGAACGCGACTGGTCGAGCTTGCCGGGCACTCGGGAGGCATCACCGACATCGCCTTCAGCCCCGACGGGTCGCGCGTCGCCACGGCGAGCTTCGACGGCACGGTTCGGCTGTTCGAGGCGGAAGGGGGTGCACAGCGACTGGTCCTGCGAGGCCATACGTGCGGAGTCTCAAGCGTCGCCTTCAGCCCTGATGGCACGAAGCTCGCCTCCGCGAGTGCGTGCGGTATCCGGATCTGGGCGCTCGACATCGACGACCTGCTCGGCATCGCCCGCCAGAAGCTGATGGGGTCGTTGAGCGATGCTGAATGCCAGCAGTACGTCCACCTCGACGCGTGCCCTCAGGCCAGGTAGCTCGCCATCGTGACCCACTGCTCGCGGTCGTCGTCGCGGAAGGCCTTCGTCTGCGTCAACGTGCGCGGCCCGAGCGCGAGAGCCGGGGCGCGCCTCTTGCGCGGCCCGGCTCTCCGCCCTTGCCCTAGACCGGCTCGAAGTGGTTCTTCACGAGGGCGTGCGCGACCTTGTTCCCGATCACCTTGCCCTGGACGTCCGCGGTCCGGAAGTGGAACCCGACCCAGACGCGAGCGTCGATGATCTCGCGGATCGCGACCGAGAACCGGCTGAAGCTCCTGGTCCTCGTGACGCCCGCGAGGGTGCCGGTCGCGGTGAACGGCACCTCGTCGGACCCGAAGAACCGTTGGAGCGTCCGAACCACCGCGCCACTGATGCACGTGTGGCCGGACGGGTGCTCGGGGAACGGGGGTGTCGCCAGCAGCGGCGTCCACGAAGGGTCCGCCACCGTAGCGAGGTTCCCGTCCGACGCGGCCTCACGGATCGCCGTGAGCGGCCGCCAGAAGTTCCAGTAGTACTTGTCGTTCCAACAAGCGATCGCGCCGTCGGCGCCCGCCAGATCGCCCATCGCGAACATCCGAGCAGCATCGACGATGTCCAGGTCCTGCGTGTCCGCGAGATCGCGGAACGCGAAGTTGAACAGGACCGCGCCGTTGGCCTGCCAGAACAGCGCCGCGTAGGTCTGATCCTCGGTCCGCACACTGCTGTTGACTGCGCCGTACCGTTTGACCTCGTTGAAGTCAGCCGCGTAGGCGGCGCTCGTCAGCGGGTTCGGCCCGTCCGACCGGAGCGCCGCGGCGCTCGCGATGATGAATGGATCGACGTTCCCGACCCATGGCGCGGGCTCGAACGCGAACGCGGGCGGGGTCTTCCGCCACTCGCCCGGGTCGAACCCCTCGGTCGGGGTGAAGGGCACGAAACGACCGTCGCCCGTCCGCTCGGCGAGCATCGTCGCCGCGGCCTCGGCACCGACGACGATCCCGCCGGCCTTGCCCGCTGTCGGGATCGACGCGAGCGTCGCCGCGTACTGGGTGTCCAGCGTCGCGACGAGGCCCAGGTTGGT
>CAZZND010000215.1:0-3676 GCA_964655465.1 uncultured Actinomycetes bacterium
ATGCCTCGCTCGGGCGCCTCGGGATCGACGTGATCGACCTCTACCAGCTGCATTGGCCGGACGAGACGGGCGTTCCGGTCGAGGACACCTGGGGTGCGATGGCCGGCTTGGTGGACTCGGGGAAGGTCCGCTGGATCGGCGTGTCGAACTTCGATCGCACTCTGATCGAACGGTGCGAGGCCATCCGCCACGTCGACTCGCTCCAGCAGGAGTTCTCCATGCTCGCACTGGACGATCGCGAGCTGATCCGCTGGTGCGGCGAGGTCGGGACCGGGGTCCTCAGCTACTCACCGCTGAAGGTGGGGTTGCTCACGGGAGCCTTGACCCGTGAGCGGGCGGAAGCGCTCGAGGACTGGCGTGCTGAGGAAGGGCTCACTGCCGCCGAGCCCCTCGACCGTGCCTTCGGGTTGCTCGAGCGGATCCGGCCCATCGCCGGGCGACTCGGGGTGACCCTCGCGCAGGTAGCGCTGGCCTGGAACTGGCACCAGCCGGGCGTGACGAGCGCCATCGCGGGGAGCCGTGACCCCGCACACACGCGGGAGAACGCCGCGGCAGGCGACGTCCAGCTCGGCGCGGCGACGCTCTTCGAGCTCGAGGCCGCCCTCGTGTCGTAGCCGCCTTCCGCGGAACGGCGGGCGATGGGTGGCCGGGTACGCTTGATGATGATGGATGCCCGCGGCAGGCTCGAGGCCCTCCTCGCCGAACGGATCGCGGTGCTCGACGGCTCCTGGGGCGTGCTCCTGCAGGGCCGCGGGCTCACCGAGGAGGAGTTCCGGGGGGAGCGGTTCGCGGCGCACGATCGTGACGTCAAGGGCGACCCCGATCTGCTCAACCTGACCCAGCCCCAGGTGGTGAGCGAGATCCACCGGGCCTATCTCGATGCCGGCGCCGACATCACGACCACGAACACTTTCACGGCGACGACCATCGGCCAGGCCGACTACGGGCTCCAGGACGCCGCCTACGACATGAACGTCGCGGGCGCACGGCTCGCGCGCGAGGCGGCCGACGCCTACGAGGACCGGCTGGTGGCCGGCTCGATCGGGCCGCTCAACGTGACCCTGTCCCTGTCCCCCAAGGTCGATGACCCCTCGTTCCGCACGGTCACCTTCGACCAGGTCTACGAGGCCTACGCGGAGCAGATCCGCGGCCTCCGCGACGGCGGGGCCGACCTGCTGCTCGTCGAGACCATCTTCGACACGCTGAACGCGAAGGCCGCGCTGGCGGCGGCCATGGACGTGGCGCCTGAGCTCCCTCTGTGGATCTCGGTGACCATCGTCGACAAGAGCGGACGAACGCTGTCGGGCCAGACCGTCGAGGCCTTCTGGACCTCGGTGGCCCACGCGGACCCCGTGCTCGTCGGGGTTAACTGCTCGCTCGGGGCCCGCGAGATGCGGCCCTCGGTCGAGGCGCTCGCGCAGGTGGCGCCCCTGCCGGTCGCGGCCTACCCCAACGCAGGCCTGCCGAACGCGTTCGGGGGCTTCGACGAGACCCCCGAGATCACGAGCGAGCTGCTCGGCGAGTTCGCGCGCGCCGGGCTCGTCAACCTGGTCGGCGGGTGCTGCGGCACGACGCCAGAGCACATCCGGAAGATCGCGGCCGCGGTGGACGGTGTCGGCCCACGGCCGCTCCCCTCGCCGGACGTCTTCACCACGTTCAGCGGTCTCGAGCCCTTCCGCATCACCCCCGAGACGGGGTTCGTCATGGTCGGCGAACGGACGAACATCACCGGGTCGAAGAGGTTCGCCCGGCTCATCGAGTCCGGCGACTTCCAGGCCGGCGTCGACGTGGCGCGCGAGCAGGTCGAGAACGGCGCCAACCTGATCGACGTGAACATGGACGCCGATCTGATCGACGGGGTCGCCGCGATGACCCGGTTCCTGAACCTCGTCGCGACCGAGCCCGAGATCGCGAAGGTCCCGATCATGATCGACTCGTCGAAGTGGGACGTGCTCGAGGCCGGGCTCAAGTGCGTGCAGGGCAGAGCGGTCGTCAACTCCATCTCCCTCAAGGAGGGCGAAGAGGAGTTCCTCACGAAGGCCGCCGTCTGTCATCGGCACGGCGCCGCGATCGTCGTGATGTGTTTCGACGAGCGAGGCCAGGCCGGCACGGTGGCGAGGAAGATCGAGATCGCCGAACGCTCCTATCGGCTGCTCATCGACCGCGCCGGGTTCGCACCCGAGGACATCATCATCGACCCCAACATCCTGGCGATCGCGACCGGCATCGAGGAGCACGACGAGTTCGCGAAGGCGTTCATCGAGGCGAGCCGCGAGATCAAGCGGCACTGCCCCGGGGTAAAGGTTTCCGGGGGCGTGTCCAACCTGAGCTTCTCGTTCCGCGGGAACGAGCCGGTCCGTCGCGCGATGCACTCTGCGTTCCTCTACCACGCGATCGCCGCCGGTCTGGACATGGCGATCGTGAACGCGGGCCAGCTCGACGTCTATGAGGACATCCCGAAGGACCTGCTCGAGCACGTCGAGGACGTGATCTTCAACCGGAGGTCCGACGCGACGGAGCGTCTCGTCCGGTTCGCCGAGACCGTTCAGGGGTCCGCGCTCACGAAGGAGGAGGACCTGACCTGGCGCGAGGGCACGGTCGAGGAGCGGCTCTCGCACGCACTGGTGCGCGGCATCGACCGGTTCATCGTGGAGGACGCCGAAGAAGCGCGCCGGGCCTACGAGCGGCCGCTCGACGTGATCGAGGGACCGCTCATGGCCGGGATGCAGATCGTGGGCGACCTGTTCGGCGCCGGCAAGATGTTCCTGCCGCAGGTCGTGAAGAGCGCGCGGGCGATGAAGAAGGCCGTCGCCTACCTCGAGCCGTTCATGGAGGACGAGAAGCAGGCGCTCGTCGCCGCCGGCGGCATCGCGCGTGCCCGGGGCAAGGTGATCTTGTGCACCGTGAAGGGCGACGTGCACGACATCGGCAAGAACATCGTGGGCGTCGTGCTCGGCTGCAACAACTACGAGGTCATCGACCTCGGCGTGATGGTGCCGGCCGACGTGCTGCTCGACACGGCGGTCGAGGAAGGCTGCCACATCGTCGGGTGCTCGGGGCTCATCACGCCCTCGCTCGACGAGATGGTTCACGTCGCGAAAGAGATGCAGCGTCGCGAGCTCGACCTGCCCCTGCTGATCGGCGGGGCGACCACATCACGCCAGCACACCGCGGTCCGCATCGCGCCCGGGTACTCGCAGCCGGTCGTGCACGTCGTCGACGCCTCGCGGGTGGTCGGGGTCGTGTCGTCGCTGCTCGACCCCGATCGGCGCGCGGCCCTCGACGGGGAGAACCGGGCGCTCCAAGATCGTCTGCGCGCCCAGCACGCCGAGCGCGAGCGCGAGCCTCTGCTCCCCTACCGGGTGGCCGGCGAGCGCCGTACCTCGATCGAGTGGCGGGCCGAGGACGTCCCCACGCCTTCGTTCACCGGCCCGACGGTGGTCGAGCCGGCGATCGCGGCGCTCCGGCCGTTCATCGACTGGACGTTCTTCTTCACGGCCTGGGAGCTCAAGGGCTCGTTCCCCCAGATCCTTGGCCACGACATCTTCGGGCAGCAGGCACGCGAGCTGTACGGCGAGGCACAGGAGCTGCTGGACCAGCTGGAGGCCGAGGGCATCCTGGAGGCTCGCGGGGTGTACGGGTTCTGGCCCGCCCACGCCGAGGGCGACGACATCGT
>CAZZND010000216.1:0-3648 GCA_964655465.1 uncultured Actinomycetes bacterium
TCGCGGTGCGTTTGCTCACGATGATGGACGGCCTGGTGATCCAGCTCACGATGGGCTCGTCCGAGGTCGGCATCGACCGGTTCAGAGACCTCCTGATCGGCTTCGCGCGTGAACAGCTCGGTCCCGATCCTGGTTGAACGAGGCGCCATGCGGGAGCCGTCGGGTGACGCGATCTCCATCGAGAACCGCTGGGAGCACATCTCATCCGAACGCTCGCAGCGCAGTGTGGGTACTACCCTCCTTAACCTGTGGGCACTCCTCGAAATGGGGCCGGTTCCGTGTGGTCAGAGAGTTATGAGAACACCCCACCGACCGACCGACCGATGTGATGTCTCGAGACATCGTTCACACCTGTCTCGGGACATCCTTACGAGTTCGGCCTGTACTACGACGTGTAGGAGCGAAACCGAATCACAGCTACGACTTCCTGGTGAGGTCGTGTTCGTAGGCGTATGCCGTGGCGGCTGCCCGCGACGATAGACCGAGCTTGGTGAACATGTGGCTCAGATGGCTCGCGACCGTCTTCTCGCTGATGAAGAGTTGGTCGGTGATCTGCCGGTTCGTCTTGGCCTGAGCGACGAGCGCGAGAACCTCGAGCTCGCGTGCCGTGAGACCACCTGGAACCGTTCGATGATCCGGAGTGGACATGGAGTCGGCCCATGTCAGATCCGGTGCAGCTCCCAGGGCTGCGAACACCTGGCGGGCGGCATCGAGCTCCATCTTGGCGCCGTCGGCGTCGCCCAGCGCTCGGCACGCGAGCGCGATGACCACTCGCGCTCGGGCGGCTTCGTGCGGCGCCTCGATGTCGCGCCAGACCGTCCACGCCCGGCGCAGGGACACCAACGCTGCCGGAGCATCCCCTTCAGCCAGGAGCACCACGCCGGTCATGTGCGCTGCGAGGGCTTGGAGGAACGGCTGGTTCAGGTTGGCGGCGAGGACGGCCAGTTCGTCAGCCGCGACGCGGGCCGCTTGCACGTCGCCCACGGCCACAACGATCTCGACGAAGGGCCCCAGCATCCACGCTCGCGTGATCGGATCCTCAGCTTCGCCCAGCGCCCGGCGGATCGTGGCGTCGGCGACGTCCACCCGCCCCTGAGCCAAGCGCAGCAACGCGAGACCCGGTTGCGGCTCGCGGCCTGCTTCGTGGGCGGCGCCGTAGGAACGCTCCGCCTCCACGAACTCGCCACGCAGGCGGTGGAGCTCACCGCGTAGATACGATGCCGCACCGAGGATCCGCTGGCTCGTGGGATCCGCGAGCCGGCCGAGGGCGAGCTCCAACTCCTCCAGCGCATCCGACCATGTGCCGCGCAGTTGCATGATCTCGGCCCGGTGCACGAGACACTCGCCGCGATACAGCACGAGCTCCGGCTGTGCCTCGCACCACTGACTGAGTGCAGCCGTCCACTCCTTGGCCCGCCGGAAGTCGAACAGCTCATGGCAACCCTCGATGACGGTGCAGTACGCGTCGCCCATCCCGATCGGCGACACCTCGCTCGCGCCCACAGCGACCATCGCTTCATCGAGCAAGGCGACGCCGCTGTCGATCTCGCCGAGGTAGAGCAGACACCTGCCCTGGCCGATCCGTGCGAGCGTCGTGAGCTCAGGATCTCGGTAGCGCTCGCCGATCCCGACGGCCTCGCCGAACCCGGCGAGGCCGGTGGCGACATCACCGGAGAACACCGCGCGCAGGGAAGCGGCGTAGCGCAAGTAGCCTTGCTCGACGCAGTCGAGCTTGCGATCGTCGAGCAGGCGCTGCGCGCGGTCGACCCAACCCCCGCCCCGAGCCAACTCGCCGTTGTTCAACAGCCTGAAGGCGAGCCAGAACGCGCACCGTGCGGCCCGGGCAACCTCTCCGATGCGCGCGCACTCCTTGTGCGCCTGAGCCCACACGTCCGAGCTCTCCTCGCCGTGCCCGGCGAGATAGGCAGCGGACGCGAGCCGCTCGAGATCCTCGACCTCGAGCGGCTCGTCCCGCGCCGCCGCCGAGAGGTGCTCGTACGCACCGCGCCACGCATGGCGGTCGAAGGCATCTCGGCCTTGATCGACCCGGTCGCCCATGGAGAGAGTCTCGTCCATACGGGCCGCGGATGCTGTGAGTCGGCGCGACGGGTGGTCAATCCCAGAACGATCCGCTTCCGGCGGGCGCGGCGCTGATCATCGACAGTTCAGCGATCCGTTCGCCTTCGAACCGGTAGACGAACATGTTGTTCGTTTCGAGCGTGCGCCCGTTGCGGCCGAGGACTGCGTTCTCCCATTCAGCCGCCCACCGTCCGTCGGCGATGCAGAACAGCTGCTCGATCTTCACGTCACCGTCCGTCAGCTCGAAGAGGGCGCCCATAGCTCCGAGGAAGCCGGCCACGCCCTCGTGGTCACCAGGCCGAGGAAGCGGTCCCCGAACATGGAAGATCATGTCGTCGGTGAACAGCTCCGACAAGGTGTCCCGGTCGTTCTCGAAGACCGCCTTCGTCATGCGGTTGATCACCGTCACGTTCGGATGCTCGCTCATGATTCCTCCCTTGTGGGCCGCCTTGGCCCTCGGTGATGAACGTAGGAGACAGCCCACGTCAGGGCATCGGGAGAAACGTGGAACTCGCCAGTCGACTCGCATCGGTAGTTCTACTGATGACAGTTGGCCCCGCGCGTGGTCTTCACCGCTGGGAAGGCCGCACTCAGGGACATCCGCGCTGGTCAGCCAGGCCGATGCGTATCTTCTCCCGACGGGCCGGATGGTCCGATCGGAAGGGGACAAGCCCTCTGGATGCATAGACCGTCAGCACAAGGACAAGTCCACGGCTGCCTGCGGGATCTCGTTCTTCCTCCCTCCGAAGGTCACCCGTTTGCGTCCCGAACGCGCCCGGACGTAGGCTCGTCGCGCGATGTGGGGAAGGGGGCCGTGTGTCTGAACTCTTCTCGGACGCGAGTCATTTCCGGAGGCTCGTTGCTGGATCCTGCTTGATCATCGCGCCAGTCGTTCTGCTCGTCGGAGCCCTCATCCACCCTCAGGGCAAGGAGGCGGCGACCGCGCACCTCGGGGTCGTCGCCGAGAACCCCGATCGCTACTACTGGGCCCACGCGATACTCCTGGTCGGGCTCGCCCTCTTCCTTCCCGTGGTCCTCGCGCTCATGCACCTGCTCAGGGAACGTGGGACAACGTTCGGTCACGTGGGCGGCGGTCTCGCGATGATCGGGCTCTTCGGTGCGACAGCCGTCGTCGCGGTGGACGGCATCGCCGTTTCGCAGATGGGCCAGCCGCAGGCCAGCATCGAAGAGATGGCCGCGCTCCTTGACCGGATCAAGGAGTCGCCTGGCTTCCGGGGCATCGCAGTCGTCGCGGGCGTCGGGTTGATGCTGGGCATGGTCTTGCTCGCATACGGCCTCTGGCGGACGAGGGCTGTGCAGCCCTGGATGGCAGGCGGGGTTGCAGCGGGCGCGATCACCTTCTTCGTTGGGGTGGTCACGGACAACCGGATCATCTTCGCGATTGCGTTCGCCATCTACCTCATCGCGTTGGGGCCGCTCGGCTGGCGTGTCCTCCACGAGTCGGATGACGACTGGTCGCAGGGTGACGCTGTTCGCGGCGCGGGGTCCCCGGCGAACGAGGGAGTGCCCCTGGGTCCATAGGCGCCCGCTCGGGCACCCGGGCGGGAT
>CAZZND010000217.1:0-2230 GCA_964655465.1 uncultured Actinomycetes bacterium
GGAGGCAACGAGAGATGGATCCTCGATCACAGGACACCTGGGCCTACGGCACGCGATACGCGCCGAAGCGTCGCGGCCGTCGCTACTCCCTGGTCGCCACCTTCACGGCGTTCGCTCTGGTGCTGAGCAGCGCGGCTGCATTCGGCGCGGTCTCGACGGATCAGCCGGACTACGCGCCGGGGTCCGTCGTGACGATCAGCGGCGACAACAGCAACGGGGGTGGCTACCTCGCAGGCGAGACCGTCGCGGTCGAAGTGTCTGGGCCGAACGGCTACACGGCTTCCTGTGAGGGCGTCGCCGACGACAACGGGGCCTGGTCCTGTCAGGTGACTCTGTGGGACAGCGAACTGGCCGAGGGTGAGTACTCGTACACGGCCACGGGTTCGACTTCCGGGATCAGCGAGACCGGGTCCTTCACGGATCACGGTCCCTCCCCCGTGACGTCTTCGAGTTTCTCGATTACCGCAGACGCGTCCCACGTCGTGACGGTGAGCGTCGTTCTTGGCGGAGGCAGCACCACCGTCTCGTTGACACCCGCCACCGCGAAGATAGCGAACCAGACGTTGGCCACCGCGTTCGATGTCTCCCTTACGGGTCCCGGTGGCAACGGCAACGGCATGTGGTCGGGCTCGTTCCAGGGAGCCTGCGGGACCACGTACAAGATCAACAACGTGGTCGTCACCTGGTCGACTACCCACACCCATCTGTCGACCGAGACCCCAGGTGGCACGGTCTCAGTCACCACGGGCGCTTGCGTGCACAACGTCAACTTCGCCACTTCTGGCCTCCCCACGGGCACCTCAGTCTCGGTCGATTGGAACGCGACCAATCCGGCAGGGGGCGCCGCGAGCGGGCCGACAGTCTTCGATAGCCAGAATACGAGCGCCAATGTGGCGACGAAGCCAGGTACTGCCTTCACCTATTCGTTCCCGGCGACGCTGACGCCGACGGGGCAGACGTGCACGCGCAGCGGTACCTCCCCGGCGAGCGGCTTCACGACCGGGGCTGCCGGTGGCAGTACCACCGTCACGGCCACCTACAGTTGCGTGGCGACGAACTCGGCTCCGGTCGTCACGGGTCCTGGCAACCAGACCGCCTTCGAGGGCACTGCCAAGCCCTTCAGCCTCGGGTCGTTCACGGACGCCGGTCCTAGCCCGTGGGACGTCACGGTCGTATGGGGCGACTCCACGACGGACACGACGTTCTCGTTGACCTCGGCTGGCTCGCTCGGATCGCAGTCCCACACCTATGCCGACAACGGTACGTACACAGTCACGGTGAAGGTGAAGGACAACGGCAGTCCGAGGCTTGAAGGCTCCGCGACCTTCGACGTCGTCGTCTCGAACCTCGATCCGACGGTCGCGATCACCGGCGACACCCCGGTCGATGAGGGCCAGAGCAAGACGTACTCATTCGACACGACCGACCTGGGCACGCTCGACACGTTCACCGCTGGCACGCCGAGCTGTGGCGCGAGCGGAGCCTACGTCGCCGCCAGCCTGGTGTTCAGCACGAGCACCGGCGACGGCAGCTTCAGCTGTTCGTTCCCCGACGACCACCCGACCAACACCGCCTCTGACACGACGTCGGTGAGCATCGTGATCACCGACGACGACACGGGCGCCGGCACCGGCACGAAGGTCGTCACCGTGAACAACCTCGATCCGACGGTCGCGATCACCGGCGACACCCCGGTCGATGAGGGCCAGAGCAAGACGTACTCATTCGACACGACCGACCTGGGCACGCTCGACACGTTCACCGCTGGCACGCCGAGCTGTGGCGCGAGCGGAGCCTACGTCGCCGCCAGCCTGGTGTTCAGCACGAGCACCGGCGACGGCAGCTTCAGCTGTTCGTTCCCCGACGACCACCCGACCAACACCGCCTCTGACACGACGTCGGTGAGCATCGTGATCACCGACGACGACACGGGCGCCGGCACCGGCACGAAGGTCGTCACCGTGAACAACGTCAACCCTGTCGCGTCCGGTGGCTCGGTGATCATCAACCCGTGGACGGGCGTCGGGACGGCGAGCTTCTCGTACTCCGACGTCGGCGTGAACGACACGCACACCGCCACGTTCACCGGCTGGACTGGTGGCAGCACGCCATCGGCCAGCGCGGGGACGGCGTCGAGCACCAAGACGTTTGCACCCGGCTGCTACACGTTGACGGTCACGGGCTACGTGACGGATGACGACACGGGTGTGTCCAACACGGTCATGCTGGC
>CAZZND010000217.1:2240-3636 GCA_964655465.1 uncultured Actinomycetes bacterium
TCCCCGTCTACTCGGTGGCGTTCCTGCCCCCGATCAAGGATGGCGAACGCAACATCGTGAAGTGGGGGAACGTCGTGCCGGTCAAGGTGGCTGTCACGAACCCGTGCACCGGCGCACCCGTCACGGCGAACCTGTACGTGTCGTACTACCAGGGCATGGGCGACCCCGTTGACACGACCCCTGTTGTTATCGGTGAGAGCGTCGCGACACCGGACGGCACCTCCGGCCAGATGCGCCAGGCGGACGGCTTCTACATCTTCAACTTCTCGACGAAGCCGCTCACGGTCAACTCGGACTACACGATCCGGATCTGGAAGGACGCCATCGGTGGACTCGGCGGCAGCGCAAGCGCAACGTTCCTCGCTGACGCAGTCCTCAGGCCGAAGAAGTAGCACGGCATCGAGGAGGGGCGGGACGACACTCCCACGCTCCGGGAAGCGAGGAAGGGACCCCTTCGGGGGTCCCTTTCCCGACCTGGCCGAGAAGGTCGTCACCCAACGTTGAAGAAGTGCTCCATCGACGGAGGTGCGACGTTGGAGCTCCTGATGACCGACGGCGGGGAGCCGCTCATAGGCGATCCGGTGACCTCGAACCTCGACCCTCATCCTTGCAACCTCTTTCTAACCGACGTCCCCGGCGCTCTCACCGCCGCCCCGAGCCGGCCCCGTCGGATCGAGGGCCCGAGCCACCTCGCCAACCATCAGGCGCATCGGCTGCGTCAGATCCTCGCCGATGAACCGCTTGGGGTCGGGCACGTCGAGGCCACACGCGATGAGATCTGCCCTCACAGCCTCCACCAGGTCGCGCGCGCTGCTCGACCGGAGGTAGGGGCTTCGTTCCATAGCCGCATCGGCATCCAGCCACTCGAGGATGCGTATCGCGGAACGGAAGAGCCGGATCCACGGCATGGATCCTGGAAGGGAGTCACGCTCGATACCGAGGAAAGCGCACCAACGCCCCTTGTCGGCGGCGAAGAACCCGTCGATTCCCGGCCCACGTTTCCTCGATCACCCCTGACTTCACGAACGAGATCAGCGCCTCGCTCACGTTCCTCTTGGAGAACGCGGCAGCCTCCGCGACCCGGTGCGCATCAGCATGGGACCCGGGCCATGTGAGGAGATAGCGGGCGGGTCGCCGGGCCACCGAACGCCTGTTCCACATAGTGGGACCCCGTCCCGATATGTGGGACGCGTACCGTGAAGGGGGTGGGCTCGAAGGGCCCGCCCCCCTGCCACGTTCGGCATCCTCAGCCGACCAGGACCTCGCCACCGCCAGGGTGTGGCCGAGCGCGGCTGGGTCAGCGCCCGCTTCCGTGCGTACGGGGATCTCAGCCGCTACTTCCGCGACGAGGTCCGGGCATCGGCCGCTCCGCTCTATGTCGCAGCCTGACGAGATC
>CAZZND010000218.1:0-2155 GCA_964655465.1 uncultured Actinomycetes bacterium
CGACTCGCTCGAGGTCGAGCGTGACAAGTCGCTGCTGAACCGCGCCTACGGCGTGCAGACCGACGTGCTCACGACCGACGAGATCGCCCGGATCAACCCGCTCGTCGACTTGAGTGGCGGCGGCGAGCTGCCCGTGATCGGCGCGTCATACCACCCTCCAGGCTCGTTCGCCCGGCACGACGCCGTGGTCTGGGGCTACGCCACGTCGGCGACCCGCCGCGGGGTCCACATCCACGAGCACGCCGCCGTCACGGAGATCGACGTCGTCGACGGCGAGTGCCGCGGGGTCGTGACCGAGGCGGGACCGGTCGGCGCCGGCGTCGTCGTCAACGCGACCGCGGGATGGGCGAGCCAGGTCGCGGCCATGGCGGGGGTCAAGCTCCCGCTCGCGACGCACCCCCTGCAGGCGTTCGTCACCGAACCCTACCGCCACGTCCTCAACGGTCTGCTGTCGTCGATGGACCTGTACGTCTACGTGTCGCAGACCGCGCGCGGCGAGCTGCTCGTCGGTGCCGAGATCCTGCCCTACCCGACGTACTCGACCCGTTCGACGTACGGCTTCCTTGCAGAGGCCGCCAAGCGGACCATCCAGATCTTCCCCGCGATCGCGCGCGCCCGCGCGATGCGCCAGTGGACGGGGCTGTGCGACATGAGCCCGGACTCCTCGCCGCTGCTCGGCGAGAGCGAGGTCCGGCGGTTCGAGCTGATGGTCGGGATGGGAACGTGGGGCTTCAAGGGCTCCCCCATCTTCGGCAAGCTGATGGCCGAGCGCCTTGCGACCGGGGTCACCCCGTCGTTGATCGCGCCGTTCGCCCCTGACCGCTTCGAGCGTGACCGCATGGTCCCCGACGCGGCGAGCGCCGGGACCCACTGAGGCCAGCTGCCTACCCGAGCGACGAGCAGGCCGGGATCTCGGACGCGATCTGGTCGAGGTCCTCGTTCTGGATGCTCTCGAACGCGGTCTGGACGTCCGCGGCACCCTGCTGCAGGTCGGTCCCCAGCCCGGTGAGCGCCTCGGCGATCGCCTGGGGGTCACCGCTGTCCAACCCCTGGGCGCTCGCGAGCACACCCTCGAACAAGGTGGCGACCTGGCTGAGACCCGAGGTCAGCGTCTGGGCGACCTCGTCCCCGCCGTCCACGTCGGGCGCACCGAGCGCCTCGATCTCGGACACCAGCGCCTTCGTGTCGTCGACGGCCGTCTGCAGGTAGTCCTCGAGCCCCTGCTGGATGTCCTCCATGGTGGGCTGCCCGCTGCTCACGGACGCCTGGAACTCCTGGCTTCCGGCCTCGAGCCCCTGCTGCCATTCGGTGACGCTCGTGCAGAGGCTCTCCATGTAGGCGGTCGCATCGGTCGCGGCCGGCGGCTCGGCCGAGGTCTCGCCACCGCCGGCGGCGTCGGTCGGAGTGGAAGTCGAGGAGCACGCGGACGCGGCGAGCGCGACGAGCGTCAGGGGCAGCGAGCGACCAACGGCGCATGGAAGATCCCTTCGAAGAGGTGGGTGCGGTGGCGCGAAGCCTACCCGATGCGCGAACCGGAACGGAGAACCCACCTGCCCTTGGGCGAGACGAAGCTCGGACCGCTGCTGCTGGACGGAGAGAGCTACGGCTCCTGCGCGCGGCGGATCCAGACGCGCTCGCCGTCGTCGAACACCTCCGTAGGCATGAGCCCGATCCTGCTCGCCACGCGGCACGACGCAGCGTGGTCGTCGCTGATCGACGCGGCGAGCGTGGTGACCGCGAGGGTGTCCATCAGCCACACCGCCATCGCGCCGGCTGCCTCGGCGGCGAAGCCCTGACCTTGATGCGCCGCGCCGATCACCCACGCGAGGTCGGCGACGTCGCCCGCGAGTAGCCTGCACGTACCCGATGGCCCGGCCGTCACGCAGGCGCACGATCCAGTTCAGCCACAGGTCGTCACCGTCGGGATCCCGGCGCCCGGCGAGGATCGCGTACGTCGCCCGCAGCGCCTCCACGCTCGTCGGGAGGTCCTCAGCCGTGAACTCCCCCAGGCGTGGGTCGGCGAGTACGCCGAACCTCTCCTCGGCATCGCATCCCACGAGCGGCGTCAGCACGAGCCGCGCTGCCACGAGCTCGGGTTCGAGATCAATGGCCACGCCCGGGATGGTAGCCGCCGACATGGATCAACCCGGAGCAT
>CAZZND010000218.1:2179-3625 GCA_964655465.1 uncultured Actinomycetes bacterium
CCCTTCGTCGACTGAGCACGACTGCCGCAGGAGGGAAATCGTGGACCCGTACGCAAAGGATCCGAACCGCCGCTGAGCTGCCTGTTTCCGTGGATCTGGTCGATGACCAGCCCTACCGGAAGTACGCCGCCCTGGCTCCGAAGGTGCTCCAGCTGACTCAGCTGGGTATGACCCAGGCTGAGATCGCCAAGGCCCTGGGCACAACCCCACGAACGGTCCGCCGGGCGATCGATTTCCTGCCCCAACCGGGATGAGCCGGGTGTCGTCGGGCGGGAAGGAGTCCCGATGAGGTTCGTGCCCGTCGATGACGAATAAGACCCGCTCTACGGCGACACGCCGCTGGGCGACCTGGCGATGGTCGTGCAATGCAAAGCCTTCGTGTCCGCGCGCCGACACCTGTTCCATGCCCATGGGCTAAGCAGGGAGCATCTGCGCGAGACGAGCGCAGAGACGGTGCTCGCCTGGCACCTGCAGGCGCACGACCTGCCGAACGACACGCCCGCGGGCCGCGACGCGATCATATGGGGACTCGAGTCGTTCGATCACCGCACCGCGAGCGCCAAGGACTGACCTCGCCTCAGCGTCGTAGCAGGCGTCGCGCGAGCTTGAGCACGACGCTCACGTCGTCGCCGCGGGTCCCAATACACGAGCTGGGAGTTCGGGCGGACGCTGCGGGAGTCGGGCATCCTGCAATCGATGGGGGCACCGGCACGGCGCACGACAACGCCGCGGTCGTGAGCTTCTTCTCCACCCTCAAGCTCGAGCTGCTGGAGGGACGCGCGTCCGGCCGTCGAGGCGGGGGAACGGCTCGGGTTCTTACCGGGCACGCTCTACGAGAAGATCGATCCCTACATGCGTCCCCTCTACGACGCGCTCTACGAGATGACCGGGCCCGACACGTTGCCGCGGTTGATGGAGCGCGGCGTCGTCGAGGTTGCTCCGCTCGCATTCATGCGGGGTAGAAACTCTGAATGATGCGTTCATCATCTTGGACGAGGCCCAGAACACGAGCCCGGAGCAGATGAAGATGTTCCTGACGCGGCTCGGCTTCGGCTCCAAGGCTGTCGTGAACGGTGACTCCACGCAGGTCGACCTGCCCGACGGGCAGAAGAGCGGGCTGCACGTCGTCGAAGAGATCCTCACCGGTATCGACGGTCTCTCGTTCGTTCACCTCGACGGGAAGGACGTCGTGCGGCACGAGATCGTGCAGCACATCGTTGAGGCATACGGCCGGGTCGGCGAGCAACGGCTGGTCGATGAGTAGCACCATGGACCTTCCAGAACCCAGCGGCGATCCGGCCGTCCTCGTGTCCGATCGACAGACGATGCCGGTCGACGAGTCCACGCTGATCGCGCTCGCCCAAGCGACCCTGCGAGGAGAGGGCCTCACGGATGTTGAGCTCTCGGTCAGCTTCGTCGACGAAGCCGAGATCGAGGACCTCCACG
>CAZZND010000219.1:0-3597 GCA_964655465.1 uncultured Actinomycetes bacterium
TTGATCTCGTCGGTGATGTGCGGGATGACCTGGACGGTCTTGCCCAGGTAGTCGCCCCGGCGCTCCTTCGCGATGACCGTGCTGTAGACCGCGCCGGTCGTGAAGTTCGACCCGCGGTGCAGGTCGGCGTCGAGGAAGCGCTCGTAGTGGCCGAGATCGAGATCGGTCTCCGCCCCGTCGTCGAGCACGAAGACCTCGCCGTGCTCGAACGGGTTCATCGTGCCGGGGTCAACGTTGACGTAGGGGTCGAGCTTCTGGAGAACGACCTTCAGACCGCGGGACTTGAAGAGACGGCCGAGGGAGGCGGTGGTGATGCCCTTCCCGAGACCGGAGGCGACACCACCCGTGACGAAGATGAACTTCGTGTGTTCCCTAGCCACGGAAGCCGACTTTAGCAGACGAGACGGACGCGCCGTGGCGATCCGCGCGGATCCTCGCAGCTTCGGTGAGGAGCTCCTCGGCGTGGGACACACCGTGCTCGGATGCCTCGAGTCCCGCGAGCATCCGCGACAGCTCGCGGACCCGTTCCTCGCCCTCGAGCACGTCGACCAGCGCGAGGCCCGCGTCCTTGCGGACCCGCACGTGGCGGTCCGCGAAGCACGCGATCTGCGGGAGGTGCGTCACGACGATCACCTGGTGGGTCACGGCGAGCGCCGCCAAGCGCCGGCCCACGGCGAGCCCAGCCTGGCCGCCGATGCCGGCGTCCACCTCGTCGAAGACGAGCGTCCCGACCTCGTCCAGGTCGGCGAGGACGCTGCGGCACGCGAGCATGAGCCGCGAGAGCTCACCGCCGCTCGCCCCCTTCGCCAAGGGAAGAGCGGGTTGTCCGGACCCCCCGGCGACGCGCAGCTCCGCCCGCTCGCGGCCGGCGGCGCCCATGTCGGGGAGCGCCTCGAGGACGACCTCGCACGTGGCGTCGGGCATCCCGAGCGCGCGGAGCTCCCCGGTCAGAGCCTCTGCCAGGCGCGGGGCCGCCGCGGCGCGACCGGCGTTCACCTGGGCCGCCGCGGTGGTCAGCCGGTCGCGCCGCGACCCCACCTCGGCCTCGAGCTCCTCGAGAAGCTCCTCGGCGCTCTCGAGGGCCTCGAGTCGCTCGGTCGCCGACGCGAGGAAGGCCAGCACCCGTTGGTCATCCTTACCGTACTTGCGCTGCAAGGGTCTGAGGGCACCCACGCGCGCACGAACGAACGCGAGCCGCTCGGGGTCTGCCGAGAGCGACTCGCGGTAGCCGCGGGCGTCGTGGCCGAGCTCGGCGACCTCGGCGGCGAGGCCCCGGGCGCGGTCGGCGAGCCCCCCCGAAGCGGGATCCAGCCCGGACGCGGCTTCGAGCCCGCTCGCGGCCGCCGCGACCGCGTCGGCCGCGCCGCCCTCGTCCGTCAGGCTCGCCTCGACCGCCGCGGAGATCTCGAGCAGTCGTTCCACGTGGCCCAGACGCGCCTCTTCTCCCAGCAGTGCCTCGGTCTCTCCTGGGGTCGGGGCCACCGCGGTGATCTCGTCGACCTGATAGCGCAGGACATCGATCTCGCGCTCGCGATCGCGTGCCGCCTCGCGCAGCGTATCCAGCGCAACGGCCGCGTCGCGATAGCCGCGGTGCTCGTCCCCGCACGCCATGACGGCCTCGAGCTGCCCCGGTCCGGCGAACCGGTCGAGGAACGCGGTTTGGGTCGCGGACTCGAGCAGGCGCAGGCTCTGGTGCTGGCCATGGATCTCGACGAGGCGACCGCCGAGGGCCGTCAGAGCCCCGGCCGTGGAGAGCTGACCGCCGATCCGAGCGCCGGTCTTGCCGTCGGCGGCGACCGTACGGGCCAAGATCACCTGGCCGTCCTCGATCCACGCCGCGACGTCGTCACCGGCGTCCGCCGGTGCGTCGAAGCGAGCTTGGACCCGCGCCGCCACGGCGTCGGTACGGACCAGCTGCGCGTTGCCCCGGGCGCCGAGCGCGAGGCCGAGGCCGACCGTGACCATCGTCTTGCCCGCGCCGGTCTCGCCCGTCAGGACCGTGAGACCTGGATCGAGCTCGAGATCGAGATCGCGGATGACCCCGAGATCGCTGATGTGGAGCTCGTGCAGCACCGCCCGACCCTAACCGCTGCCGCCGACATCATCGGGATCGCCGGGAAGGTCGAACTTCTCGCGCACCCGGGCGAGGAACCGCTCCCCCCCCGGCCGTCGAACGAAACGGACCGGCCGGTTCGACGCGCGGATCCGCACACGGCTCCCGACGGGGATCTCGTGGCTCTCGCGCCCGTCGGCCGACACGAGTCCGGGCTCGTCACCGACGACCTCGAGCGTGACCACTTGCGACGACGAAAGAACCAGCGACCGATCGAACACCATGTGCGCCGCGATCGGGCTCACGATCAGACAGTCGACGTCCGGCGTGACGATCGGACCCCTGGCCGAGAACGAGTAGGCCGTGGAGCCGGTCGGGGTCGCGACGATGACCCCGTCTGCCGAGAACGTGGTGACGTAGCCGCCGTCGACCTCCAGCCGGAGGCGGATGAGACGGTGGCGCGCGCGTTTCTCGACCATGATCTCGTTCATCGCCCACTGCGGCGTGAGCGCCGACCCCTCCTCGAGCTCCGCGACGACTGCCAGGCGCTCCTCGGTCTCGGTCCGCCCCGCGAGGGCGTCGCGCACGAGCGCCGCGGCGCCCTCGGGTTCTACCTGAGTCAGGAAGCCCATCCGGCCGACCTTCACGCCGAGCACGGGGGCTCCGATCGCGGATGCGGCGTAGGCGGCCCGGAGGAACGTCCCATCGCCACCGACCGCGACCACGAGGTCCACCCGCTCGTCACCGACCAGGTCGACCACCTCGATGGCGTCGATCGCGAGCTCGGCCGCGAGCGAGGAGGCGGCCCGAACGGCCTCCTCCCGTCCCACGTGCGTCACCAGTCCGACCCGGCTCACCGCAGCTCCTCACCCTCGCGGACGGCGGCCTCGACGCCGGCTTGCCCGAACCCGGCCGACCCAGTCTCCCCGCCGCGACCGTACAGCAGGAACTCGACGTTGCCCGCAGGACCGAGGACCGGACTGGCCATGACCCCTGCAGGCGCGATGCCCTCGGCGCGCAGGGCCGCGGCGGCGCCGTCCACGACGCGGTGCCACACGAGCGGATCTCGGACGACGCCGCCGCCCACGTCGTCCTTCCCCACCTCGAACTGGGGCTTGACCAACAGCACGAAGACCGCGTCGGTGGTCGCGAGCTGCACCAAGGCTCCGATCACCAACCGCAGGGAGATGAAGGACAGATCGGCCACAACGAACGACGGCGGCGGCGCCACCTCCGCGGGATCGAGGGTCCGGATGTTGGTCCGTTCCATGACCGTGACCCTGAGGTCGGTCCGCAGGGACCAGGCGAGCTGGCCGTACCCCACGTCGACCGCCACTACATGGGACGCGCCGGCCCGGAGCAAGCAGTCGGTGAAGCCTCCCGTCGAGGCGCCGGCGTCGAGGCAGCGTGCCCGGGCGGGGTCGAGCTCGAACCGATCCAGGGCCGCTCGCAGCTTGGATCCACCTCGCGACACGAAAGGCCGGACCTCACCGCGGACGAGGATCGCGGCGTCCTCGCCGACCAGCGACGCGGCCTTGCTGGCG
>CAZZND010000220.1:0-3590 GCA_964655465.1 uncultured Actinomycetes bacterium
CGCCCAGAGGGCGGGCACCTGCCCGGGGATGACCGGCAGGGAGCTGTCTCTGCGGCCTGCCGAGGGGAACGCGGCGAGCAGGGCCCTCGTATACGGGTGTTTCGGGTTGGTGAGGATCGAGTGGGTGGTGGACTCCTCGACCACCTGCCCGGCGTACATCACCACCAGCCGATCACATGCCCGGGCGAGCACGACCGGATCATGCGAGATGATCACGATGGAGGTCCCGAAGTCGTCACGGAGCTTCTTCAACAGGTCGACGATCTCGGCCTGGAGCGTCACGTCGAGCGCCGAGGTGGGCTCGTCGGCGATCATCAGCGCCGGCTGGAGCGACAGAGCCGTCCCGATCATGATCCGCTGGTTCATGCCGCCCGAGAGCTGGTGCGGATACGCGCCGAGGCGCACCGGCGCGTCCGGGATGCCCACCCGCGTGAGCATCTCGGAGGCCTTCAGCCGCAGTTCCATGCGAGGCGCCTTCTGGTGCGCCTTCATCGCTGCGGTCATCTGCGTGCCGATGCTGAAAGTGGGATTCAGGCTCGTCAGCGGGTCCTGGAAGATCATGCCGATGCCCGCACCGCGCACCTGCCGCATCTCCGCGTCGGTGAGGGCGGTGAGGTCGCGACCGTTGAGCAGGATCCGACCACCCGTCACCGAACCGTTGGGGGGCAAGAGCCTCGGGATCGCGAGCCCCAGGGTCGACTTGCCGCATCCGGATTCCCCGAGGATGCCCACGATCTCGCCGGCGGGGACGGTGAGATCCACGCCACGGACCGCCGGCAGCTCGCGCGTGCCGAGCTGGTACGTGACCTGGAGATCCTCGATCGACAGGACGGGGGTGGTCACGTGGCTCGCCCCCGACGCGTGCCCGCGAGCTTCGGATCGACGACGTCGCGGAGCGACTCGCCGAACAGGGTGATGCCGATCGTCGTGATGGCGAGTGCCATCGAAGCGGCGAGGAGGGTCCAGGGCGACTCCCGCACGTAGTCGAACCCGGTCGACAGCATCACGCCCCACGATGGCGCGGGAGGTGGCACACCCAGCCCGAAGAACGACAGACCGGCCTCGGCCGCGATCACGGTCGGCAGATCCATCGCCATCAGCACGAGGATAGGAGCGAACAGGTTGGGGACAACGTGCAGGCGGACGATGCGCCAGCGGCTCGCGCCCAGCGCGCGCTCAGCCTCCACGAACGAGCGGCGCTTCGGGGACCGGACCCACGCGCGGATCACCCCCGCGTAGCCGGGCGCGAACGCGATCCGCAGCACGATGACGAGGTTGTTGACCGATGGTCCGAGGAGCGCGATCACGGCGAGCGCGAGGATCACCGCCGGCACCGAGCCGAGGGCATCGATGACCACGACGAAGCCGCGATCGATCGCCCCACCCAGGTAGCCGGCCGTGACGCCGAGTGCGATCCTGGCCCCGTAGATGACACGGGACAGCAGGTCCCTCCCCAGCTCGTCGGTCCCCAGCAGGTGCGCCGCCGACGGGCCCTGGAACCGCTCGGGGATGTCCTGCTCGGTCGGACTGTAGGGCGCGAGCCACGGTGCGAACACGATCACGATGATCAACCCCAACACCACGACCACCCCGAACTTCCCCCCGGGGGTGTCCGCGACGTCACGTATGAAGTCGATCGCTCGCCGGGTCCGGCTCGGGCGAGCGCTCGCTACCGATCCGATCTCGCTCACACGTCGCCCTCGTCATCCAGTTCGATCCGCGGATCGAGGAACCGGTAGGACAGATCGGCGATCAGGTTCGCGATGATGAACACGAAGGCGATCACGAGCGTCGTGCCTCGGACCACCGGGTAGTTCCGCTCCTCGATCGCGCTCTGGGCGAGCGTTCCCAGCCCGGTTCGCGTGAAGATCAACTCGATGAAGATCGCACCCCCCATCAGGTAGCCGAGTCCCACGCCCAACACCGCGACCGTCGGGATGAGGGCGTTCTTGAGCGCGAAACGGTAGATGACGTTCCGGTCCCTGAGGCCCCACGATCGCGCCGTGCGGATGTAGTTCTCGTTGAGCACCTCAAGCAGGCTCGCGCGTACGAGCCGAGCGAGGTATCCGACCCAGCCGATGGCGAGGGCGATGACGGGCAGGATCAGGTGGCGGGCATAGTCGACGGGGTCAGAGAGTTCACCGGCACCGATCGCCGGCAACCAGTCGAGCCGCACGGCGAACAGCAGGAGGAGGAGGAGGCCGACGACGTACGTGGGGAGGCTCGTGAACGCGATCGACGCCACCCCGGTCACGCGGTCGAGCCAGGAGCCAGCGTGCGTCGCTGCGAAGACGCCGAGAGGGATACCGACCAGCACCGCGAGCAACAGTCCGGATACGGCGAGGATCATGGTGTTCGGCAGCACGTTCGCGATCTGGCTCATGACGGACTCGCGCGTGGTGAAGTCGTCGCCGAGGTCGCCGCGCAAGGCGCCGGTGACGAAGAGCCATACCTGGGCCGGCAGGGGTTCGTCCAGATCCATCTCATCCCGCACGGCGGCGATGAGTTCGGGCGTCGCACGTGGCCCGAGGATGCGCACGACCGGGTCGCCCGGCACGAGGTGGATCATCAGCGTGAGGGCGATGGTGACCAGGAGCAGGGACAGGAACCCTCCCCCCAGGCGCCGCAGGACATACCCCATAGGCCGAGCCTACGTTCTACCGATGGCGAGTTCCGATCGGCTTACTCAGGTCGTCTTGAAGTTCCACAGGAGCGGCGCATTGGTGACGTCGAACGACGGCTGGATACCCGTGCGCGTGACCGAGGCCGATGTCGGCCAGATCAACCACACGGCCACCGCGGCCTCGTCCATCAGCTGCTGCTCGCGGATGTACATCTCGTTCCGCTTCACGGCGTCGAGTTCCTTCGTCGCCGCCTTGTCCAGTTCGTCGTACTCGTCGTTGCAGTAATACATCCAGTTCCACCTGTCGAACTGGCTGCACCGGAACCACTGCGTGGTCCAGACCGGGTCCGGGGCCCCGTAGTAGACCGTGATGAAGAGCTCCAGCTCCCGAAGGATCGGGTTCTTCCCGGTGTAGTCGCCGAACGCGCTCTCGTCCGGGTTGATCGTGAGCGTGATCCCGATCTCCGCCAGGTTCGCCTGCACGATCTCGGCGGCGGTCTGGTAGCTCTGGATGCCGCCGGTCGCGATCTCGAGTTCGAGACCCTCGACCCCCGCCGCAGCCATGAATCCCTTCGCTGCGTCCAGATCCTGCTCGTACACCGGCGAGTCTGCCCAGTACCCGATCGGCATCTGCGACGACACCATGTTCGTCGCTCGCTCGCCCTGGTCCTCGAACGCGGCGGTGACGATGCCCGGCACATCGATCGCGGAGCGGATGGCCTTGCGGACGTTGATGTCTTGGAGCTTCGGATGGATCATGTTCATCCCGACCCAGATCCAATCGAACGTCGTGTGGTGCTGGACGTCGAAGTCCCCGCTCCCGCCCAGTCGCTCGGACGCCGCGCGGCCGACGGACGCGTAGTCCACCTCCCCCGTCTCCGCAGCGATCTCGGTCGCGCTCGCCTCGGGGATGATGACGAGTTCGATCTCGTCCCACACCGGCGGCTCGCCCCAGTAGTCCTCGAAG
>CAZZND010000221.1:0-3588 GCA_964655465.1 uncultured Actinomycetes bacterium
CTCACGCACGCCGCGAAGCGTAGCGATGCTACCGTCTGCCGCGATGCCGGTCGACGTTCGGTACCTCGTGCGTGACGTCCTGCCTCGACCGCGGAGCGACCGACGAACGGGGGACCCTCTCGCATCGCGGTCCATCCCGTCTCCTCCTCCCGTCCCGGGAGGAGCAAGCCGCCCCGCCCCCGACGGATCCGGACGATACCGAGGTCATGGTCGAACGATCCGCGAGCCGGCGAGAAGGTCGTGGTCTGGGTGCGATCCGCGTATCCGCAAGCCACGCGTCTGCTCTGGGGCGCTGGGTGTCGGGCGGCGTGGCGGCCGCCCGACACCACATCGGCTCCGTCAGAACGGGCAGACTCCTGGGTTGGCGGCCGGGATGAACGGGCTGACCACCGTCGCAGGCACGTCGAAGTAGGTGACGTACACCTGCACGACCTGGGTGCCCTCGTTCCTCGCGCTGTGGACGTGGCCCTGACCAAGGTCGACGAACGTTGCACCTGGTCCGTACGAGAACCCGGTGCAGGTCGGATCGTCACCGTCGTAGTACGTGAACGTTCCTTGGGCAACGACCACGATAGCCGGTCCCGGGTGAGAGTGCCAGCCCGTGAACCCGCCCGGCTGGACGGTGACCTGCTGGACGATCGTGTCGGCGGCGCCGTGGACCTGGACGACTCCGCGCTTGCCCGCGACGGTGGCCTTGACCTTCAGGTCCACAGGGTCGGGGAACGGCCCACGGGCGAGGATCGTGCCGTGTACCGGCAGATGATCGGCCCGGACTCCGGCCCCGCCAAGGGTCAGCACGAGCAGGCTCGCGGAGACGATCGCGCCGGCAAGCACAGCAGCCCGTCGCTTGGGGATCGTCGTAGGCATCTCGTCCACTCCCTTCCTGCGCGCCGTGATGAAACGCTTCATGGTGCGCTCCTTTCTTGTTCGGTTATGGCGACCCGTTCGAGCCGCCCGATCCTCTTTCCGGTCGATCCGTTCGATCGCCACCTCCCTTCGTCGGTCGACTGGATGGTTCAACCGAACCCTCGTGGAAGCCGTTGGAGGTCCCGGTGAGATGCGCTGGAAGAACGCTGGAAGGCGGTGAACTGCCCGTTCCCATCGCGCCGGCGTCGGCGTAGCGTCGGCGCATGGAGTTCCGCGTCCTGGGACCGCTGGAAGTCACCGACGGCGATCAGACCCTCCCGCTCGGCGGTCCCAAGCAGCGGATCGTGCTCGCCCACCTGCTCCTGCAGTCGAACCGGGTCCTCACGACGGACCGTCTGATCGACGCGGTCTGGGGCGACGAGCCGCCGGAGTCCGCCCGCAACACCCTCCAGACCTACATCAAGCTTCTTCGGAAGCTGGTGGGGGCCGAGCGGATCCAGCACGTGAGCTCGGGCTACCTCCTGCCCGTCGACGATCGGGAGCTCGACCTCCTCCGATTCGAGTCGCTCGTCGATGCGGCCCATCGCGCGGCGTCGACCGACCTGCCGGGGGCATCGCAGCGTCTCCGCGAGGCCCTCGGACTCTGGAGGGGTCCGGCCCTGGCCGACCTCGCGCAGCACGCGTCGCTCCGACCGGAGATCTCACGCCTCGAGGAGATGCGGGTCGCCGCCATCGAGGACCGCATCGCCGCCGAGCTCGCGCTCGGGCGGCATCACGACCTCATCGCGGAGCTCGAGACGTTGATCGGCCACCATCCCTACCGAGAGCGATCGTGGGGACATCTGATGACCGCCCTGTACCGGTCGGGCCGCCAAGGCGATGCCCTCGCCGCCTACCAGCGCGCCCGCGAGATCCTCGGCGACGAGCTCGGCATCGATCCTTCACCGGAGCTGCGATCCCTGCAGGAGCAGATCCTCCGGCAGGATGCCGCGCTCGAGCTCGGGGGCCGATCCGTGCGCGGTTTCCGGCTCCTCGAACAGCTGGGCGAAGGGGCCTTCGGGGTCGTGCACCGAGCCTTCCAGCCCGAGGTCGGCAGGGAGGTCGCCGTCAAGATCGTCCACCCCCGGCTCGCCAACGACCCCGAGTTCATCCGAAGGTTCGACGCCGAGGCGCAGCTCGTCGCGCGGCTCGAGCATCCCCGCATCGTCCCGGTGCACGACTACTGGCGTGACCCCGCGGGTGCCTACCTGGTGATGCGGTACCTCCGCGGCGGCAACCTGCGACAGGCCGTCGCCGGCGGCCCCCTCGACCTCGACGTCACGGCGAAGGTGATCGACCAGGTCGCACAGGCGCTCGCCGCTGCCCACCGCCAGGGTGTGATCCACCGCGACGTGCAGCCCGCCAACATCCTGTTCGACGAGGACGGCAACACCTACCTCTCGGACTTCGGGATCGCCAGAGATCTGGCTATGTCCCAGGCGGGGACCGGGAGCGGCACGGACGCGTTCGCCTACTACCTCTCCCCCGAGGAAGCACGGGGCGAGACCCCCACGCACCGCGCGGACATCTACAGCCTGGGGCTCGTCCTCTACGAGTGCCTCACGGGGAGCCGCTCCCTCGACGGGTCGGACGAAGACCACGAGCCCGTGAGCTCGCTCAGACCCGACCTCCCCTCGGGACTGGACCAGGTGATCGGGCGCGCGATCGCCACCGATCCCTTCGATCGCTATCCCGACGCGCCGGCGCTCGCGACGGCCTTCCACCACGCGTTGACCGGGACCGGTCCCGCCGAAGCCGACGCGGCCGTCGGGCAACGCCGGAACCCGTACAAAGGCTTGCGCTCGTTCGCCGAGGCCGACACGGCGGACTTCTTCGGACGCGAGGCGTCGATCGACGAGCTGCTCGCGCGGATGAAGGAGGACCACCCCGGCTCGCGGTTCCTCGCCGTGGTCGGCCCCTCGGGCAGCGGCAAGTCGTCGCTCATCCGGGCCGGCCTGACGCCGGCGCTCCGGCGAGGTGGCCTTCCGGGATCAGAAGCGTGGTTCTTCATCGACATGCTCCCGGGCGCCCATCCGTTCGAGGAGCTCGGCGCGGCGCTCACGAGGATCGCGGTTGACCCGCCGGACGACTTGGCCGAACGGCTGGAACACGACGACGAGGGCCTGCTCCAGATCGCGACCCATCTCCTGCCGGACGACGGAGCCGAGCTCGTCCTGCTGGTCGACCAGTTCGAGGAGCTCTTCACGCTCGTCGACGACGAGGGCACACGGACCCGGTTCCTCGACGCCATCATCGCGACGACGACTCCCGGGAGCCGGATACGGGTCGTGGTGACGCTCCGCGCCGACTTCTACGACCGCCCGCTGCTCTACAAGCGGTTCGGAGAGCTCGTCGCGACCCACACGTATCCCGTGACCCCGTTGTCGGCGAGCGAGCTCGAGGAGGCGATCTGCGGTCCCGCGGCGACCGTCGGGGTCACCGTCGGCGCCGGTCTCGTCGGCGAGATCGTCGCCGAGGTGACGGATCGACCCGGAGCGCTGCCGCTCGCGCAGTATGCCCTGACCGAGCTGTTCGAGGGGCGCGATGACGACGTGCTCACGGTCGAGACCTACCGCGCGCTGGGCGGCGTGTCGGGCGCCCTCGCTCGCCGGGCCCAAGACCTCTACGGGCGGCTGGGCCCCGCAGGTGAGGAGGCGGCCCGTCAGCTGTTCCTCCGCCTCG
>CAZZND010000222.1:0-3581 GCA_964655465.1 uncultured Actinomycetes bacterium
TCGTCTCCATGCGCGACCTCGCACGAAGCATCTCGAAGGGCTGAACCCAGCGCGAGACCGGGGCCAAGCCACCACCCTGTTCTATCCGCAGCGGGCCGGATCTGCTTACGTGCAGCAGAGAGGCCTTGGGAAGAAGCCGCGGGCCAAGACCGATGCTCGTGGTGACGTTCCGCGGACGCTACTTTCTGTCTTGCCCGGGCCGCGAACGCCCGATCAGGCGCCACCGGACACGTCGAAGGACGCGACCTCGTAGCGATCCACGCCGACGATGGTGTCGCCCGCCGAGGCCGCCGAGTCCTCGCGGAGGCGGTTCGCGGCTTCCTCGCTCGCCTGCAGTGCCTCGAGCGTGTCCCACAAGGTGATCGAGAGGCTCTTGCCCGAGTCCCGGTCGGCCAGGAAGATGATGCCGCTCGAACCGTCCATCGAGCGGACCACGGGCACGAGCTCGTCCAACTGCGCGAGCGACCCTTCGATGCTATCGCTCGTCCCCTGGTAGGTGCTCACCCTCGCGTGCACGATGCTCTCCTCCTGCCCCGGGTCCTCGGTTGGCTCGCTCCCTGTTCGACCGGGGCATCACGAAGCATGTCACAGCCGCCGATCCGATCGCATCGGTAGAACTGCGGAAAAGGGAGCCCACTCAGAGCAGGCCGTGACGCATCGCGAACATCGCGGCACCGGCCCTCGTGGACATCCCGATCTTCGCGTAGATGTGCTGCACGTGGCTCTCCGCCGTCCTCGGCGAGATGAACAGGTCGCCGGCGATGCTCCGGTTCGACAGACCCTTCGCGAGCAGGCGGAGGACCTCCACCTCGCGCTCGCTCAGCCCCGCCGGCCGGTCACGCGTGAGCCGTTCGGCCGGACGGCCGCTCCCTTCGAGGACGGCGGCCACGGCCTCGCCGTCGAGGCGACCCCTCCGCACCGCTTCGTGCAGCTCCGCTGCCGCCGCGTCGGAGCTGAGCGCCGGGCGGTGGGGACGTTCCTGCGACATGGCCTGGAAGACGTCGGCCGCCGCGAGGATCCTGGATGTCATGGGGATCGCCGATCCGGAGACCCGTCGGTGGTAGCCGGATCCATCCTGACGCTCGTGATGCATCCCCGCGATCTCTGCGATCGGGGCGAGTGGTTCTACTCGGGACAGGATCCGTTCCGAGTGGTAGGCGTGGAGGCGCACACGCTCCCACTCACCCTCGGACAACGGGCCGGGCTTCTCCCAGACGCCGTCCGGCACGCTCACCCTCCCCATGTCGTGGAAGAGGGCGGCACGGCGCAGATCGATGACGTCCTGATCGGGCAACCCCAGCGATCGCCCCGCCGCCTCCGCCAGCACGGCAACCCCCGGCGAGTGGCCATGCGTGAGTGGGGTCTTCAGGTCGACCATGTCGGCGAACGCCCGTGCATGATCATCCAGATGGTTTTCGGAGAGACGTCGGACCTGCCCCGGTTCGGCGGCCACCGTCGCGGGGAGTGGATCGGCCGCCGCGACCTCCGCCAGGAGCTCGCTCCCGCGCACGAGGAACGCCGCGGCGATCTCGGGATCGAGCATCCTGCCGGCGCGTCGGCGGATCACCTCGCTCGCCAGCTCGGGTCCGCCGATGCGGTCGAAGGCGACCGCGGAGGTCGCGACCTGCGCGTACCGTGCCCCGAGCGCGATCGCCTCTCCCATGACCTTCCGCGGCACGCCCTTGCCGTCCCAGCGCTCGAAGATGTCGTAGAGCCCGGCGCCCACCGCCGGGTTCATCCCCAGCCGGTCAGCCATCGTCGAGCCGATCTCGCAGGTCGCGGTGAGTGCCGCGTTGCCCCAGGGGCCAAGGGCGCGGAGGAGTGCCTGCGGCCGCCGCGCGAAAGGAACCCCTTGCAAGGTGGCCGAGAGGAGAGCGGCGTTGTCCCTCGCGGAGCGGAAGTCCATCCGCGACGCCATCGGGCGCAGGGCCAGCTCGTCCCCGCCGACGACGTGCAGGGCCTCTTCGTGAGCGCTCGCCGTACACCCGATGTGCCGCAGGAGGGTCGTCCAGTACACGATCGCCACGTCATCGTCGGCAAGACCGGCCGAGCGGGCGAGCGAGGTCGCGAGCAGGCAGGCCCGCATCGCCTCCTCGGGCGTGTTCCCCATCCCGAGGTCGGTCACCAGCGAGAGCGGCGCCAGTAGCTCGGCCAGACGGAACTCACCCACCTCGGCCCGGATGGTAGGCCATGGCGCCCTCTGATCTCCTCCGCAACATGCCGCCACGGCCCTTTGCGCCCGAACGATCGAGGCCAGGTCTTCACTTCATGAGGCACGCCCGCGCGAGCAAGAACATCGGCGTTTCAGCGCTAGGGAGAGCCCCCGGGGACAGGAGGGACCGTACTCTCGGCGCTTGAGTTCCACTGGCACCAGATCGGTGAGATCGGACCGGTGTACGTCCTCAACAAGGGTTGCCCGGACTTCGCACATCGGGCTCACGCGCTGCCGTTGTCGACGCGGATGTTCCGCCCGAGAACCAGGACGCCCGCTCAGGGCAACTACGGGTTGGTATGGCTGGTTCAGGGGAGAGCGAGGAACATCGGGCGGCGAGGCTCGCGGCGTCTCGGCGCGGCGGCCTGGTCGGGGGCAGGGTCAGAGCTGAGCGGCTGAGCCCGGAGCGCCGGCAGGAGATCGCGAAGAAGGCGGCGGAGGCTCGCTGGGCGCGCTACCGGGCGCTCCACCGGATGCCCTGCACGACGGCCTAGCGACGACGATCCGCCAGGTTCCGGCGACTCGTCACGCTCACGGCATCTGGTCTTCGAACACCGGCGCCTCCACGATCTGTGCGGGATAGCCGGCACGCCAAGACTCCAGCGCGCCGACCGAGCCGTCCGGGGTGATGGGGTAGCGCTCGATGGAGAGCAGATCGGCCGTGGAGGCGTCGAAGACGAGCTGCGTCCGCGCGTCGATCCCATCGACGGCGAGCGCGACCCCGGCGCGTCCGAGCGGGTCGGTGGTCTCGCCGACCAGCTCGACGCCATCGAGGCCAGCTGCCACCTCGAACAACGCCGCCCTGAGAGAGGGAGATGCGCCGCCTTGGGCGAGGAGCCGACCGATGAGGTCGAAGGTCTGGTCGCCGCCGGGGGGCCACGGGAAGACCTGGCGTGCATCCAGGATCTCACCCAGCAGATCGGGGGCCGACGGGAGCTCCTGCAGGTCGAACCAGGGCGCCTCCCGCGGCCCGAAGGGCTCGGACCGCACCTCGCCGGGCGTCGGGAGATCGGGCTCGTCTGCGGCCTCCCATGCCGCGCGATCCTCGGGCGAGGCGAGCCCTGAGGAGATGACCTCGGTGCGTCGGAACCCGGACCCGTCGGTGCCGATCCACGTATCGACCTCGAGGAGGGAGAGCACCGTGTAGGGCGTTCCGGTCACGAGATCGATCCGCGTCTCTCTGACGAGCTCTTCGCTTCTCACGAACGCGTAGTCGCCCGCTCCGAGCTCCGGTCCCGGGGCGGCGGCCGCGATCGAGCCGAGCCGGAGGAGCTCCGCCGCCGCGGCCGAGGGCCCCCGGGGGGGAAGCGACGTGGCGACGAGCGCGACCACCACCAGGCAGACGAGCACGGCAGCGATCCCCAGGACG
>CAZZND010000223.1:0-3549 GCA_964655465.1 uncultured Actinomycetes bacterium
GACGAGGCGGCCTTCGACCGGCGCGCCGAGCTCGTCGAGCTTGGACGCCACGCGGTCCAGCTTCGCCATGTGGGCAAAGACGTCCTCGCGCGCCTGCTTCGCCTCGTCCGTCAGGTCCTCGAGCTGGTCGATCTTCCAGTGCTTGAGCAGCACGTTCACCAGGATCTGGTCGTGATGGATCCGGAAGTTGTAGACGCCGGCCTGGGCCATCACCTTCGCGCGGTCGCGGAAGTCGGGCATGTCCGCGCCGGGCATCGCGAACCCCAGGACCTGCCGGCGGATGGCGAGCAGCATGTCGGACGGCGCGAGCTCGAGGGAGTGTTCACCCAGCTCCCGGTAGAACAGGTAGTGCAGGTTCTCATCGGTCGCGATCCGCTGCAGGACCTTGAGCGCCGTCTCGTCCTGGGTGACCGTGCCGGTATTGCGGTGCGAGATGCGTGTCGCGAGCTCCTGTAGCGTCGTATAGACGACGCCGTCGAGCGGCCCGAGGTGCGGGAACTCGGGGTACCAACCGCGCTGGACCATGGCCATCCGCTTGGTCTCCAGAGCCGCCGGATCGATGCCGCGCGTGACCACCAGGTAGTCGCGGAGCAGGATCGAGTGGCGGCCTTCCTCGGCGGTCCAACGCCGCACCCACTCGCCCCACGCCTCGGTCCGCCCGAAACCATCGGTGAGCGCGAGCGTGTAGAAGGGCAGGTTGTCCTCGGTCAACAGGTTCAGCTCGATGGCGACCTTGGCGATGTCCGGCAACGTGGAGTCCGTGGGTTGCCACGGCTCCTTGACGTAGTTGCGCCCGACCTCGTAGGGGACGAACTCGTGAGGGAACCATTCGCCGGCCTGCGCGAGGTGGCGATCCATAGCCTTGGCCACCATCGGTTCCAGCTCGCGCATCATCTCGGCGGGCGTGAGGGATGTCGTCACGGGTCCAGGCTACCCCACCACGTGCACGGCGGGCCTCGGCGTCGCTACGACGCCGCTCCCGGGCTCGGCCCCCCGTGCTCCTTGACCGTCCGCAGCACCGTGTCGCCGATCTCGGCCGGGTTGCGCACGACGCGGTGCCCCAGCGCCTCGATCGCGTCGAGCTTCGCCGTCGCGGTGTCCGACTCGCCGCTGATCACCGCGCCCGCGTGGCCCATCCGCCGTCCGCGGGGTGCTGAGACGCCGGCGATGAACGCGACGAGCGGCTTGCGCATGTACTGCGCGGCCCACGCGGCGGCCTCGACCTCCTGCTGGCCGCCGATCTCGCCGATCATCACGACGACGTCGGTATCGTCGTCGTTCTCGAAGGCCTGGAGAACCGTCTTGAAGTCGGTCCCGTTCACCGGGTCGCCGCCGATGCCCACGCACGTCGACTGCCCGAGGCCGAGCTTGGTCATCTGCGAGACGGCCTCGTAGTTGAGCGTGCCGGAGCGCGACACCACCCCGACGCGGCCCTTCGAGTAGATGTGGCTCGGCATGATCCCGACCTTGCACTCGCCAGGCGTGATGATCCCCGGCGAGTTCGGGCCGATGATCGTCGTCGAGCGCCCGGCCAGGTACCGCTTCGTGCGCACCATGTCCTGCACGGGCACGCCATCGGCGATGATCACCGCCACCTCGATCCCGGCCTCGATCGCCTCGTAGAGCCCGTCGACCGCGATCTGCGGCGGGACGAAGATGCCGCTCACCGTCGCGCCGGTCTCGCGGACCGCCTCCTCGACGCTGTTGAACACCGGCAGGCCCAGGTGCGTGCTGCCGCCGCGCCCTGGGGTCACGCCACCGACGACCTGCGTGCCGAAGCGCATGGCCTCCTCGGCGTGGAAGGTCGCGTGCTGGCCGGTGAAGCCCTGGAAGATGACGCGGGAGCTCTTGTCGACGAAGACGCTCACACCGCCGCTCCCTTCGGCGAGAGGGCTTCCACCGCGGCGACAGCCTTGGTCGCCGCATCATCCAGGTCGTCGGCTTGGATGAGCGCGAGGCCGCTTTCGTCCAGGATCTTGCGGCCCTCCTCGACGTTGGTCCCTGCCAGCCGCACGATCACCGGCACCTCGATCGCCTGATCGCGCGTCGCCTGGACCACCCCTTGGGCGATCCAATCGCAGCGGTTGATCCCCGCGAAGATGTTCACCAAGATCACCTTCACGTTCGGGTCCTTCATCACGATGCGGAACGCGTTCGCGATCTTCTCGGGGCTCGCGCCGCCGCCCACGTCCAGGAAGTTCGCCGGGCGGCCGCCGTGGTGCACGATCGCGTCCATCGTCCCCATCGCCAGACCGGCGCCGTTCACGATGCACCCGACCGAGCCGTCGAGCGCGATGTAGTTGAGGCCGTGCCCTGTGGCCTCGACCTCCTTCGGGTCCTCCTCGTCGAAGTCGCGCAGCTCGACGATCGCCCCCTGCCGGAACAGGGCGTTGTCGTCGAAGCTCATCTTGGCGTCGAGCGCGACCAGCTCGCCATCCTCGGTCTCGATGAACGGGTTGATCTCGAGCAGCAGGCAGTCCTTGTCGCGGAACAACCGGTAGATGCGCCGGAGCAGCCGCGTGAACGAGGTCGTGCGGTTGCCCAGGCCGATCGCGGTCGCCACCTTGCGGCACTGGAAGTCCAGCAGCCCGACACCCGGGTCGATGTACTCCTTGTGGATGGCGTCGGGGTTGGACGCCGCGACCTCCTCGATGTCGACCCCGCCCTCGGCGCTCGCGACGACCACGATCCTCTGGGAGTCACGATCGAGCACCATCGACAGGTAGAACTCACGCTCGATCCGCGAGGCGCGCTCGACCAGCAGCCGGCTCACGACCTGGCCCTCGGGTCCGGTCTGCGTCGTGACGAGGGTCGATCCGAGCATCTGGTCGGCGACCTCGGCGGTTTTCTCGGGTGTGTTCGCGATCTTCACCCCGCCCGCCTTGCCGCGGCCGCCGGCGTGGATCTGCGCCTTCACGACCCACCGGCTGCCGGCGAGCTCCTCGGCGACCCTCGCCGCGGCCTTCGACGTGTAGACGACCTCGCCGCGCGGCGTCGGGACCCGGTAGCTGCGCAGCAGCTCCTTGGCCTGGTACTCGTGGATGTTCATCCGTCCTCACCTCCGCGGGCGCGCATCTGGTCGACCTTGCGCATCAGGTTCTCGGCCATGCGGATCGACGCGGCGTCGATGAGGCGGCCGTCGAGCGAGACCGCCCCCTTGCCTTCCTTCGCGCCCTCCTCCATCGCCTGCAGGATCCGCTCGGCGCGGTCGATCTCGGCCGCGGCGGGCGTGAAGACCTCGTTCGCGAGCGCCACCTGCGAGGGGTGGATCGCCCATTTGCCCTCGCACCCGAGCGCCGCGGCGCGGCGGGCGGCGCTCCGGTAGCCGTCGGGGTCGCTGTAGTCGCCGAACGGACCGTCGATCGGCCGGAGCCCTTCGGCCCGGCACGCCGCCACCATGCGTGAGATGCCGAAGTGCCACTGGTCGCCCCAGTGGGTCTCGCGGGCGCCGTGGGCGTTGGCGTCGGTCAGCACGGCGTAGTCGGGGTTCGCGCCGCCGATGTTCGTCGTGCGGGCCTGCACGCTCGCGGCGTAGTCGGCCACGCCGAA
>CAZZND010000224.1:0-1317 GCA_964655465.1 uncultured Actinomycetes bacterium
CCTTCGGCCAGGATGCCGCGGGCGAGCTCTATGTCCTGTCGCTCGCCGGCGGCGTGTATCGGCTCGTGCCGCCTTAGTCGAAGCTGATCGACTCGACGATCCGCTGGATCTCCCGCCGGAGGTGGGGTGTGGCGTTCCGGTGGGTGTCGCCTTCGATGAAGAGCCGTTTGCCCCCGACGTCGAGGACCCACACCCTGATCGTGTCGCCCACCTCGGTGCTGATCCAGGAGGGACCCTCATCGACGGCAGGCCAACGGTAGAAGAACCCAGGGTTGCAGCCGACGTCCTTGCGGACGATGAACGCAACGTGCGTGGCCGCGACCCCGCCGAGGGTAACGTCCCATGGGCCCGTGACGAGATCGATTCCTCGCGCCCTCGCGGCGCTGGCCGCGTAGTCGGACGCACTCCCGTCCGGTGCTCCCCACCACTGTCCGCACCAACTGGCGTTGTCACTCTCGAAGACGGCCGTCCAATAGATGATGGCCTCCGCACCTTCCGTGCCGACCGTGCTCTTGCTTATGTACAGGTTGCGATACATCTGCCAGCCGCGCGCCGGCACGTCGAACGAGAACGGAACGCCATCTACGGTGAGCGACTGCGTGCCGATGCGAAGACGCCTGATCCTGCCGACGCTGCCAGGTGAGGACGGCGAGGCGACCGGGGAGGGCGAGGGCGAGACAGCCGGCGTCGGCGAGCCGTCGACGATGGGGGTACTGGACACCGGGCGGTTGGTCGATACCGCGGCCCCCGAGCGCTCCTCGCCGCGGTTGAGCCAGGTACCTACGGCGATCGTCAGCACCAGACCGGCCAGGACGAACGCGGCGACCGAACGGGGGGATCGGCCGGATGATTCGACCGGGTCCGCGAGGGATGGGGTGTCGGACGAACCCGTGTGCGGGGTGCTCGCTTCTTCAGGGCCGCGCTTCGGAGGGTGGGCCTGTGCCGGCGGCCCCGCCTCCTGATCGGGAGACCGATCGGCGACGAAGAGCGGTCGCGCGCCGCAGTTCGGGCACGCCGACTCCCTCGTTTCACCCTGCCAGTCACAGCGAAGGCAGCTCTTGGACATCTATCCGAGATCCCTTCGCTTACACCGGAAGATCCGTTGGTTCGCCCACGCGTGGAACCGCGCGAACGCGAGCAGCGACTCGGCATCCATCAACGGAGTATATGTATGCGAATGAGAGGGCCTCGCGTACTGATCGGTGCCGCATTGATCGTTGTGGGGGCCGTCTGGACGGTCCAGGGGTACGGCACGCTCACGGGAAGCTTCATGACCGGTTCGCCGGTCTGGATGTGGATCGGGATCGCGAGTGTCGT
>CAZZND010000224.1:1327-1576 GCA_964655465.1 uncultured Actinomycetes bacterium
CGGCATCGTCGTGTTGCTGACACTACGGTCCGCTACAGGACGGCGTACACGAAGGAGCTGACGATGTCGCATCCGACCGAGGAACTGGACGACGCGCTGGCCACGAGCGGACCGGCTCGCGTCATCGGCTCGCTGCACCTCGGCGAGATGCCAGGCGGCTCGCGCATCGACGTGCCGTTCTCCGTCCTCCGCGGGCGCGAGCCCGGGCCGATCGTGTGGATGATGGCTGCTCGCGACGGCGACGAGGTG
>CAZZND010000224.1:1586-3547 GCA_964655465.1 uncultured Actinomycetes bacterium
GCCTGCCGCTCGCGCCCGCGGAGCCGGTGGTCGTGGTGCCGATGGACGGCCCGCCGGCGAGCGAGATCGTGCAGCTCGTCGTCGATCTGCGGCGCGAGGAGGTGCACGCGACGCTGATCGCGATGGAGCTGCAGCGACGGCTCCAACCTGATGGGATCGCGGGCACGGTCGTCGTCATGCCGATCGGCAACGTGCCGGGCTTTGGCGTGCTGAGCCGCGAGCATCCGCTCGCGCCGACGTATCTGGAGCGGCAGATGGACGACCGCTTCTTCGAGGTCATCTCCGAGCGTGGCGGTTCGTTCGTCGACCTGCACAGCGCCGGCGTGCCGTCCGACACCGTGGACTGGACGCTGTTCGTCGAAGGCGACGACACCGGGGCCGCGATGGGTCGAGCGTACGGTTCGCCCTACCTCTATGAGCACCGACTGGGGGAGGGAGAGGACACCGACCACGGTCTCCTCGATGGCGCGCTGTTCGTGCGGTTGTCGCAGGCAGGCGTGCCCTCGATCCTGATCGAGGCGGGCGGGGGGCTCCCGCCCTCGGCCGACACCGTGCGACGAGGCGTCTCCGGCGTCGAGGATGTGCTTCGTCTCCTCGGCTCGACGCCCGGGCCCGTTGGGTCGTCCCCCGAACCGCGCATCCTGCGCGGCTTCCGCATCGTGACGCCGTCGCGAGGGGGGCTCTTGGATGCGGCGGTGGAGCTGGGCGAGGAGGTCGTGCAGGGCCAGATGCTCGCCAGGGTGATCGATGGGCACGGCGATCTCCTCGAGGAGATGCGAGCCCCAGCCGCCGGCGTCGTCCTCACGGTCCCCCTCAATCCGGCGATCGGAACCGGCAGCTGGGCCTACGAGATCGGCTGGTGACGAGAGCTCGGTCCGAGGCAAGGGGATAGACTCGGCCGAACCCGAGAAGGGGTGCCGTATGGCACGCGTTATCGACGGCGACGAGCTGGCCGAGGTCCTGCGCGCCGAGATCGAGGAAGAGGTCTCGGTCCTGCGCTTGTCTGCCGTTCGTCCGGGTCTCGCCACCGTCATCGTTGGCGCCGACCAGGCCGCCAGTTGGTACGAGCGCCATCTGCGGAAACTGGCTGAGGGGCTCGACTACCGCTACGAGTGCGAGCAGCTGTACGGCGACGCGGTGCTCGACGACGTGCTGGCCGCGATCGGCAGGCTGAACGCCGATCCTCGTATCACGGGCGTCCTCGTTCTGCGCCCGCTCCCCGCTCACATCCCGGAGCACGAGGTGTTCGCGGCCGTGGATCCGCGCAAGGACGTAGAGGGCATGCACCCGTGGAACATCGGACTCCTCGCGATCGGCACACCGCGCTTCGTACCGTCTACGCCAGCAGCATGCTTCTACCTGCTCGATGCCTACGCGCGTTCGCTCGACATCGACCCGTCCATGTTCTACCGCGGGAAGACGCTCGTCATCGTCGGGAGGTCCACGAGCGTCGGCAAGCCGCTCGCGTTCCTCGGATTGCAGCGCGACGCGACGGTGGTGATGTGTCACAGCAAGACGTCCGAGGCGGGCCAGCTGGCTGACTACACACGGCGCGCCCAGATCCTGATCGCCGCAGCGGGTGAACCGGGCCTGATACACGGGGACATGGTGAGCAACGGCGTGGTCGCGGTTGATGTCGGGACCAACGCCGTCCAGGATTCAGCCTCGGGCGACGTGTTCCTCACCGGTGACCTGGATCTGCCCTCGGTCTCGGCGAAGGCGGAGGCAATCACGCCGGTGCCGGGGGGTGTGGGACCGATCACGGACGTCTGGTTGATCGGGAACGTCCTTGCCGCGGCCGCCATGAGTGCGCAGGTCGAGCCCCGCTTCGGGGCGCTCATCACTCGGCGCCTGCTGGGGCGCGGCTAGATCGCGAGCTGCTGCGCCCGAAACACCCCTCGACACCCAAGTTTTGTGCCCCCGGGACGAATCGAACGTCCGCACACGGTTTAGGAAACCGA
>CAZZND010000225.1:0-1037 GCA_964655465.1 uncultured Actinomycetes bacterium
CCGGCACCATCAAGTCCGGCGGCAAGACCCGCCGCGCCGCCAAGATGGTCATCCTGAACGTCGATCACCCCGACGTGCGCGAGTTCATCTGGTGCAAGGCCAACGAGGAGAACAAGGCACGGGCGCTCCGTGACGCCGGGTTCGACATGGATCTCGACGGGCGCGACAGCTCCTCGATCCAGTACCAGAACGCGAACAACTCGGTCCGGGTGACCGATGAGTTCATGCAGGCCTTCGAGAACGACGCCGACCACCGGCTCAAGGCCGTCACCACCGGCGAGGCGGTCGAGACCGTGCGCGCCCGCGACCTGATGCGCGACATCGCGCAGGCCGCGTGGGAGTGCGCCGACCCCGGGATGCAGTACGACACCACGATCAACGAGTGGCACACCTGCCCGGCGACCGGCCGGATCAACGCGTCGAACCCGTGCTCGGAGTACATGCACCTGGACAACAGCGCCTGCAACCTCGCGAGCCTGAACCTCATGACGTTCATCGACGCCGAGGGCAACTTCGACGTCGCGAGCTTCCGGCACGCGGTCGAGGTCGTGTTCACGGCGCAGGAGATCGTCGTCGGCGAGTCCGACTACCCGACCGAGAAGATCGGCGAGAACGCCCGCGCCTTCCGTCAGCTCGGCCTCGGCTACGCCAACCTCGGCGCCCTGCTGATGGCTCGCGGACTGCCGTACGACTCGGACCAGGGCCGCGCATGGGCCGGCGCGATCACGGCGATCATGACCGGTTGGGCGTACCGCACCAGCGCCAGGATCGCCGAGGCCGCGGGTCCGTTCGCCGGCTACGCGCCGAACGCCGACGCGATGATCCGCGTCATGCGCAAGCACCGCGCGGCGGCCGACGAGATCGACCCCGAGCTCGTGCCAGAGATGATGCTCAGTGCCGCCAAGCAGTCCTGGGACGAGGCCATCGGGCTGGGCGAGCTCTACGGCTACCGCAACGCGCAGGCCTCGGTGCTCGCGCCCACCGGCACGATCGGGCTGATGATGGACTGCGACACGACCGGCATCGAGCCCGAGCTC
>CAZZND010000225.1:1047-3533 GCA_964655465.1 uncultured Actinomycetes bacterium
AGAAGCTGGTCGGCGGCGGCACCATGCAGTTCGTGAACCAGACCGTGCCCCGTGCGCTCGCGAAGCTCGGATACACGCCCGAGCAGGGCGAGGACATCGTCGGCTACATCGCCGAGCACAACTCGGTGGTCGGCGCCCCGCACCTCAAGCGCGAGCACGAGCCGGTGTTCGACACGGCGATGGGGGCCGAGCCCATCCACTACATGGGCCACGTCCGCATGATGGCGGCGGCGCAGCCGTTCATCTCCGGCGCCATCTCCAAGACGGTGAACATGCCCGAAGAGGCCACGGTCGAGGAGGTCGAGCAGCTGTTCGTCGAGAGCTGGAAGCTCGGCCTGAAGGCCGTCGCGATCTACCGCGACAACTGCAAGGTCGCGCAGCCGCTGTCGGCCGACAAGAGGAAGACCGCGGCCGCGCCCGAGCCGGCCGCGTTGGCGCACCCGGTGCGGAAGCGCCTGCCGATGTCTCGCCCGTCGATCACCACGTCGTTCCAGGTGGGCGACGCCGAGGGCTACATCACGGCCGGGTCCTACCCCGACGATGGCCTCGGCGAGATCTTCCTGAAGACCTCGAAACAGGGCTCGACGCTCGCCGGGGTGATGGACGCCTTCGCGATCGCGGTCTCGCTGGGCCTGCAGTACGGGGTGCCGCTCGAGGCCTACGTCTCGAAGTTCATCAACACCAAGTTCGAGCCGTCGGGCATGACCAACGATCCCGACATCCGGTTCGCAACGTCGCTCGTCGACTACGTGTTCCGCAGGCTCGCCCTCGATCACCTCTCGCCCGAGGTCCGCGACGGTCTCGGCATCCGGTCGATCGAGGAGCGCAAGATCGAGGCCCAGGCCAAGGTGGGCGAGCTCACCGCCGGGGCCCCCGAGACGGCGCCCGCGCCGGTGACCCCCGCGCCGGTCGCGGACGCGCCGGCATCCCCCCAACGGATCGACCTGGGAGAGCGCCCGAGCGCCAGATCCGTCGACGCGCCGCTGTGCTACACGTGCGGCTCGAAGATGCAGCCGGCGGGCTCGTGTTACGTCTGCGGTACCTGCGGCAGCACCAGCGGCTGCTCGTAGACTCGGGCCGTGGGGGAGCGCACGGCGAAGCTGATGGGGTTGCACCACGTGCAGCTCGCCATGCCGCCCGGCGAGGAGGAGGCCGCCGTGAGGTTCTACGGCATCATCCTCGGGCTCACCCAGGTCGCCAAGCCGCCCGAGCTCGCGCCTCGGGGCGGGGTCTGGTTCCGCGACGAGCACCTCGAGGTTCACCTGGGCGTCGAGGAGGCCTTCAAACCCGCCTCCAAGGCGCACCCGGCGTTCCTGGTCCGCAACCTCGAGACCCTCCGCGAGAAGATCGAGCTCGCCGGATACCGGGTGCTCGACGACGTCCCCCTCGAGGGCTACATCCGGTGCCACGTCCGCGATCCGTTCGGCAACCGGCTCGAGCTGATCGAGCCGGTCTGATGGAGCTGCCGTTCCGGCGACTGCGTCCCGAAGGGAAGCTGCCGGCCGCGAAGCACCCGGGCGACGCCGGGCTCGACCTCTGCGCAGCGGTCGATGCGGTCGTCGCGCCCGGCGAGCGCGCGATGATCCCCACCGGGCTCGCGGTCGCGATCCCCGACGGGCACGCCGGGCTGGTGGTGCCGCGGAGCGGGCTCGCGTCGAAGCAGGGGCTGACGCTCGCGAACGCGCCCGGCTTGATCGACGCCGGCTACCGCGGCGAGGTTATCTGTGCGGTGGTGAACCTGGATCCAGCCGAGAAGGTCGAGATCCACGTCGGGGACCGCATCGCGCAGCTCGTGATCGTCGCGGTCCCCGTCGTGTCACCGGCGTGGGCCGGCGAGCTCCCCGACAGCTCCCGCGGCGACGGCGGGTTCGGCTCGACGGGCACGTCATGATCGTGCGGCTCGAGACGCCCGCCGATCGTGAGGCCTCGATCGCGATCGAACGCGCGGCGTTCGGCAGGACGCTCGAGGCCGACATCGCCGGCACTGTCCGCGACGAGCCCGGGTCCTTCGCGTTGATCGCGGAGGCCGACGGCGAGATCGTCGGCCACGTCCAGCTCTCGACGGCCTGGGTGGGCGAAGACGAGGTGCTGGCGCTCGGGCCCATCGGCGTGGCGCCGACCCACCAGCGGCGCGGGATAGGGACGGCGCTCGTCGCGGCGGCGCTCGACGAGGCCCGTGGTCGCGGCGCCGCGGCGGTGATCCTGCTCGGTGACCCCTCCTACTACGGAGCGCGCGGATTCGAGCCCGCCGCCCGTTACGGACTCGCGAACCCGTTCGCCGGCACCGAGGAGGAGGGGTTCGTCATCGCCGAAGAGGACTGCCAGATCGCCGTGTTCGACGAGGCACGGGTGGCAGCGCTTGCCGGTGCTGTGCGCTGGCATCCCGCCTTCGGTTGAAGCTCACGGGTCTGCCGCCTAGGATGACTGCGTACACGCGGACGTGGCTCAGTTGGTAGAGCACCACCTTGCCAAGGTGGGGGTCGCGG
>CAZZND010000226.1:0-3525 GCA_964655465.1 uncultured Actinomycetes bacterium
CACGTGTTCTCGATGTTCACGCAGTGGGTGCCCGACGACTGGAACCTGGAGCCGCACCGCGAAGAGCTCGACGCGTACGCGCAGCGGATCTTCGACGCCTACAACGAGCTGGCACCGAACTTCCGCGACGCGATCATCGACTACCAGGTCATCGGCCCCTACGACATGGAGCAGGATCTCGGGCTGATCGGCGGGAACATCTTCCACGGCGAGCTGTCGGCGGATCAGCTGTTCCACATGCGGCCGGCGCCCGGGTTCGCCGACTACCGGACGCCGCTGCGTGGTCTGTACCACGGTTCGTGCGCGACCCACGGGGGGGGCGGCGTGAACGGCATCCCCGGCTGGCAGGCGTACCGTGCGGCCGTGAAGGACAAGGCGGTGTCGAAGAAGTCGTGACGCGCTCGGCGGCGCCGTCCGAAGAGCGGGTGGCCGCGATCCGGCGGATGCTGGAGGCGCGGTCGGTCGCCGTGGTCGGCGCGTCGTCGAAGCCCGGGTCGCTCGGCGCTCAGATGCTCGCCGAGCTCGAGCGTGGCCGGTTCGAGGGCCGGGTCTTCCCGGTCAACCCGCGCTACGACGAGATCGGCGGCCTCACGTGCTACCCGTCGATCGCCGAGGTGCCCGAGACCGTGGACCTCGCTGTGTTAGGCGTGGCGAACGCCAGGGTCGAGCAGGCGCTCGCCGACGCGGTGGCGGCGGGGGCGGGGAGCGCCGTCACGTTCTCGTCGCTGTACGAGGACGACGGGTCGCGCGAGCCGGGCTCGCCGCCCCTCCGTGACCGGCTCGCCGCGATCGCGGACGCGCACGGCATCGCCCTGTGCGGCGGCAACGGCATGGGGTTCATGAATGAGGAGCACCACCTGCGCGTCACCGGTTTCCTCACCCCCGAGCACCTGCAGCACGGCCCGATCGCGATGATCTCGCACTCGGGCTCGGCATTCGCGGCCTTCGCGTTCAACGACCGCTCGCTGGGGTTCAACCTGCTGGTCTCGAGCGGGCAAGAGATCGTGTCGCGGATGGACGACTACATGGGCTACGCGCTCGGGCTCGAGTCCACCCGGGTGATCGGTCTGCTGCTCGAGACCGTCCGCGGCGCCGAGGGGTTCCGCGCCCAGCTGGCGCGTGCGGCCGAGCAGGACATCCCGGTGGTCGCGCTGAAGATGGGACGGACCGCTGGCGCCTCGGCGATGGTGACCGCGCACTCGGGCGCGCTCGCCGGCGAGCACGGGGCGTTCGAGGCGCTGTTCGACGCGTACGGCGTGCACGAGGTCCGCACGCTGACCGAGATGGCCGACACGCTGGAGCTGTTCGCCTCACCCAAGCGCGTCCGCGGTGGGACCGGCATCGCGACCGTCCACGACTCGGGTGGCGAGCGGGCGATGTTCGTGGATCTGGCCGCCGACGTCGGGGTGCCGTTCGCGGTGTTGTCCGATCAGACGCTCGGGCGGATCGACGAGGCGCTCGACCCCGGCGTGGACGCCGCGAACCCGCTCGACGCCTGGGGAACCGGCATCGACGCCGACGCGATCTTCCGCGCGTCGTTCGCGGCGATGGCGAACGACCCCGACGTGGCCGCCCTCGCGTTCGTGGTCGACATGACGACGCAGGGCGAGCCCTACAACGAGGGCTACCTGCAGATCTCGCGCGACATCGCCGCCTACAGCGACAAGCCGTTCTGCGTGCTTTCGAACCTGCACTCGGCGATCGCGACCGAGGAGGCCCAGATCCTGCGCGACGCCGGCGTCCCGATCCTCGAGGGGTCCGAATCGGGGCTGCGCGCGCTGCGCCACCTGCTGGACGACGCCGAGTGGCGGGCGCGACCGCCGGAGCCGGCGCCGGAGCCGGTCGCCGACGAGGTCCGCTCGCGCTGGCGGGGGCGGCTCGCCGACGGCGCCGCGATCGACGAGCTCGAGGGGCTGCAGCTGCTTCGCGACTACGGGATCGAGGTCGCGGAGCCGCGGCGGGCGGCGAGCACCGCCGACGCGGTGGCCGCCGCCGAGGCGATCGGCTTCCCCGTCGTGCTGAAGACCGCGGCGCCGGGCGTGCAGCACAAGTCCGATGTCGGCGGGGTGAAGCTCGGGTTGGCCGACGCTGAGGCCGTGAAGACGGCCTACGACGACGTCGCCGGGCGGCTCGGACCCGAGGCGGTCGTCGCGGCGACGGCCCCAGCCGGCGTCGAGGTCGCGCTCGGTGTGGTCCGTGACCCGATCTTCGGCCCCCTCGTGCTCGTCGCGGCGGGCGGCGTCCTGGTGGAGCTGCTGCACGACCGGCGTCTGGCGCTGTCGCCGGTTGGCGAGGCCACGGCACGCCGCCTGATCGACCGACTCAAGATCCGCCCGCTCCTCGAAGGGGTACGTGGTGCGACACCCTCGGATGTGGACGCGCTGACACGCGCGGTCTCGCGGCTGTCCGTGTTGGCCGCCGACCTCGGCGACCTGCTCGACGCCCTCGACGTGAACCCGGTGATCGTGTCGCCCGAGGGTTGTGTCGCCGTGGACGCCCTCGCCATCTCACGTCGGCCCTAGGCCGCGCGTCGGTTGTCCCGACCCCCGGATCGGCGCATCATGAACCGGGATGGGCATCTATGGCAGCTCCGGGAAGACCGCGAACCCCATGGGCGGGCTCGGGGTTGTCCTCGGGGTCCTCGGCGCCGCGTTCAGCGTGGTCCTGTGGATCCACTACTTCGATCCCTCGACCACGATGTTCGGTGACATCTCGGCACGGATCGCGACCGGCGACCTCGAGGAGCAGTTCCGCGTGCTGGCCGCCGCGTTCGGTGCCATGGCCGTGATCGCGGGTATCTCCGGCGGCCTGGGCGGACGCGGCAGCGGCACGACGGTCGCCTCGCTGCTGCTCGGGATCGTGGCGCTGTCCTACCCGGTGCTCAACTGGCTGAACGTGACGACCAGCGGCATCAGGGGCCCGCTCAACTAGCGGGCCACCCTGTGTAGGCCTCGGGCCCGCGCTTCACCAGCTCGTTCGCGATGACCAGCCGCTGGATCTCGCTCGTGCCCTCCCAGATGCGGTCGACGCGCAGCTCGCGGTAGAGGCGCTCGACCGGCTGGTCGCGCATGTAGCCGCGGCCGCCGAAGATCTGCACCGCCTTGTCGATCACCCGGCCAGCGGTCTCGCTGCAGACGAGCTTGACCACCGCGGCCTCGGCGTGGATCCGCTTGCGGTCGGCACCGCCGCGTGCGGCCTCCCAGCAGACCCGGTACAGGAGCGACTTCGCCGCCATGATCTCGGCGGCCATGTCCGCGAGCATGAACCCGATCGCTTGGAAGTCGACGATCGGCTGTCCGAACTGCCGGCGCTCCTTCGCGAAGTCCAACGACAGCTCGAGCGCCCGCGTCGCGGCCCCCACCGTTCGGGCGCCGATCATGATCCGCTCCTCGACGAACCAGTCCTTCGTGAGCTCGAACCCCTGGCCGACCTCGCCGAGCACCTGGTCGTCGCCGACGCGCACGTCGTCGAAGGCGAAGATCGGGTGCTCGAACACGAACGTGTGCATGTACTTCGGCGTGCGGA
>CAZZND010000227.1:0-3523 GCA_964655465.1 uncultured Actinomycetes bacterium
CCCGACGAAAGCCTCCATCGCGGCCGCGCTCGGGGCGGCGAGACCCGCGAGGGCGAGCCGGACCTGGAGCCGCCGGTCATCGAGGGTCGCTCGTGCGTCGGCGAACCGGACCGAGGCGCTCTCGGCGAGGAACCCGTCGTTCAGGTCGTCCATCGAGACCTCGCTCGGAGGAAGGCCAACGTTCCGCCCGATCCCCTCGATCGCGCGATCGAGCCAGCGAACGAGGTGGTGCGTCGCGTCGGTCGTGGTCCAGCCATCGGGACCGGGCTGCCGGGGATCGCCGACGCCGTCGATGGCCTGCGCGAACCCGATCCACGCCTCGGACTCGGCCTCGAGCAGCTGTCCCACGGCGGGGTCGCTCGGCACCCCGGCGAGCCAGGCGCGCAGGTCGTGCAGGTGCTTCAGCTCGTGCCGCGGCCCGGACTCCTCGAACCAGGTCAAGGCGTCGGCGTCGATGCTCGGGAGGGCTTCCAGCGCGCGGCGCGCACGGTCGCGGGCCGCCGCGCAGAGGTGCTCGGCCTCTGACCAGGTCATCGCGGCGGCCCGGTCGGCGTGCTCGGCGTTGACCCGATCGACGTAACCGGGCTGCTCCCCGGGGTCGATCGCCGGGTCCCACGTGCCGGCGGCCATCAACTCGAGGACGCGTCCGCAGTCGTCGAGCCACGCCGCGGTGTGCGCGAGGACGGTCTGCACGCTCCACCCCCCGGGGGTCACGGTCGGCTCGGTCCGGCGCGCGGGATCGACCTCGGCGAGCGCGGCGGTGAACGCGGCCCAGGTGCGCTCCTCGTCGGCCAGCGGCGTGCGTGCGTCCACCTCTAGGATCGCCTCTCGACGTCGGGCAGGTACTCGAAGACCCGCCCGCGGATCTCGACCTCGTCGCCGGTGCGGGCGCCGAGGGCCGCGAGCTTGCGTTCCACACCTTCCTTCCGGAGCTTCTGCTGCAGCTTCTCGAGCTCGCGCTCATCGTCGATATCGGCCTCCATCACCCAGCGCTCGACCGACTGCCCGGTCACCTGCCAGCGGCCCTGCAGATCACGGGCGACGGTGAATCGGGGGCGGCCGGGGCGGAGAACCACGTGCGCCTCGCGCTGGGGCGCCGCCTCGGTGGCCTCCTTCGCCAGCAGGCCGAGCCGCTCGAGCAGCTCGTCGATCCCTTCGCCGGTGATGCCCGACGCGACGAGCACGCCGTCGCCGAGCGCGGCCGCGGCCGCCTGCGGGTCCTCGGTCACGTCGGCCTTGGTCCCCACGACGAGGACCGGGCGGCGGACGAGCTCGGGGGAGTAGGCGGCGAGCTCCTCTCGGAGCACCGCGAGGTCGCCGGCCGGATCGACCCCGCTCAGATCGATCACCAGGACGAGCGCGCGGCATCGAACGACGTGCCGCAGGAACCGGTGGCCGAGCCCCCGGCCCTCGCTCGCGCCCTCGATCAGCCCGGGCACGTCGGCGACGACGAACCGGTCGGACCCGCCGCCGGCGACACCCAGATTGGGGGTGAGCGTCGTGAAGGGGTAGTTCGCGATCTTGGGCTTCGCCGCGGTAAGACGCGACAGGAGCGTGGACTTGCCGGCGTTCGGCAGACCGACCAGGCCGACGTCGGCGACGGTGCGGACCTCGACCTCCAGCCGGCGCTCTTCGCCCTGCTCCCCCGGCTCAGCGATCCGTGGGACGCGGTTGCGCGAGGACGTCAACCGAGCGTTCCCCCGACCGCCGTGGCCTCCGCGGGCGACGACCGCCTGGGCGCCCTCGCCGACCAGGTCGGCGAGCAGCCCCTGCTCGTCCATGACGACGGTCCCGTCGGGGACGCGGACCACGAGATCCTTTCCCGTCGCACCGTCGCGGCGCGTCGACCGCCCGTTCCCCCCGGGGCCAGCCTTGCGGTGCGGGTGTTCGGCGAGCCACTTCAGGTCGTGCATGTTCGGATCGACCTCGAAGATCACGGAGCCACCGTCGCCGCCGTCGCCGCCGTTCGGCCCGCCGCGGGGCTTGAACGGCTCGGAGTGCAGCGACGCCGAGCCGTCGCCACCACGACCAGCCTGGACGAACACGGTGCACTCGTCGACGAAAGGCATCTGATGAGCCTAGGTGGTCGCCGTCGCCGCGTCAGGCGAAGATGGTCGGGTGCAGCCGCTGCAGGTGTGGAAGGTCGAGCTGGAGAAGGGTCTGGCCGCCCACGACGTGCGCGGCACCCTGCATCTGACCGACCGTACGCTGGTCTTCACCCCGCACGGCGAGACGGTCGAGGTGCCGATCGACCTCACGGCCATCATCCGTGTGAAGCGGCTGCGGCTGTCCGCGGTGCTGCTGCTCGGCTGGACCGACGCCGACCGGATCCGCGAGACCGCCTACTACCTGGCGAAACCACCCCCGCTGCATCAGACGATGAAGGACGAGACCGAGACCGCCGTCGGGCTGGGGCGGATAGCCCGGCCGGGCAAACGGACGCAGCAGCGCCGCAACAGCACCTATCTCGCGGAGACCGGACAGCTCAACCGGTCGATGCTGAAGGCATGGGTGGCCGAGATCGAGAGGCGTCGGAGCGCCGCCCGGGGCGGCTGAGCCCTAACCCCCGGGACGGATCGTCGCGTACTTGCGACCGCGGGACTCGGTGAAGCCCACCGTGCCGGGCACGAGGGCGAACAGCGTGTCGTCGCTGCCCTTGCCCACGCCCTGACCGGGATGGATCCGGGTGCCGCGCTGGCGGACGATGATCGAACCGGCCGTGACCGTCTCGCCGCCGTAGGCCTTCACGCCCAGACGCTTGGGGTTGGAGTCGCGGCCGTTACGGGACGAGCCGCCGCCTTTCTTGTGTGCCATAGGTCCTCCAGGCTCCCAGAACGCTCAGCCGAGCGTCACGTCGAGGATCTCGATCAGGGTCAGCTGCTGGCGGTGGCCGGCCTTCTTCGCGTAGCCGGTCTTGGGGCGGTACTTGAAGATCTTGACCTTGTCGCCCTTGGTCTCGCCGAGCGGCTTCGCGGTGACCTTCGCCTTCGAGGCGGCCTTGCCCGCGTGGGTGGTGCCGTCGTCGTCGACGACGAGCAGCGGGGTGAACGTGACGGTCTCGTCATCGCCCACGAGCTTCTCGATCTCGATCACGTCGCCGGCCTTCACCTTGTGCTGCTTGCCGCCGGTCTTGATCACCGCGTACATGGGTCAGGATCCTTTCGCGTCAGTTCACGTCGTAGGTGAGGAGGAAGCCCCGGCCTTCGCAGGTGGGGCAGGTTTCGGAGAACGACTCGACCAGGCCCGAGGATACCCGCTTGCGAGTGACCTGCAGCAGACCGAGCGGCCCGATCTCGAAGACCTGCGAGCGGGTCTTGTCGAGCGCCAGCGTCTCGCGCATGGCGTCCTCGACCTGCCTCTTGTTCTTCTCGAGCAGCATGTCGATGAAGTCGACCACGATGATCCCGCCGATGTCGCGCAGGCGGAGCTGGCGCGGGAGCTCGCGCGCCGCCTCGAGGTTGGTGCGGAGGATGGTCTCCTCCTGGTTCTTCTTGCCGGTGAAGCGTCCGGTGTTGACGTCGAT
>CAZZND010000228.1:0-3388 GCA_964655465.1 uncultured Actinomycetes bacterium
GGTCGACAACGAGATCGCGAGCATTCAAGCCCGCGAAAGACACCAGCCACCTAGGTGACTCGGCCTTGCTGGCGGACCTTGTGGAAGGTCGCGTCGAGCCACACGTAAGGATGCTCACCTTCGATCGGCCGCGACACGAACGCCCTGACCTCCTCGTCGAGTGACTTGCAGATCCTGGAGACCTCCGAGCGCGAGATCCCGTCGATCCCGAGCGCCCGGACCAGGTCGTCGACCTTGCGAGTGGAGATGCCCTTCACGTAGGCCTCGACGACGACAGCGTGAAGCGCCTTCTCCGCTCGCCGGCGAGGCTCAAGGAGCGACGGGAAGTAGAAGTAGGCGCCGGCGGTCACCTTCGGGATCTTGAGCGCGATCGTGCCGACCCTCGTGTCCCAGGTCCGCGTGCGATAGCCGTTGCGATAGGCGGTGCGCTCGGAGCTCCGCTCGTAGGGCGCCGCACCGATCTGGCCGGAGACCTCGGTCTCCATCACGGCCTGCGCGAGCACCCTCACGCCTTCACGCAGCAGATCCACGTCGTTCTCCTCGAGCAGCTTGCCGACGAACGACGTGATGTCCATCCTTGGGGTGGCCATCGTCCCTCCTCATCTGACCTTTCACCTTGTCGATGAGGATGGCGGTGGCCATCTACTTCACGGGGATTTCCACCCCGGATTCTCCACCTCGAAAGTCCACCACTTCTCCGGACGCTCGTATGAGACTGGGTGTCAAGTCAGGCGCTCAGGGCGGGCGAGCCGGGTATGGGGCGAGGGCGAGCAGGCAGGTGGCAGCGGCGATCGACCAGTTCACGGGTTCGCTCGGAGGCTGCCTCTGACTAACTCGGGCGGATCGGAGTCTCGCATAGCGTCCGCGAGGATCCCTCCGGGAAGGTGCGCCTGCTCGCCCTCACGATTCGTTCACGCGACCTCGACGTGGTCGGTCATCAGACCCCAGATGAACCCGGAGAGCTCTCTCGCGACGGCGACCACGGCGACGTTGCGGTTCTTCGTGGCGGCGATGGAGTGGAACCGGGAGTAAAGACGACACTGGGCCGCCCATGCGTAGGCGAGGACCTCGGGAGGCTGACCTTCGCTCCGCCGGCGCAGGTTGATCCCGATGGCGGGACGGTGCCGGTAGCTCCAGGCGGCCTCGACGAGCACGCGACGGACGTGCGCGTTGCCGGTCTTGGTGATGGAGCCCCGGTGCACCGAGGGACCGCTCGAGTGCTCGGAGGGGACGAGCCCGGTGAAGGCCATGAAGGAAGGAGCACCGGGGAAGCGACGGAAGTCGCAGACCTCGGCGGTGATGCTCACCGCTGAGAGTGTCTCGATCCCGCGCAGGCACCGGAGCTTGGCCACGGGCTCAGCGAGCGGCGGGAGCAGTGCAGCGGCTTCGATCTCGGTGGTGATGGTGGTGAGCTGGCTCCTTCGTACGTCGAGTGCCGCGAGGTAGTGGCGGTAAGCAGCATCGGCGGCGGGCTCTTCGAAGCGCTGGGATCGTGCCCACAGGTCGAACTTGTCGCTCCATCCCTTGTCTCGGCCGGGGTAGCGTCGTCCCTGGCGCAGCAGGAAGCTCTTCACCCGGTGCTGGGTCTTGCGGCGGTCGTCCTTGATGTCTTCGCGCACACGCACGAGGTCGCGGATCGCCTCTTCGCTCGGGCTCGGCACTCGGATCGGGGTCAGCTCTCCTGCTCGATGAAGGCGAGCCAGGTTGCGGGCGTCGATCCGGTCGGTCTTCACGCGGGCACCAGCCCGACGGGGGATTATCGTGGGAGCCACCACGTCGCATGGCACGCCGAGCGAGCTGAGCAACCGATGGGTCTCGTAGCCGGTGGGGCCAGCCTCGTAGCAGGCAACCGGGTGCTCGAAGCTGCCGCGTCGAATCAGGGCTCGCAGAGCCTCGGGCGTGTTCGCGATCGTGCGTTCGTCGGGTTCGGCCTCGCCCGGACGAAGGATGGCCACCGCGATCGTGTCCTTGTGCACGTCCAGGCCGAGGTGCGTAGCGTTGTCCATGGCCGGTCCACCTCCGTGTGTGGCCGCGCGGCCCATACCGCGCGTGATCCACGAATCTTCACGGATGGACCGGTCGTCTCATCGTGACTAACGGACGAAACCGCAGCTCACAGAACGTGTCGGTACGCCGTAGGACGATGCTTCTCAGGGACTGTTGATCCGTAAGCGCTTCCATTGAACCCGTCCGGACGCTCAGCTCCAATCCACCGAGACGATGTCGACCGGCTCGGACTTACCCCGAAGGGTGACCGTCCTCGGCTCAGACGTCGTGAATCGCGATCCGGCGGCAGTCGTCTGACTCGAGAGGATCTCGCCTCCCTCAGCGAGCGCCGCGATCCGGGCCGCCTCGTGCACGCCCTTGCCGGAGAAGTTGCGTCCCACCTGGGTGGCGCCCGCGGCATGGACGCCGATCCGCACCTTAGGTGCGAACCCGTGTTGCCGACGGTGTTCGTCCAGTCGCCGCTGGATCGCGACGGCACACCCCAGCGCTTCGTCCGGGGAATCGAAGCCGACGAGGAATCCGTCGCCGGTCGCCACCACCTCCTCGCCCTTGTACTCGGCGAACAGGGAACGGAGCGTGTCGTTGTGCCACCGAAGCACCCCCTGCCACGCCTCGTCGCCGAGCGCCTCCACGAGGTTCGTCGACCCCTCGATGTCGGTGAACATGAAGGTCTTCTCCACGCGACGGGTGGCTTCCTTGCCTCGGAGCTGCCACGGGAGGAGCTCCTCCATATCCTCGATCGTGATGGCGCCGGTTGGGCAGGCCCGTGCCGCTTCCTGCAGGAGCTCCTCTTCGACGCTTGACGCATCGACCACGCCGGCCTTCGCGAAATCACCCTCGAACCAGTCGAACGCCGTGGGCGCGATCGTGATGCAGGTGCGCTCAATCATGCGGGCGGTCGCTGATGAGCCCGTGCTCCTGTCGCTGCACAGCGCCGGATGCGCAGACAAGCTCCTGGACGTCTTGGCCGAGCGACCGCACCCCGGGGCGATCCTCCATTGGTTCCTTGGCGACGATGACTCACTGAGGCGCGCTGTGGACTTCGGATGCTTCTTCTCTGTCAACGGGAGCATGTCTGAAGAGACGCTCTCGCGGATTCCCGCAGATCGGATGCTGCCCGAGACGGACTTTCCGGCGACGAAACGAAGGGGCGGGGGCCGGGCTCCAGGAGCTGTCAAGGATCTCGAGGAGAGGGTTGCCAGCGTCCTCGGAGAAACGAGGGAGAGCGTCCGGCGGCGCTGGTACCGCAACTTGCGTTCCATCGCCACGGCGTCCAAGGCCTTGGATCGGCTTCCAGAGAATCTGTTCAACCTGCTCCTGGCAGCCTAGCGAGGCAATCTCCTGTGTTTGCCTCCCACCTGACGTCGTTGCCGACCGCCTC
>CAZZND010000229.1:0-2770 GCA_964655465.1 uncultured Actinomycetes bacterium
CGACCGGAACGACCTCCGCGAGCACCTGCGGATCGACCGTCGTGAACGCGATCTCACTCGTTTCGTAGTCGAGGTAGTGGCACTCGAAATGCAAGGTACCCCGGTCACCGTTGGCCGTGATCTCGAGCTTGTACGCGGGATGGTCCGACACCCAGTTGGTGTTGGGATCGAACGCCTGCGACCCCTCCCACACGTTCTGGATCTGGTCGAGCCCCACCGTGGTCTCACCGGGCCCCACGGTGAGGGTCGCGTCCGGCGCCCACAGGCTCATCATCAGGTCGATGTCTTTCATCGTGGTGGCCTCGTGGAAGTTCTTCTCGATCTGATCGATCTCCCAGAAGTCCGCCTTCTCCTGCAGGGCCGCCTGAGACGCGGAGTCCGCGCTCGAGCCCTCGCAGGCGGACGAAGAGATGACCAAGATCCCGAGTGCGCCGGCGATCAAGAACCTCCGCATCTGAGCACCCCTTCCGCTCGGGAACGCCTGGGCTATCGGACGCCGCACGATACTCACACCGCCTCGCCGATCCGTCCAGAGGGACAGCCTAGGCCGAGCGGGTGCTCCCGCTCCACCATGCCTGCCCGCCGCTCATGGGGTGCTAGCACGGCATCGCGGCTCCGGTGTCGTCAGCCCACTGCGCCGCAGTAGCGGCGCACCTGTTCCGCGAACGTGCCGACCAGGATCGGCTTCTCGATCCATCCGATGAAGCCGGCTGCTTCCAGCCAGTCGCCGCCCCCCTCGAGCGAGGAAGCGCTCATCGCGACCACGGGGATATGCGCGGTCGACTCTGTCCCCAGGAGCAGGCGCGCGGCGTCCGCACCATTCATGTCGGGGAGACGCAGGTCCATCAGGATCACGTCAGGAAGGTGCGCAGACGCGAGCGCGATGCCGTCGGCGCCCGTGGCGGCCCCCAGCGTCTGGAACCCGGCACCGCGTAGGACGTCTCGAGCGAGCTTCCGATTCTTGTCGTTGTCGTCGACGATCAGCACGAGGGGCATCCGCGTATCCTCCGGCTATGCCGATCCGGCTCGTCCTCGCAGAGGATCATCTCATCGTCCGCGAAGGCGTGCGGCGGTTGCTCGAGACCCAGCCCGACATCGAGGTCGTTGCGGTGTGTGACGACCTCGGGTCCCTGCTCGCCGCGGTGGAGGCCGAGCAGCCAGACGTCGTGATCACCGATATCCGGATGCCCCCGGGGAACACCGACGAGGGGATCCAGGCCGCGGCTCGGCTGCGTGAGACGAACCCCGACGTCGGTGTCGTCGTCCTCAGCCAATACGCCACCCCGAGCTACGCGCTCGCGCTCCTCGAGAGCGGCAGCGAAGGGCGCGCGTATCTGCTGAAGGAGCGCGTGCAGGATGTCGAGCAGCTCGTGTCGGCGATCCAGGCCGTCGCTGAGGGTGGCTCGGTCGTCGACCCCAAGGTCGTCGAAGCGCTGGTCGCCGAGAACTCCCGCGGCGAGGAGTCGCGGCTCTACCAGCTGACGTCGCGCGAGCGCGACGTGCTGCGCGAGATGGCGGCGGGCAAGAGCAACGCTGCCATCGGCGAGGCGTTGTACCTGGCCGAGCGGTCGGTCGAGAAGGTGATCCACTCGATCTTCCAGAAGCTCGGTCTCACGTGGGAGACGGCGGTCCACAAGCGAGTCAAAGCCGTGGTCCTCTACCTCGCCGAGAGCGACTAGCGCCATCACGTCAGCGGCAGGGAGCCGGTCACCCGGGTCCGGTGTCCGGGTTCCGATCCGTGGGCCAGCCGGCCGCCCAGCGCCGCGACCAGATCGCGTGCGGACAGATCGGCGTTGACATCGCATCCCGCGAGGATCTCGAACTCGAGCGTTCCGGCCTCGGTCCGAGCCGAGACCGACACCGCCGTCTGGGCGTCGGCGCGCCCGAGCATCTCGAGGAAGCAGAAGTACACGGCACCCGCTATCTGCGGCGGGCAGTCCGTGCCCACGGCGACGTCGATCCGCGTGGTGACGCCTTCGGCCGTCGCCGCCGCGCGGAGCGCCGCACCGAGCCCACCGGCTTCGAGCAAGGGCGGATAGATCCGGTGGGCGAGCTTCCGCGCCTCCTCGAGGGCTTGTCGCGTGTCGCGCCGCATCGCTGCGAGGAGCGTCGCCGCTGAGCGGGGGTCGGCGACCACCGAGCCGGCCACGATCTCCAGGTTGGCGGCGAGCCCGACCAGCAGCTGCTGCACGCCGTCGTGCAGGGCACGCTCGATGTCGCGACGTTCGGCGTCGGCGGCCAGGGCGAGTCGCTTCCGTGACGCGCTGAGCTCCGCGACCTCGAGACGTAACCCATCGAGCTCTCGAAGAACGTCGGTGTGCTGGGCTCCCAGGAAGATCGACCTCCTCGGTCTCGCTCCTCGCACGTTGTCCTTCATCGCACCGTCGACGTCAAGAGCCCAGCACCGTGCTCAGACGGAGGGCAGCCTCCCGCATATCCACCTGGTCGCACCGTAGAGCGAGGCCGGACCGGCCTCCTAGCGTCCCTTGATGGACGAAGCCAGGAAGGAGGCGCACGGGAGATGTCGGTTCGAAACGAGTGGAAGGGAGGAATCATGCGAAGGATCATCACGGCGCTCATCGGAGCCGTCGCCATGATCGCGATGGCGGTGCCCGCGCAGGCTGCGGGTGTCACCATCCAGACCGAGGATGTGGTGGGTCAGGGGATCCCGGGTCCGGTGTACGCGGCCGGGGCCGCTACGCTGATCCGGTCCGACAACGGAGTGAGCGGGAAGCTGTCGATCCCGACACCGGAGCCGGGTTCGTACGTG
>CAZZND010000229.1:2780-3369 GCA_964655465.1 uncultured Actinomycetes bacterium
CTCTACCGTGTACCCGCCGGGGAACGCGTTCCAGCCGAACGGAGCGGTGCCGGGTCACCCGGAGGCCTTCTCGTTCTGGGCGTTCGTGTTCAACCACCCCGAGCTCTGCTCGGGTCCCTGCGACATGAACGATCTGGGGATCACAGCTGCTGCGCAGGGTGGGGTCTACAACGTCGGCGGACACGTCGAGGGTGGTGGAAGACTCGTGCTCAGCGGACACATCTCGGTCGGGAGCACGCCGTTCGCCGGCGTGGCCTTGTCCGAGCCACGGACCGCGTTCGTCCACCTCGCGATCGCGCCGCACGGCCAGCTCGACCCGGCGCTGTTGCCGGATCAGATCACGAAGCCGATCGGCGGGCCCACGCTCTGGTGGGGTGCGCTGTTCGAGTGACCGGCAGTTCGAGACAGAGGGCGCCCCTCGTGGGCGCCCTCCGTCTCTCTTCGAAGGGAGGACGACCATGAGGGCTCAGATGGATCCGCACCAGGGGACGCCGGGGTCACGTGAGGGCTCGATCAGTCGTCGCTCCGTGCTCCTGGGTGGCCTGGCGGGGGCCGGCACGATCCTGCTCCCCATCCGAGCCGCGGCCAG
>CAZZND010000230.1:0-3357 GCA_964655465.1 uncultured Actinomycetes bacterium
GTGTCCGGCGACCGACACCTCCTGCGTCTGCGGACGTGGCGTGGGATCAAGATCGAGAAGGCGGCGCCGTTCCTCCGAGGTCTCCAGGGCGCGTAGGAAACCGCTGCTCTGCTCCACCGAGGTACGAGGGAGGAGGATAACTCGCCCGATCCCAGGCGGGATACACAAGGGCCGTCGCTGAACGGGCCGCACCAGCGCTCCTTGCCTACCTTCCCGGGTACCGACGGATACGCATCTGCACGTCCCGCGCATCTTCGGAAACGCCGTCCAGAACGGAGACGGCCCCGAGCAGCATCCCAGCGAGAGCTTGAGAGGGGAACCGTCCAAGCGGAACTTCGTGACCGTCAACGACAAGCTCGACGCGAGGCTCAACCGAGCCGTCGGTTGGCATGAGCTTGTTGAGCAGATCCGTGATCCCCTCTTCGCGGAAGGATCCCGGCGGATCTGATCGCAACGTCGCGAGGATGGGAGGTGCGACGTTCCTTCCGTCGACGTGCTCGCTCACAACCAGTACCTTCGGCCAAGGGGCGCAGCTTGCGCCCTCGACGAGAACGACGTCGCAACCGTGCATCAACGCGACGAGGCCTTCCGATCCGACATCCCCGGAACTTTCGATGAGGAATCCTTCCGGGCTTCGAAGACCAACCAGTCGGGCGCCGGCCCGGACGATCCTGCTCGAGTCCTTACTCGGTGACGCGCGATCGAAGCCATCGTGCGTCGACTTGATGTATCCGACTCGGAGCCCCACGTGTTGCAGGCGTGGGATGAGAAGCTCGGCAAGCGCTGTCTTACCGGTTCCGCTCGATCCGACGATCCCAACAACCTGCATGCCGAAACGATACGGGTGGGAGGATCGGTGCCTCCGGACAGCAGACCTCCGATCGGCAGGACCTCTGGACGGCAGACCGGCCACCTTGGGAGCTAGCGGGCGTCACTCTCGGCAGCTCGCCATACCGGCAGCCCGCCGATAGCGACGCCATCGCTCGCGAAGAGGAGCCCGAGGAGTACCAGCATCAGCGCGTAGCTCGACGCCGGGAGAAGGCCGCCCGCCAGCATGAAGAAGAGGCCCAGACTCCGCCAGGGGCGGCGGTCGAACCAACCGACGCCGGCGCTGGAGAAACACCAGAGCGCCACGGCGTACACGGCGATGGGGGCCGAGAGACGTAGGCCTGACGTCCACAATGCGAGGATGCCTGTCACCGACCCGTTGGCAACGCGCGCAACGACGAGGATGGTGGCCAGGCTCCCTCCGATGATGAGCGGCCCGCGGCGCGAACCACCGTCTCGCCACCAGGAGACGAAGAGGAGGACGCTCGTCGCCACCGTCGCCCATTCGGCCAGGATCTGCGCTCCGGCAACCCCGGGTATCGGTCTTCCACTGCCGAGCAGCACTGCATCGGTCGCCGATCCTGCGAACGTCGAGCACATCACGGCCAGGCCGGCACCGGCCATCGCCAGCCGGAACGCACCGTCGCCTCGAGTTCTCGTCGCAGCAACGCACACGCCCACGGCCAACATCAAGAACAACAGCCTCGCGACCGGCATCGCGGGCTCGGCATCCGTGAGGATCCCCGTCACCGCAGCAGTCAGGAACGCACCGATCGCGGCTGCCACGGGGCGACGGCCGAGATGCCATGCACGCCATGTGGCGAAAACGAGTGCGAGGAAGGCGAGGATCGAGGCCAGGTTGAATGCGAAGGAACCGGCCGTCGTCCCAACGCGGTACGCGATCGCGAACGTTCCCTGCTTCGGCAAGAAGATCCCGATCCGGTAGAACAGACGCATCAGCAGCAACTCAGCCAGCGTCGCCCCCGCCAGTACCAAAGCGATACGCGCCAAGGTGGGCCGGTGGGCCGTCATCGCCGACACGACGAGGGTAGGGGGGGCAAGTTCCGCCGTCCCGAGCACCGCTGGCGGCATCAGCTCTCCGGCGATCCCTTGGGCGGGCGCGAAACGATCCACATGCCGAGCAACGCGGACAGGACGATCCCGACGAGGAAGTACAGGAATGAACCGCCGGACGGAGCGAGGTCGGACGATACGGAGAGCGTCGCGAATCCGCTGACGGATTTCATGCCGTTCCGCTCACCCGCCGACCCATCCCACACTGCGAACGCGAGATCCGTCTTGGTTTCCGCAGGCAGCTCAACGTTCCCCTCTCGGCCGACCTCCAGGGGGCGGCTGAACACCACGCGCCATCGGCCGTCACGCCACTCTCCTACTCCCTGCACGGGAGACACCTCATCCGACGTCAGCGAGCCGAATCCGCCGGCTACGAGGTTGTCGACGGCCGTCTCGTGCACGCCCGGAGCGACCGGGTTCCCCAGGTCCCGGGCTGGCGCGAACTCCGGGTCGCCGCTGAAGGGATAGTCGTCCACGACGGTGTTCGGGTACTCCTCGCGGATGCTGGGTGCCGGGTGTTCCTGCCACGCAGCGCGCCATTGCCAGATGTTCACCGACCGGGTCGGATCGCCCATACACAGCGCTGGAACGGACTCGGAGCCATCCGCCGGGAACTGGACAGCGGCAGCGTCGGTGAAGTCCTGGACCCGACTCGCAGACCGGCTCGCCGTGGAGTCCGTCCACTCGAGGAGCACGTAGAGGTTCTCCGAGTCGTGAACAGCGCGCGCCCAGGCCGTGGACTGCCGGCCGCCGCGGGGGGGAGTCACGTTCTGGGCCGACAGCGGCATCTCGATCGGCGCGATGTCATCCCAGTAGGAGTCGAACGGCTCCCCCGCCGGCACGCCGCCCCGCGAGGTCAACGCCGTCAAGCGGGTCTCCGCCGACGCGGCGAACCGGAGGTCGGATGCCGTGAGGAGCCCTGCCGCCAGCACGGCGACCGTGAGGATGCCCGCGGTCCGCCGACGGCGCTTCATCCCTCCTCCTCACAGAAGCCCACAGACTCCATACCCTCCCGGCTCCCCAGGATCGTGAGCGGGATGCTGCGGGGGCCTTTCGATGGCTCCACGCCGAGCCGCGTCGATTCGTCGTCCAAGAACATCCGGAGAAGCGTGGCCGCCCGCCCGTAGGGGCCGGCGCCGTCGAGTGCCTCGATGCGACGGGCCACGTCGGGTACCCACCGCAGAACATGGTCCGAGAGGAATGCGCGCTGCGCCTTGTCGCAGATCTCATGCCCGGATCCTTCGGCTTGCACGATCGCCCAGCCGAGCTTGTAGGTGAGCAGGTGCAGGAACTCCAGCTCAACCGACAGTGCGTCGGGCCGCTCGGCATCGGGTTCCATCCCGAACGCTCGGTAGAAGCCCCCTAGATCGGCCAGTTCCTGCGATTGACGGAGCACATCTCCGGGGGTGGTCATGTCGGTCTCGTAGAGCGGAGCATCGACCGAGTGCACATGCT
>CAZZND010000231.1:0-237 GCA_964655465.1 uncultured Actinomycetes bacterium
ACCAGTTCGAGTTCGAGTTCGCCTTGGACCTGATGCTCGACGGCCTCGAGCGCCTCAAGGACCGAGCCCAGCCGTAGCCGGAGGTCGGCGCCGCCGCCTAGGCTGCCTCCATGCCGACCTTCCCCGTCGCGCTCGAGACCGGCACGAAGAAGACGTTCGCGGTCGCGTGCGACTGGCTTGGATGGTGCCGGAGAGGCCGCGACGAGGACGCGGCGCTCCAGGCCTTGCTGGAAGCCG
>CAZZND010000231.1:247-3343 GCA_964655465.1 uncultured Actinomycetes bacterium
CCGCGGTACGCCGCCGTGATGGACGGCACGAGGACGTTCTCTCCGCCGAGGTCCGTTGGGCGCCTCGAGGTCGTCGAGCGCCTGCCGGGCGACGCCACCACCGACTTCGGGGCGCCGGGAGCCCTGGCGACGTTCGACGAGATCCCCGTGGACGCCCGGAAGCTCGCACGGCTCGAGGCGATCGTGCGGGCCTGTTGGGCAGCGTTCGACCCAGCGGCAGCGGACGCCAAGGGGGCGCAGCTCGCCACCGGCCCGCGCGGCGGAGGCCGCTCGCTCGCGAAGATCCGCGACCACGTCACCGGGGCGACCGAGGGCTACCTGCGCGTGCTCGGCGGCCCGCCGAAGCACGGGGACGTGGCGGCCGTTCGCGAGGCCTTCGTCGAGGCGCTCGCGGCACGAGCCCGCGGAGAGCTGCTGGTCGTGGGACCGCGCGGCGGATCACGATGGCCCGCCCGCTACGGCGCCCGACGCGAAGCCTGGCACGTGCTCGACCACGCGTGGGAGATCGAGGACCGGGCGCGCTGATCGACCTCGGGCCGACCCGAGGGGTAGGGTCTGCCGCATGCCCGGTCCCGACGGCTACTTCGACGAGTACGTGGCCGCGAGCTACGACGCCGACTCGGAGGATATGTTCGACGCCGCCGTCCTCGGCGACACGGTGGACCTCCTCGCCGAGCTCGCCGGCGACGGCGCCGCGCTCGAGTTCGCCATCGGGACCGGTCGCGTGGCGATCCCGCTCGCCCGGCGGGGAGTACCCGTCCAGGGCATCGAGCTCTCGCGGGCAATGGTCGCGAAGCTCCGCGAGAAGCCGGGAGGCGATGCCATCCCGGTGACGATCGGTGACATGGCGAGCACCAGGGTCGAGGGCGGGTTCTCGCTCGTGTACCTGGTCTTCAACACGATCGGGAACCTGACGACGCAGAACGAGCAGGTGGCGTGCTTCCGCAACGCCGCGGCGCACCTTCGGCCCGGGGGCTGCTTCGTGATCGAGCTGCTGATCCCCGACCTGCAGAGGCTGCCGCCGGGCGAGAAGTGGCACGTCTTCGATGCCGGCGAGGCCCATTGGGGCGTCGACGAGTACGACGTGGCGAACCAGGGGCTCGTCTCGCACCACTTCGACCTGGTGGACGGTCGGTGGGAACTGCTCTCGATGCCGTTCCGGTACGCGTGGCCCGCGGAGCTCGACCTGATGGCCGAGCCCGCCGGGCTGCGGCTCCGCGAGCGGTGGGCCGGCTGGGACCGCTCGCCGTTCACGAGCGAGAACCGTGGGCACGTCTCGGTCTGGGAGAAGCCGTAACCGGGACCCCCTTGACACGAGTCATATATTAACGATATGAGTCGTATCGCCACCGAGCCGTCGCGTGGCTACCGCAGCCAGCTCCGGAAGCAACAGGCCGGGGAGACCCGGGCGCGCATCCTCGACGCCACGCTCCGGGTCATGGCCGGCGGCCTGGCGAGCGTCTCGATCCCCGCGGTGGCACGCGAGGCAGGCGTGTCCGTCCCGACGATCTACCGGCACTTCGGAACGAAGCGCGATCTCCTGGCGGCGCTGCACCCCTACGTCATGCGCCGCGCCGGCTTCGACGAGATGGTCCCCCCGCGCTCGATCGCCGAACTCCGGGACGGCGTGCGTTCGCTGTTCGAGCGCCTCGACGCCGCGGACGATCTGGCCTGGACGGCCATGGCGAGCCCTGCGTCTGAGGAGGCGAGGGCCATCCACATGCCGGGCCGGCTTGAGCTGGGGCGTCGACTCGCGGACACGATCGAGCCCAAGCTCGCGAAGGCCGACCGCGAACGGATCGCGCGCCTGCTGGTGGTCTTGATCTCGTCGTCGTCGCTGCGCGTGTGGCGCGACCATCTGGGCGCATCGGTCGAGGCTGCGGCCGATGACATCGACTGGATGATCCGTGCGGCGATCGCCGCCTCGGCCCCGAAGGGCGGGCGATGAGCGCCGCGACCGTCAGACGGCTCGTCGACGTGCGCATGGCCGATGCCGTCGAGGTCGGTGGCAAGGCCGCCAGCCTCGGAGAACTGCTCTCGGCAGGGGTCCTGGTCCCGGACGGGGTGGTCGTGACCGCCGGAGCCGCGGACATGACGGCGGAGGAGCGTCGAGCGTTGGTGCGCGCCGGCGCGAGAGACCTGGGCGCCGGCCCGTTCGCCGTTCGATCGAGCGGGATCGCGGAGGACGGCGCCGAGCGGTCGTTCGCGGGGATGTTCGAGTCGGTGCTGGACGTGCCGGTGGACGAGCTCGCCGCGGCGATGGACAAGTGCTTCGCCAGCGCACGCGCGGCTCGCGTCGGCGAGTACGAGCGCGACGGCGATCACCGGATGGCGGTGATCATCCAGCGGATGATCGCGCCAGCCGCGGCCGGGGTAGCCCTCACCGCCGATCCCATAAACGGGGACCGCAGCACGTGCGTCGTCACCGCCGTGCGCGGGACGGGTGACCGCCTGGTGTCCGGCGAAGCCTTCGGTGACGAGTGGACCATGCGCGGCAAGGAGGTCACAGCGCGCCGCCAGCCCGAGCACGCGATCGACCGTCGCGAGGCCGTGCGCGTGGCGCGTGAGGCGCGCCGCATCGCGGACGCGCGCGGCACACCGCAGGACATCGAGTGGGCGATCGACGCGGACGGGACCCTCTGGATCCTCCAGGCTCGGCCGATGACGGCGCTCCCGCCCGACGTGTCATGGGACTCGCCCGCGCGCGGCGCTTACACGCGCTCGGTCCGGTTCGGCGAGTGGATCGCGGAGCCGGTGACGCCGCTGTTCGAGTCCTGGCTGCTGACCGCGATGGAGGACCGTCTGCACCTCCTGCTCCTGAAGTGGCTCGGGCAGCGCGCGCCGCGGCCGTTCCACGTCGTGGTCAACGGGTGGTACTTCTACTCGATCAACTGGCTGTCCGGTGGGACGTTCCTCCGGAGCATGCCGGGCATCGTCGTGAGGTTGGTGCGCGAGCCGAAGCGCGTGGCCGGCGTGATCCCGCAGACCGTTCGACACAGCGTGCCGATCTTCGAACGTGAGTGGCATGAGGATGTGCGGCCCGGCTACCTGGCGGCGGTGGCGGACGCCGAGGCGCGCGTGGAAACGTTGCCGGTC
>CAZZND010000232.1:0-3291 GCA_964655465.1 uncultured Actinomycetes bacterium
GAACCGCACGCGCACGTTCATCTCGTGCAGCCACTCGCGCCGGCGACGCAGCAGCCCGCGGTTGAAGTTCATGAGGAACAGCACCTCGGCCGGCGGGCGCGCCCAGTTCTCGGTCGAGAACGCGTAGACGGTGAGCCACTTCACGCCGACCTCGACCGCGCCCTCGATCGTGTCCCACAGCGCCGCCTCGCCGGCCGCGTGCCCGTCGGTGCGCTGGAGACCGCGCTGGGTGGCCCAGCGGCCGTTGCCGTCCATCACGATCGCGACGTGCTCGGGGACCCGGGTGCGGTCGATGTCGGAAAGGAAGCTCATCGCGCCGTCCTCACGAGCATCGGGACCGAGCGCATGCGGCGTTCGAGGTGGTACTCGGTGAAGCCGACCAGGAACCCGCGCGCCTCCTTGCGGACCCGCCCGTCGACGACGAGCGCCCCGGCCTCGAACAGATCCTCGGTCGCGAGCTTCGACAACATCCCGAGCGCCTCGGACGAGACCGCGGCCGCGGCCATGTCGGCGCACCGAGCGCACACCGCACCACCCAGGCCGCTGGACCACAGCCGCACGTCGGGGTCGCCGCACACGGCGCACGCGGTGAGCGCCGGGTGGAATCCGGAGAGCGAGAGCAGCTTCAAGAGGAAGGACTCGGCGACCGCGGCCGGGTCGGCCGGACCGGCGTCGAGGGCGCGCAGGCCCCCGAGCAGCAGCACGACCAGGCGCACGTTCTTCTCGTGCTCCTCGGCCACCTTGTCGACAGCCTCGACCATGGTCTCGGCGGCCGCGAATCGCGCCAGGTCCACGCGGATCCCCGGGTGCGGCGAGACGATCTCGGCCTGCGTGATCGTGTCGAGCGAGCCGCGGCCCCGGTAGAACATGAGGTTCACGTGCGTGAACGGTTCCAGACGCGCTCCGAACCGCGAGGTGGTCTTGCGGATGCCCTTCGCGACCGCCCGGACCTTGCCCGAACCCTGGGTGAGGACGGTCACGATCTTGTCGGCTTCGCCGAGCTTCACCGATCGCAGGACGATCCCCTGCTCCTTGTAGGGGGGCATGCGTCGGATGGTAGCGCCGAGGGTGTGCCGCGATACCCCCCCGGCGTGTGACGTTTCGGTAGCGGGCGAGCGCCTCCACCCACCAGGTAGGCTGGAACCCTCGGACGAGCGCGCCCGAGGGTTCCTTACGAGCGACCGTCAGCGGGGCCTCGCGCCACGCCCCTCGCCCAGCACGGATCCCCGACGACCGAAGAGGGAGCGACATGGCCAAGGCCAGCAGCACGAACACCCGGTACGGTCCGCCGGCTAAGGGCAAAGAGGCCTCGACACGCTCCGCGGGAGGCCGAGCCTGCGACTTCCCCGGATGCGCGACGGTCCTCTCGACCTACAACGCGTCGTCGACCTGCTGGCTCCACACCGGTCCGGCCCTCAAGCACCCCCTCGCCAGGTCCTGAGGACGCGTACACCGCCTGCGTCAGGCGCCCATCGGGTGCCAGACGGTCTTGGTCTCCATCAGCGCGGTGATCTCGTAAGGAGACTGCGCGCGCGGGTCGAACGGGTCGACGTCGGGCGCGCGGTGCACGCGCTTCACGTTCTCGGCGGCCGCCGTCTCGGCGTCGACGGCGAGCTCGGGCGGGCACCCCGTCAGGTCGAGCGCGTTCACGTCCATGTGGCCGGCGAGCCACGGCAACAGCTCCGCGGTCTGGCCGGTCAGGACGTTGACCACGCCACCGGGAACGTCGGAGGTCGCGAGCACCTCGCCGAGCGTCACCGCCGGCAACGGATGCGGCTCGCTCGCGAGCACGACCGCGGTGTTTCCCGACACGATGGCGGGCGCGACGCGTGAGACCAGCCCGAGCAGCGCCTGATCCGGCGGCGCGACGACGCCGACGACGCCCGTCGGCTCGGGCACGGAGAAGTTGAAGTACGGGCCAGCGACCGGGTTCGAGTTGCCGAGCACCTGGGCGACCTTGTCGGCCCACCCCGCGTACCAAACCCAGCGGTCGATGGCGGCGCTCACGCCCTTCTGCGGGTCGGCCGCGCCCGCGTCGGCCAGCTCCTGCTCGAACTGGCCGCGGCGCCCCTCCATCAGCTCTGCGACCCGATACAGGATCTGGCCTCGCAGGTACGCGGTCGCCTTCGCCCACCCCGGCTGAGCAGCGCGCGCCGCGACCACGGCCTCGCGCAGATCCTTCCGCGAGGCGCGCGCCGCGTGAGCCACTAGCTCGCCGCCGGCGCCGTGGACCTCATAGGTCCGCCCCGACTCGCTCCGCGGGAACGCGCCGCCGATATACAGCTTCGCGGTGCGCTTCACGGGCACGCGAGCGGTCATGGCCGGCCTTCCAGCTGCAGGTACGGCTCCAGCCCGTGCAGCCCGCCTTCGCGGCCGAACCCGGACTCCTTGTAGCCGCCGAACGGCGAAGTAGGGTCGAACCTGTTGAAGGTGTTCGCCCAGACGACGCCGGCGCGCAGGCGCTCGGCCATCCAGAGGATGCGCGAGCCCTTCTCGGTCCAGACGCCTGCGGAGAGTCCGTACGGCGTGTTGTTCGCCTTCTCGATGGCCTCCTCGGGCGTGCGGAACGTGAGGATCGACAGCACCGGCCCGAAGATCTCCTCGCGCGCGATCCGGTGGGACTGCGAGACGCCGGTGAACAACGTCGGCGCGAACCAGAACCCGCGATCCGGGAGCTCGCACGGCGGCTGGTACATCAGCGCGCCCTCCTCGACCCCGCTCGCCACGAGCTCGCCGATCTTCTCGAGCTGCGCCCGCGAGTTGATCGCGCCGACGTCGGTGTTCTTGTCGAGCGGGTCGCCAACCCGAAGTGTCGACATCCGCCGCTTCAGCTTCTCGATCAGCGGCTCGTAGATCGACTCCTGCACGAGCAACCGCGAGCCCGCGCAGCACACGTGGCCCTGGTTGAAGTAGATCCCGTTGACGATCCCCTCGACCGCCTGGTCGAGCGCGGCATCGTCGAAGACGATGTTTGCGGCCTTGCCCCCGAGCTCGAGCGTCATCCGCACGTCGCGGCCGGCAAGCTCGCGCATGATGAGCTTCCCGACGTCGGTCGAGCCCGTGAACGCGAGCTTGTCGATCCCGTCGTGACGAACGAGATGCGCTCCGGTCGTCCCGTCGCCGGTCACAAGGTTGACCACGCCTGGCGGGAGCTCGGCCTGACGACAGATGTCCGCGAAGATCATCGCCGTCAGCGGCGTCGTCTCGGCCGGCTTGAGCACCACGGTGTTCCCGCACGCCAGCGCCGGCGCGATCTTCCACGCGAGCATGAGCAGTGGGAAGTTCCAGGGG
>CAZZND010000233.1:0-3277 GCA_964655465.1 uncultured Actinomycetes bacterium
GGGCCCCCGGTCGTACAACGACGGCACGGGTGCCGGGCTCGTGTACGTGCTGGCCGGCGGGTTCATCGCCGAGGTGTTCGTCGCCGTGCGGGCCGGGGTCGGGCTCGCCACCCGCGCGCCCGAGGGCTTCGCCGCGGTGAACGAGCCGGGGAACACGCAGGCCCTGGCGAAGGTCCTGTTCGAGGACTACTTCTTCCCGTTCGAGGTCACGTCGGTCCTGCTGATCGTGGCGGCGATCGCGGCCATGGTCCTCGCCCAGCGGAAGGCACGCCCGGTCACGCAGGCCGAGATGGACGCCGCCGCACCGGTGAGCGAAGACGCCGAGGTGGCCCCGTGAGGACGCCCATCGCGTACTTCCTGCTGCTCTCGGGGATCTTGTTCGCACTCGGCTCGGTCGGGGTGCTCACCCGCCGGAGCGCCCTGCTGATCTTCCTGTCGATCGAGCTGCAGCTGAACGCCGTGAACCTGTCGCTCGTCGCGTTCAGCCGGATGCACCTGGAGCTCGACGGCCAGGTGCTGGCCTTCTTCTCGATGGTGGTCGCGGCGGCCGAGGTCGTGGTCGGGCTCGCGATCATCGTCGCGCTGTTCCGGCGGCGCGGCACGATCGACGTCGACGACGCGACGGAGCTTCGGTGGTAGGCGCCGAGACGATGCCGCTCGCCGACCCCACGGGGGCGCTGAACCTGCTGTGGCTGATCCCGGCGCTGCCGCTCGCGGTCGCGTTCGTGAACCTGTTCGTCGGCAAGCGCCTTGGGCGGTGGGCCGGCGTCCTCGCGACGCTCGCCGTGGTGGCCTCGTTCGCCGTGGCGCTCGCGGCGGTGTCGGCGCTCCTCGGCCTGCCGGTGCAGGAGCGCCTCGTGATCTCGGACCTCGGCGACTGGATCTCGGTCGGCGCCTTCACCGTCGGCGCCGACCTCCGCCTCGACGTGCTCTCGGCGACCATGATCCTCGTCGTCACGGGGATCGGGTCGCTGATCCACCTGTATTCGATCGGGTACATGGCCGGGGATCCGCGCCGCGGGCGGTTCTTCGCCTACCTCAACCTGTTCGTGTTCTTCATGCTCATGCTCGTCCTGGCCGAGAACTACCTGCTGCTGTACCTGGGCTGGGAGGGCGTCGGTCTGTGCTCCTACCTGCTGATCGGCTTCTGGTACGAGAAGCTCGAGAACACCGAGGCCGCGAAGAAGGCGTTCATCACGACCCGGATCGGCGACGCGTTCATGCTGATCGGCGTCGCGCTCATCGCCGTCACGTTCGGCACGCTCGATTACCAGGAGGTCTTCGGCGCCGCGAGCGCGACGATCTCGAGCGGGGTCGCGACCGCGATCGCGCTGCTGCTGTTCGCGGGCGCCATCGGCAAGTCGGCGCAGCTGCCGTTGCACGTGTGGCTGCCCGACGCCATGGCGGGCCCGACGCCGGTGAGCGCGTTGATCCACGCCGCCACCATGGTGACCGCCGGCGTCTACCTCGTCGTGCGCTCCCAGGTGATCTTCGAGCTGTCGCCGGTCGCGCTGCCGATCGTGACGGTGGTCGGCCTCGTCACGATGCTGTTCGCCGGGCTCTGCGCGGTCGCCCAGTGGGACATCAAGCGCGTGCTCGCGTACTCGACGATCAGCCAGCTCGGGTACATGTTCCTCGCGGCCGGGATGCGGGCCTACGCCGTCGCGATGTTCTTCCTCGTCTGCCACGCCTTCTACAAGGCGCTGATGTTCCTCGGTGCCGGCTCGGTCATCCACGGCATGCACGAGGAACAGGACATGCGGAAGATGGGGGGCCTGCGCAAGCTCATGCCTCTCACGTTCGCCACGTTCCTGATCGGCGCTCTCTCGCAGGCCGGTATCCCGCCGCTCGCCGGGTTCTTCGCGAAGGACGCCATCTTGGAGGTGGCGAACCACACGGGCCGCCAGGCCGTGTACGTGCTGGCAGGGCTCGGCGCGTTCGTCACCGCGTTCTACCTGGGTCGGATGCTGATCCTGACGTTCTTCGGCCAGGCACGCACCGACGAGGCCCGTCACGCGCACGAGTCGACCGCTCTGATGGTCATCCCGCTCGTGATCCTCGGCGCCGGCGCCGCGCTCGTCGGCTTGTGGAACACCTCGCCCGAGGGCACCTTCGGTCGCCTGCTCGAGCCGATCGTGGGCACGGCGCCCGAGGGCGACGGGCTCCCGGTCCAGACCCTGGTGGTCGTCGCCACGGTGACATCGATCGTGTCGCTGCTGCTCACCTGGCTCATCTACGGATCGGGCCGGGTGGACTGGGTGGCGCTCCGCGAACGGCTCGAGCCCATCCCGCGCGCGCTGCTGAACGGCTGGTACGTGGACGAGGCCTACGACACGCTGTTCGTCCGACCGGGCAAGCAACTCGCCGGGATCGCCGCGTTCGTCGTCGATGCGAGGATCATCGACGGGCTCGTGAACGCGATCGGGGCCGGCACGACGCGGCTCGCGGCCGCGGGCCGGCACGTCCAGACGGGGTTCGTGCGCAGCTACGCCTTCGCGATGTTCGTCGGCGTGGTCGCGGTGCTCACCTACGTGGGGACACGTCTGTGAACGGGCGCCTGCTCACGTACACGATCTTCGTGCCGCTCGCCGGCGCGGGCTTCCTGCTGATCGCCGGCCGGTCCCTGAAGGACGGGCAGGCCAAGGTCATCGCGCTGATCACCACGCTCGTGACCTTCGCCCTGTCGCTCGCCATCGTCGCGGGGTTCGACCGTGCCGCCGACGGCTTCCAGCTCGTCGAGGAGGCCACCTGGGTCGAGTCGGTGGGCCTCAAGTACCTCGTCGGCGTCGACGGCATCAGCCTGTGGCTGGTCGTGCTGACGACGTTCCTGTTCCCGGTCTCGGTCCTCGCCTCGTGGCCCATCGAGACCGACGTCCGCCGGTACATGATCGCGATGCTGGTGCTCGAGACCGCGGTGCTCGGCTCGTTCCTCGCGCTCGACCTGCTGCTGTTCTTCGTCTTCTTCGAGGCGATCTTGGTCCCGATGTACCTGCTGATCGGGGGATGGGGGGGCGAACGCCGCGTCTACGCGGCGATCAAGTTCTTCCTGTACACGATGGCCGGGTCCGCGTTCCTGCTCGTCTCGATCATCTTCTTGTACGCGCAGGCCGCCTCGGTGATCGGCCGGGGGACCTTCGACGTCCGCGTCCTCGAGGTCGTAGCGGGCGGTCTGCCGGTCGCCACCGCGCGCTGGCTCTTCGTAGGGTTCTTCGTCGCGTTCGCCGTCAAGGTGCCCCTGTTCCCGCTGCTCACGTGTATGGATGCGGCGCACACCGAG
>CAZZND010000234.1:0-365 GCA_964655465.1 uncultured Actinomycetes bacterium
CGACGACGAGGTCGTCCGGATCGCTTTGTCCCTTCCCGCGGCGATCCGGACCGAACCTGGGAAGGCCCTCCTGGTGCGAGCCTCCGGCCTGCAGCAGGTGCACCCCAAACGTGCGTTCGCGCTCCCCTTCGATCGCTGGCTCCTTGGGCCCCTTCAGGAGCTGGTGCGCGAGGGGCTCCTCTCGGAGGCATTGCCGTTCGCGGACCTGGTGCCACGCGATCTCAGGCGCCGTCTCTGGGAAACGCTTCCGACGGGCCGTGTGTACTGGTCGCGGCCCTGGGCGGTCGCCGTCCTGCGGCTCTGGCCGGGCGCCAACGGATTGGACTGGTAGATGAGGGTTCTGCTCGCCACGACCGCGTATCCGC
>CAZZND010000234.1:385-2724 GCA_964655465.1 uncultured Actinomycetes bacterium
GTGGGCCACCCGTGAAAGTGCGGGCGATCGCCGAAGGGCTCGCCGACCGCGGGCACCAGATCACCGTCGTGACGGCGAACCATAATCGGGGTCAAGGGGCGCATACTGGTCGGATCGGGGGAGTGGAGGTGGTCTATCTCCGGGTCCCCTTCGGGTACCGGTCGATCCCGGTCACGTTCGGTGTTCGCTCGTTCGTGCGACGACGACTCCGGGACTTCGATCTCGTCCACGTCTTCGGGATCTACGACATCGCCAGTCCGATCCTAGCCCGCGCCGCGCGCCGCCGGGGGATCCCCTACGTGGTCGAGCCGATGGGCATGTTCATGCCGATCGTCCGGAGTCGCGTGAAGAAGCGCATGTTCCACGCCCTGCTCGGAAGCCCCTTGCTCGCACGAGCCGCGCGGGTGATCGCGACGGCAGAACAGGAGCGTGAGGAGTTGATCGTAGGCGGGGTGCCGGCGGACCGGGTAGTCGTCCGACGGAACGGCTTGGATCTCCGCCGGTTCCGTTCCCTACCGGAGCGTGGCGCCTTCCGGTCGAGGTGGGGCGTGCCGGCCGGTGACCCGATGACGTTGTTCCTCGGACGGCTTGCCGTTAAGAAGCACCCGGAGGTGCTGGTCGACGCTTTCGCCGACGCCGAGGCGCCGGGTTCGTTGGTGTTCGTCGGTCCGGACGAGGACGACTACACCCAGCGGCTTCGCTTGCTTGCGGCCCGGCGGGGGATCGGTGGCAGGGTGTTCATCACCGGTCCGATCTTCGAGGAACGGGAGAAACTCGCAGCGCTGGTCGACGCGGATGTCTTCGCGCTCCCGTCGGAGAACGAGAACTTCGGGAACTCGATCGCCGAGGCGATCGCGTGTGGTGTGCCGGTGGTGATCTCGGATCGGTGTGGTATCGCCCCGTACGTTGCCGATCGCGCCGGACTGGTCGAGCCGCTCAACGTCGGAGCGTTCGCCGATGCGCTGCGGAGGGTCCATGCGGACCCCGAACTCCGCGCGCGGTTCGCCGCGGCCGGGCCCGAGGTGGCCGACGAACTCTCGTGGGAGCAGCCGTTCGACGAGCAGGAAGCGATGTACCGGAACATCCTCCAGGGCGACGGCTGATCGGCCGCCCGTACGGGATCGCCGGGTTCGGCTGAACCCCGGTCTCGGTCAGACGTCAACCCCGCTGTAGAAGTTCTCGATGTCTCTGTCCTGCACGATGCGCATGAGCTCGCCCCGGTCGGTCAACAGGAGTGTAAAGGCGTGGGTCATCTCGCTCGGAGCAGTCGTGAACTGTTGGCGGACCATCACCGCCCAATCGACGGGTCCGCGCTTGGGGACGAGCCCCCACGCCCACTGGAACATGAACAGGGCGTTCCACACGATCAGGATCGCCAAGACGCCGATGGTCACCGAACGCCAGACGCGCCGGCGTGCCTCCCACGCGGCCCCGACCAGCGCGCTCACGCCGATGACGAACCCGGAGGTGAAGAGCACGAAGAACCGGTTCCCGAACGAGGACTGCTCCGATGTCGCGATGGAGGCGATGAAGTAGAGCATGGTGACGAAGACGGCGAGGAGACCGGCGGCGAGACGCCGGTTCCCTCGTCGGAACATGATGATCAGTCCCGCCAACGCCAGCCCGGCGATGGGCGTCCATGAGAGGAGCCCGTGTTCGGCCCCGAACAGCACGCGGAAGAAGTTGGGTTGCAGGAAGCGCCACTCGGAAACGTAGCCACTGTCGAGCGGCGAACCGTGCACGATCGTTTTCCCGATGAGCTGTGGGAGGGCGCCGAGAACGGCCCCCCCGGCGAAGACGGCTCCGGCCCGCATCCGATCGTGCAGGACCCCTCGGTCCAGTCCGAGGAGGGAGATCCCCGGGAGCGCGAACCAGCCGATGCCGACGGGATGCGTGATGACGAGCAAGCCGGCGAGCACCCCCATGGCGAGCCACCGGCCGAGCGTCCATCCGTCGTCCCTGTTCCAGACCGTCAGCAGGGCGGCGCCGATCGCTCCGCACACCGCGGGCGGGTGGAACGCGAGGAAGTACTGGTAGATCGGGAGGGAGGATGCGAACCAGACCCCGACGGTTCCGAGCAGGGCCGGGATCCTTCCGTCGTTCCGTCGGGCGATCCGGAATGCCAACAGCAGTCCGATGAACGCGTAGACGGCGGTACCAAGCGCGGTGAGCCACGTCGACACGATGGTGTAGCCGGTCGGCCCCGGAACGTGAGCGAGCCGTGCCAGAGCGAGCGAGAGCAGGAAGAACGGGAGCCACAGCACCGCGGTACCGACGCTCCACTGGTTCTTGATGTGTCCGGTCGAACTCTGCCAGTCGGGCTTCAGCTGACCGTCGAC
>CAZZND010000234.1:2734-3272 GCA_964655465.1 uncultured Actinomycetes bacterium
GAACACGAAGTCGCCCTGTCGGTACTCGTTGGCGAACTGGAGGTCGCCGTCGACGACGGGGGAGGCGAGCCACGCGTAGTAGCCGACGCCGTCGCCACGGAGGAACGGCGTGATCGTCAGAAGCGTCAGGACGAAGAGGAGGAGCAGGATCGCTGCTGGATGGGCCCGGAACCAGGCGCGAACGCCCCGTCGCCGCGGGGCGACACCGGCCGTCGGATCCGACGTCATCCGTTCAGGCGCACCCGTAGGAGGATCCACAGTGCCTGAACGCCGTCGGTCCAGTGGAGTTTCTTCCCCGCCTCCCGCGATCGCGCCTTGTAGTTGATCGGCACTTCGTAGATCCGGTGGCCGCCCTTTAGGAATTTCCCGGTCGCCTCCGCCTCGATCCCGAAGCCTTTCGACCGGACATCCAGGGCTCGCCACAGGTCCGTCTTGGCCATCTTGAAGCACGTCTCGACATCAGTCAGCCACGTATCGAACAGGAAGCTCGCCCAGAAGTCGACGAGCTTGTTCCCGAGCACGAACCAGAAGGAGAAGG
>CAZZND010000235.1:0-3268 GCA_964655465.1 uncultured Actinomycetes bacterium
TGGAGGTACTGGCCCATCGTGAGGATGTCGACCCCCGCGTCGCGCAGGTCGCGCATCGCGTCGGTGACCTCCTCGGGCCGCTCGCCCATCCCGAGGATGAGGTTCGACTTCGTCACCTGGCCGAGCCGGTGCCGCTTCGCGAAGCGAAGGACCTCGAGCGTCCGCTCGTAGCCGAACGCCGGGCGGATCCGGTCGTGGAGCCGGGGGACCGTCTCGAGGTTGTGGGCGAAGACGTCGGGCTCGGCGTCCAGCACGGTGGCGATGTCGGGCTCGCCGCCCTTGAGATCGCTCGGAAGGACCTCGACGCCGATGCCGGGGACCGCCTTCCGGCAGGTGCGGATCGCCGCGGCCCAGATGCCGGCCCCGCCGTCGGGCAGATCGTCACGCGCGACGCCGGTAAGTACGACGTACCGTAGCCCCATCGCGCGGACCGTCTCGGCGACCCTGGCGGGCTCCTCGACGTCGACCGGTTCGGGCTTGGCCGTCATCACGTCGCAGAACCCGCAGCGACGTGTGCACTTCATGCCCAAGATCAGGAAGGTCGCCTCGCGCTCCTCCCAGCATCCGCCGATGTTCGGGCACATCGCCTCCTCGCATACCGTGTGCAGGCGCTGGTCGCGCACCAGATCCTTGAGCTCGCGGTAGTTCGGACCGCTCGCGAGCTTCACCTTGAGCCAGGGTGGTTTGCGCTGTCCGGGGACGTTGACCCCGGGGCCGTTGGTGACGCCGACGATCGGAAGGTGCAGGCGCCGGCCTGTGGGGTTGTGATCGCGTTCGGGCATCGGTTCGAGTGTACGCTCGGTCGATGCGACGACGGCCGGGGTTGATCCTCGCGCTCCTCGTGGTCGTCGGATCGGCCGCGTGCGGGGACGCGCCCGCCGACGTGCGTTCGGATGTCTGCAGCGACCTCTCGAACCTGCGGGCGACCGTCGAGGGGCTCGCGTCGCCCAACGAGGATGCGCGCGTCGGGACGGTGCGCGGAGACCTCGAGAAGCTCGACCCGACGTTCGGCAACGTCAGCCGAAGTGGCCTGGTTCCTGAGGACGTCCTTCAGCCGATGCTCCAGGCGCACGTCGGATACCGCGACCTGATCGGGCATCTGAGCGACGACGACCCCTACCTGACGGTTCCGGCCCAGGCGCGGATCGAGGCCGTGCGCCTGCTCGAGAGCTATCGGACGGTCGTGGTCTCGCTCGGCTGTTCCCGCATCTAGCTCGCGGCTCGCTCGGGCGCCGCGTCGGGCGCCGGCGCGGACGCGGGCGTGAGCGCCACGTCGCCGCCGGGAAGGAATACGCGGAAGACCGCGCCCCCGCCTTCGCGATCGGTCAACCACACACGCCCACCGTGGAGCTCGACGAATCGCGCCACCAGCGAGAGCCCGATACCGGTGCCTGGGGAATGAGCCGAGAGGGTCGGCCCCTGCCGGAACGGCTCGAAGATCGCCGCTTGTAACTCCCGTGGAACCCCGGGACCGTCGTCCTCCACGGTGATCAGGACGCCGCCCTCCGAGGAGGCCACGCTGAGCCAGATCCGACGGTCGGCATCGGTATGCCTCGCGGCGTTGACGAGGAGGTTCTCGACGATCCGCTCGACCTTGGGCGGATCCACCGCGATCACCACCGCGTCGGTGCGAACGATCACGTCGCGGCCCGCGAGGGTGTCCAGGCTCTCGGCCGCGCGACGCGCGAGCGCACCGACGTCGGTCACGCGGAGCTGCGGCTCCACGATGCCGCGGTTGAGCCGGTCGATATCCAGCAGGTCCTTCAGCAGACGGTCGAGCTTCTTCGCGTTCGCCGCGAGCCGCACCAACAGGTCGGCGCGGTCGCCATCGGAGATCGATGGTGTGCGTTCGAGCGTCAGCGAGAGTCCGAGGATCGAGGTGAGCGGGCTCCGGAGCTCGTGCGAGACGGCTGCGAGGAAGGTGTTCTTCATCTCGTCGAGCGACCTGAGACGTTCGGCCGCCTCGCGCTCGCGCTGCTCGGATTCACGCAGAGCCTGTTCGGCCAGCTTGCGTTCGGTGATGTCGAAGATCACGCCCTGCAAGTAGGTCGGGGCGCCGTCGTCGTCCAGGAGGAACGTCGTCTCGTCGTGGACCCAGATCGTCCGTCCGTCCGGGGTGTGCATCCGGTACTCCGCGCTCCAGGGCGTTCGGGAGTCCGCGGCCTGAAGGTACGACGTCTTCACGCGCTCGCGGTCCTCCGGGTCCGTGAGCTGAAGCCACAGGTCGGGTTCGGCGAGCCAGCGCTCCTGGGTCACCCCCGTGATGGCCTCGATCTGCGGGCTCACGTAGACCGGCTCCATCCCCCCGCCGGCTTCGTCGAGGTAGATGACGGCCGGCACGTGCTCGACGATCCCTCGGTACCGCTGCTCGGCCTCATGCAGGGCCAGCTCGGCGAGCTTACGCTCGGTGACGTCGAGCCAGATGCCCTGGCTCCAGCGGGGCTCCCCGTCGCCGTCGTAGACGATGACGGCTTGGTCGCGGATCCAGCGGTACTCCCCGTCGCGGCCCTTGATCCGGAGCTCGATGTCGACAGGCTCGCCCCGCTCGTAGTGACGTTCGTCGGCCTCGGCAGCGCGTGCCAGGTCGTCCGGATGGATGAGGTCATCCCACGTCTCGGGGCCCCCCATCCACTCCTCGGGTGTGAAGCCCAAGATGGTTTCGACCTGCGGGCTCACGTAGACGCAGGGCCAGGTTCTCGACTCGCCCTGGCCTCGCTCGTCGACGTAGGCGATCGCCGGCAGCTGCTCGACCACCAGGCGGTACCGTTCTTCGGCGGCGCGCAGCCGGCCCTCGGCCTCCTTCTCATCGGTCACGTCGAACCGGACCCCCTGCCACTGTGTGATCGCGCCGCTGCGCTCGTCGGCGACCGGGACGGCCTCCTCACGGACCCAGTGCACGGTCCCGTCCTTCGCGATGAGCCGGTACTCCGAACGGAAGACGTCGCGCTCGCGGCTCGCGCGGTCGTCCTCGGCCAGCACGCGTTCCCGGTCGTCGGGGTGGATGGCCTGCATCCAGACGTCCTCGGGCCCCCACTCCTCGGGCGTGTAGCCGAGCATCGAGGTGATCTGCGGGCTCACGTAGATCTCGGTCCCCGTCGCGACGTCCTCAACGTAGGTGACGGCCGGGATCTGCTCGATCAAGGCCTGGTACCGGCGGGTAGCACGGTCGCGCGCCACCGCGCTACCCAGCGCGTTCGCCGTGGTGGTCAGCGCGTCGATCTCGCTCTCGTGCCAGTGCCGATCGGCATCGACGTCGTCGATGCCGATC
>CAZZND010000236.1:0-3238 GCA_964655465.1 uncultured Actinomycetes bacterium
GCCGCAACGACGGCGAGGACGGTCGCCAGCGTCGCGCGCCTCACGCGCGCTCCGTCGAAGCCCTCGGCGTGACGGTGGCGGGCACGCGCAGCGCCGTTGAGCTCGGTCTCGCGCCGGCGATCAGATCGAGGAGCAGATCGGCCGCCTGCCTGCCCATCTCGGGGTAGTCGAACGTCAGCGTCGTGAGCGGTGGGTCCGCGTGCAGAGCGCGGCCGCCGTCGAGCGTCGTCGCGATCATCACGTCCCGGGGTACGTCCAGCCCGCGCGAGCGGATCAGCCGCTGGGCGGCGATCCCGATGATCTCGATCGGCGCGTAGACAGCGTCCACGCCCGACCCGAGCAGCCGGTCGAGCGAGGCCGCGAGGTAGGACCCATCGTCGTCCCCGACCAGATCGTCGAGCTCCATCACGACCCGCTCCGGCACCTGCCCGGCCCGCGAGCACCAGGCTCCGTAGGCGTCGATGGTGGTGCGCGCGAACGCGTTCACCGGCGGGATCGCGAGGAGCCCCACGCGTTCGGCTCCGCGTTCCACGAAGTGATCGAGCATCGCGAACGTGCCCGCCGTCTCGTCGGCCGAGACCGCGGGCCCGCCACCACCGTCGGCGTCGTCCCCGATCGTCACGTACGGGATGCCCGCGGCGCGCAGGGCCGGGAGGGCGGTCTCGCCGATCACCGGGTCGATCACGATCACGCCATCGAGCGGGACCCGTTCCCAGATGAAGCCGCTTCGCGTCGGCGGCGCCACCACGAGCGCGTGGTCCCTGGCTACGGCCGCTCCCGACGCCGCGCCGATCAAGGCCGTGTAGTAGCCGAACTCGGTGAACTCGACGCGAGGGTCGTCGGGCAGCGACGCCATGGCGGCGATCAGCCGGGTCTTGCCCGAGACGAGGCTCCGCGCCGCCGGGTTCGGCCTGTAGCCCAACCGTGCCGCCACCTCGCGCACGTGGCGACGGGTGGACTCGCTGAGGCGGCCCTTGTCGTTCAAGGCGTGTGAGACGGTCGTGACGGACACGCCTGCCTCGCGGGCTACGTCCTTGATGCTCACGCGCCGGGGCGTCATGTCGCGATGCTAGCGCCGCACCGTCGGACCGGCCTGACCGCGATCCAGGCGACCGCCCAGCCTGCGCGTTCGATCGAGGCTGTCGGTCTACCATCCAGAGCCAGGAGGCCGAGCTTGGCCGCATCCGGCTCGGGTGACGTCGTGAGCGGTGACGGACGCCGGGTCGGCATCAAGGACGTGGCCGCCGCGGCGGGTGTGTCGATCACGACGGTCTCGCACGCGCTCTCGGGCAAGGGCCGTCTGCCCGAGTCCACCCGCGAGCGGGTCCGTGCGGTCGCGGGGGACCTGGGGTACGTGCCGCACCCCGCGGCGAGGAGCCTCGCCAGCGGGCGGACGGGTCTGATCGCCACCGTCGTGTCGGCGCCCGGGCACGCGCCGATCGCCTTCGCCGAGATCGACTACTACGTCGAGCTGCTGAACGCCGCAACGCGTGCCTCGCTCGCCCGTGGCTCCGCGCTCGTCATCGCGCCGTCGACGGCGGGGGAGCAGACCTGGGGTCGCCTGCCCCTGGACGGCGTGATCATCATCGATCCCGCCGACGACGACGAGACCATCCCGTTGCTGCGGGCGCGCAGCGTCCCGATGGTCTTCATCGGGCGCGACCGCCGGGGGGACCCGGATGACCTGGTCGTGCAGAACGACCGGCGGGCGGCGACCCGCGCCGTGCTCGACCACCTGCGGGCTTCGGGCGCCGCCCGGCCCGCACTGCTCACGCTGCGGACCTTCGAGTCGTTCACCGAGGAGTGCCTCGAGGCCTACCGCCATTGGTGCGCCGAGCACTCGGTGGCACCACGGGCCTACGTCGCCGAGGTCGACGCGACCGCGGGGGCCGACGCCATCCGTGGGGTCGCCGAGACCTTCCTGTCCGCGCCGGACCCCGCCGACGCGGTGTTCTGCCTCTACGAGCGGGTCGCGGTCGACCTGCTCGCAGCGGCACGGGATCGAGGTGTCCGGGTGCCCGAGGATCTGCTCGTCGCGACCATCAGCGAGATCGGTCGAGCCGCTTCGACCGACCCACCGATGACGACCCTCGAGATCGGCCAGGCTGCGCTCGGCGAGGTCGCCGCCGGGCTGCTGTGCGACGCGCTCGAGGGCGCTGAGGTCCGCTCGGTGCTCGACGTTCCGACCGCGCTCACGGTGCGCCGCTCGACGACGCGGTGAACCTCAGAGGTCCGGTGTTGGGGCGCCCGCAGACGTGACGACGAGCAGGAGGTGATCCGACGCCTCGCTGTTCACGATCGCGAAGCCCTCGTGGGACACGGACGGGGTGACCCAGATCCAGTCCACGCGATCACCGGGGAAGAGCGGGTCGCGGGCCGTGGAGGCGCCGGGGTCCCCGACGGCGTCCTGGGCGCTCTCGTAGCCGGCGTCCACGAACAGCTCGACGTTGTCCTCGGTCGGCTGCATGTTGAGGTCGCCCGCGATCACCGTCCCCGGATCGGGAGGCCACGCGGCCACCAGCGCCTCGATCTGGTCCTCACGGGTCTCGGGCTTATCGCCGTTCTGGAGGTGGACGCCGATCACCTGGAGGAGGTCCTCGGGCCTGCCGGACTCGACCAGCACCCGCAGCGCGCTCCTTCGCTGGGGGCCCTCGCCGTAGGGGAGCGAAAGCACCTCGACGTCCTCGATCGGGAACCGGCTCAAGATCACGTTGCCGAATTGACCGTCGGCCGCCGGCGCCCACGCGTAGGGCATGTCCAGCCGCCGTGAGAGCCACTCCGCCTGGTCGTTCGCGCCGGCGATCGGCCATCCGCGCCCGACCTCCTGCAGCACGATCACGTCGGGATCTTGGGCCTGGATGAGATCGGCGATCGTGGCGAGGTCGACCTGGCCGTCGCCGTTCACGGCGGTGTGGATGTTCCAGTCCAGGAGGCGGTAGGCGCCGTCGGCGCCGGACGTCGCCGCGAGCGACGGCGCGGTCGCGAACAGCCCGAGCGGCACGAGCAGACCGAGGACCGGCACCGCGACGAGCCCGCGTGGAACCCGGGCCGGGCGGATGGTACGCGTCGCGGCGAGCGCGAGCAGGCACGCCGCGCCGATCGGCCACGCTGTCCTCGGCACCGGCAGCGGCACATCGATGTCGATCTGGTACGCGAACGCCACCCCGACGAACAACCCGAACCCGAGCGCGAGCGCCAGGTCGGCGCGCCAGGACGCGGCGGCCGGCGCCGTACGGGC
>CAZZND010000237.1:0-3213 GCA_964655465.1 uncultured Actinomycetes bacterium
GGGCGGCTTCATCTTCGAGATCATGTGCTGCAGGAACAGCAGCGAGCCGTCGTTGATCCTCGGCAGGCCCGCACCGAACCGCCCTTGGTAGCCCCGCTTCTCGTGCTCCTCGCGGACGGCCTCCTGCACCTTCTTCCACTCCACACCGAACGGCGGGTTGGCGAGCAGGTAGCCGAACGTCATGTCGGGCAGCCCGTCCTCGGTGAAGGAGTTGCCGAAGTGGATGTTCGACGCGTCCTGCCCCTTGAGCATCATGTCGGAGCGGCAGACCGCGTACGTCTCCTCGTTCAGCTCCTGGCCGTACACGCGCAGGCTCGCGCCGGGGTTCAGCTCGCGCAGATGATCCTCGGAGAGCGTCGCGATCGCCCCCTTCTTGGTCAGCAGAGCGCTGTCGTTCGCGAACAGCACGTTCACCATCAACCGGATGACCTCGCGCGGCGTGAAGTGGTGGCCGGCGGTCTCGTTCGACAGCTCGGAGAACCGGCGGATGAGCTCCTCATAGATGTAGCCCATCTCGAGGTTGGAGACGGTGCCGGGGTGCAGGTCCATGTCGCAGAACCTGGACACCACCTTGTACAGCAGGCTCGAGCGCTCCAGCCGACGGATCTGCGTCTCCAGCTCGAACTTCGCGATCACGTCGCGGGTGCCGGTGTCGAAGCCGAGCAGGTAGCGGCGGAGGTTCTCCCCGATGTTGGCCGGGTCGTCCAGCAGCGTCGGGAACGTGAACGGCGACGTGTTGTAGAACCCGTGCCCGGTGAGCTGCATCAGGACCGGGTCGACGTTCTCGAGGCGGCCCTGCAGGTCCTCGGAGCGCGCGAGGACCTTCTGCTTGGTGGGCTCGAGCACCGAGTCGAGGCGGCGGAGCACCGTGAGCGGCAGGATGACCTTGCCGTACTCGGACTGCTTGTAGTCGTCGCGCAGCAGGTCGGCGACCGACCAGATGAAGGCCACCTTCTCCTGGAAGTTCTCCACGCCTGTCCCGGTCTCCTCGCGGCGCCCAGTGTGACGCCGGTCACTATACGGAGGGACACCGACGCGCACGATGTCGGGCATGGGCATCCGCGTGTGGGGGGTCGTCGCGGACCGGCTGATCGAGGTCTGCGCGGAGCCTGGTTACGAAGGCGGCCTGGTGATCGAGGGTCTCCCTGCGGATGTGGCTCGGAGCTCGAGGGATCGGGTCCGCGCCGCGCTCGTCAACTCCCGCGTGGCCGACGACATGCCTGCCGTGACCGTCCGGCTGCGCCCGGCCCTGCGTGGACCGCCGCGGGGCGAGCTCGACGTCGCCATCGCGATCGCGGTGTTGGGCCATCTCGGAGCGCTCGACGAGAGGTTGGCGTGGATCTTGGCGACGGCCCGTCTGGGTCTCGATGGGCGGGTGCGCTCGAAAGATGTCGACGAGTTGCCCTCGATCGTGACCGTCGTCACATCTCTGAACGTAACGGGGGTGTAGATTCGAACGTATGTTCGGTAGGGGGAGAGGGCGTTGAGCGAGCTTCGTTCGGTCGTGGAGGGGTTCCGATGCGAGGCCCTGCCCGACCAGCCCGATGCCCGGATCGAGGAGGATTTCGCGGAGCTTCACCGCGCCGTGGAGCTGCTCGAGGTGGAACGGCTGCGCCGCCTGTCCGAGATCGACCGGCGCCGGCTGTTCGAGCGTGACGGCCATCTGTCCTCGGCGTCGTGGCTCGCGACCCGCCACAAGGTCGCGTGGGGAACCGCCAGGGAGAACGTCCGCATCGCGCGCGCCCTCGATGAGATGCCCGAGACACGGCGCGCCCTCGACGAGGGCGAGCTCTCCATGTCGGCCGCACGTGTGCTGGCCATGGCACGAGATGCCGACCCGGTGGCGTTCCAGCGCTCCGAGGCGCACCTGGTCGAAGCCGCGCGGATCCATTCCATGCACGACCTCCAGCGCGTGGCGGCCTTCTGGCGCCAGGGCATCGAACGTGAGAGGGCGGCCGCCGGCGAGGAGAAGCTGCGGGAGCGCCGGAAGCTGCATGCGTCGGTCTCGTTCCTTGGGATGGTGCGTGTCGACGGAGACCTCGACCCCGAAACGGGCGAGACGCTGCTGACGGCGTTGCGGGCGGTGCTCGACGCCGAGTCGAGGTCGCGGACCGGCGACGACGTGCGCTCCCCCGCCCAGCGTCGCGCCGATGCCCTCGGCGAGATCTGCCGGCAGTGGCTCGACCGCGGCGATCGTCCGGAGGTCGCGGGCGAACGCCCCCACGTCACGGTGACCGTCGGCGTCGACGCGCTGCGAGGAGGCGAAGGTGCCGGGGAGCTCGATCACACCGGTCCGGTGGGGTCCGGCATCGCCGAACGTCTGGCATGCGACGCCTCGATCACCCGCATCGTGATGTCGGGCCGCTCCGAGCCGCTCGACGTGGGCCGGCGCACACCGGTCGTGCCTCCGGCGATGCGCCGGGCCGTGATCGTCCGCGATCGCCACTGCCGGTTCCCGGGCTGCGATCGCCCGCAGGCGTGGTGCGACGCGCACCACGTCGTGCACTGGGCGCACGGCGGCCCGACCGCGCTCCCCAACCTGCTGCTCTTATGCCGGCGGCACCACCGGATGGTCCACGGCGGTGATGGCTTCCGGCTGGACCTGATCGATGGCCGCCCCGTCTTCAGGCGACCCGACGGGTCGATCCTCGACGAACGAGGGCCGCCGCGATCCGGTTGGCGCTAGCCGACCGAGCCCTCCATCTGCAGCTCGACCAGTCGGTTCAGCTCGACCGCGTACTCCATCGGGAGCTCACGGGTGATCGGCTCGATGAAGCCGTTCACGATCATGGCGGTGGCCTCGACCTCGGTGAGGCCGCGGCTCATCAGGTAGAAGAGCTGGTCGTCCCCGACCTTGGAGACCGTGGCCTCGTGACCGAGCGAGGCGGTCTCGTCCTCGACCTCGATGTAGGGGTAGGTGTCCGAGCGCGAGATGTCGTCCAGGATCAGCGCGTCGCAGCGCACGTTGCTCTTGGCGTGGTGGGCGTCGGGCTCGACACGGACGAGACCGCGATAGCCGGTACGCCCACCGTCCTTCGAGACGGACTTCGACGTGATCACGCTGGTGGTGTAGGGCGCCGCGTGGATCGCCTTGCCGCCGGCATCGGTGTGCATGCCCTTGCCCGCATACGCGACGCTCAGCACCTCGCCGCGCGCGCCCTTGCCGAGCAGGTAGATCGACGGGTACTTCATCGTGATCTTCGAGCCGATGTT
>CAZZND010000238.1:0-3207 GCA_964655465.1 uncultured Actinomycetes bacterium
GGCGTACGTGGACTTCTACGTGAGCGACGCGGGCCTGAACGAGGCCGTTGCCGCGGTGGGTCACGTGCCGCTGCCCGCCGATCGCATCGAGGTCACCCGGCAGGCGGCGAGCGCCGCCTGACGACTGGGGTACGATCCCACCGCCATGGCAACGGGCCCGCTGACCCTGGACGCCCTGCGCGGCGCGTCGCGGCGTCGTCGCCGCGAGGCGACGATCAAGACCATCCTCGCGATGGCGGCGGCCGCATCGCTCGTCATCAGCATCGCCATCGTCCTGACGCTCCTCGGGCGCGCCGTCTCCTGGATCACCTCGATCGACACCTCGTGGCTCGTCGGCGATGGATGGTTCCCGCGACAGGACGAGTTCGACCTCATCACGCTGTTCGCCGGGAGCATCGTGATCTCGCTCATCGCGATGGTCGTGGCGACGCCTCTGGGGCTCGGTGCCGCGATGTACCTCTCGGAGTACGCGTCGCCGAAGGCGCGCCGGACCCTGAAGCCGATCCTCGAGACCCTCGCGGGGATCCCGAGCGTCGTGCTCGGGTACTTCGCTCTCACCGTGCTGCACCCGAGCATCGCCGTGGACATCTTCGGGTCGGACGAGTCCTCGTCGTTCCTCGCGGCCGGGCTCGCCGTCGGGATCTTGATCGTTCCGCTCGTCGCCTCGGTCTCCGAGGACGCGCTGTACGCGGTCCCGCGGGCGTTGCGCGAAGCGGCCTACGGGATCGGCGCGCGCCGGCGGACCGTCGCGGTACGCATCGTCTTCCCGGCTGCGACCTCCGGGATCGTGGCGGCCCTGATCCTCGGACTGTCCCGGGCGATCGGGGAGACGATGGTCATCGCCATCGCCGCCGGCGCGACGGGCGGGGCGCTCCGGAGCTTCGACCCGCTGGGCGGAGGTCAGACCATGACCGGAGCGATCTCGTCGCTCGCGATCGGCTCCGACCAGGTGCAAGGTTCCAGCTACGCCTTCGACGGCCTGTTCTTCGTCGGTCTGCTCCTCTTCGTGATCACGCTGGCATTGAACATCGCGTCGGAGCGGGTCGTCCGCCGGGTCAGGAAGGTGCTGTAGGTGTCCTCCATCGCCCCCACGGACCAGGTCCGCGCGAGCGTCGACGCCGCCCTCCGCGGCCGGTCGCGTGACCTCGGCGGCCGTCTGTTCGAGCTCGCGCTGCTGGCGACGCTGCTGCTGTCGCTCGCCGTGCTCATCGCGTTGCTGTGGATCACGCTGTCCGAGGCGCTCCCCGTCCTGCGCGAGCGGGGTCTCGACTTCGTGACGAGCAACACCTCCAGCATCGCGTCGAGAACCGGTGTCCGGCAAGGTCTGGTGGGCTCGCTGATCCTGATCGCGTTCGTCGTCGTGTTCGCGATCCCCCTCGGCGGCGCGTCCGCCGTGTACCTGCAGGAGTACGCACGCGACTCCAAGCTCAACCGCCTCCTGATCGCGAACATCCGCAACCTCGCCGGCGTGCCGTCGGTGGTCTTCGGGATCTTGGGCCTGATCGTGTTCGCGCAGATCCTTCGCTCGGTCACGGGCCCCGGGGGCGGTGCGCCGGGTCTCTCGTACATCACGGGTGGGCTGACGATCGCGGTGCTCGTCATGCCGATCGTGATCCTGGTCTCGATGGAGGCGCTGCGGGCCGTGCCGCCGAGCATCCGAGAGGCCGCCTACGGCGTGGGCGCCACCCGCTGGGAGGTCGTGCGCAGCCACGTCCTTCCGTACGCCGCACCCGGGATGTTCACCGGTGTGATCCTCGCGATGGCCCGGGCGTTCGGCGAGACGGCGCCGCTTCTGCTCGTGGGGGCGACCACCGGCTACCTGTCGAACCCGAGCGGCCGAGGGGTCATGGAGGTCCTGCAGGGACCGTACACGTCCCTGCCGACCCAGATCTTCTCGTTCGCGCGGCAGCCACGGGCGCAGTGGGGAGCGAGCACCTCCTCCGCGATCGTGGTGCTGCTGGTCGCTATCCTTGCCGTGAACGCGGTGGCCATCTTGTTGAGGAACCGGTATGAGCGGAAGTGGTGATCACGTGGAGGTCACGGAACTGAAGCCCGAAGGGTCGGCGCCGGTCGCGTCTCACCAGGGGACGGGCGCCGAGGCGCACATCGAGATCCGTCCCGCTCGCGATGACGTGGACGTCGAACGAGAGGTCGTGTTCGATGTCGATGGGGTCTCGGTCTTCTACGGCACCTTCCGTGCGGTGCGCGACGTCACGCTGCCGATCAAGTGCAACGAGATCACCGCCCTGATCGGCCCATCCGGGTGCGGCAAGACCACCTTCATCCGCTCGCTCAACCGCATGAACGACCTCATCGAGGGAGCCCGCGTCGAGGGCACCCTGCGGTACCACGGCGTCGACCTCTACGACCCTCAGGTCGACCCCGTCGAGGTCCGGCGTCGGATCGGGATGGTCTTCCAGAAGCCCAACCCGTTTCCCAAGACCATCTACGAGAACGTGGCCTGGGGCGCCCGCATCAACGGCTTCACCGGGAACATAGACGACCACGTCGAGAACTGCCTGCGCCGGGCGGCGCTGTGGGACGAAGTCCACGATAAGTTGAGCCAGAGCGGCCTGTCGCTCTCCGGCGGCCAGCAGCAGCGTCTGTGCATCGCCCGGGCACTGGCGGTCGAGCCGGAGGTGATCCTGATGGACGAGCCGTGCTCGGCGCTCGACCCGATTGCCACGTTCAAGATCGAAGAGCTGATGCGCGAGCTCAGCCGTTCCTTCACCATCGTCATCGTCACCCACAACATGCAGCAAGCGGCGCGCGTCTCGGACTTCACGGCGATGATGATGATGGACGACGCCCGCGCCGGAGCCGTCATCGAGTTCGATGAGACCGAGACGATCTTCACTCGCCCGTCGGACCGCCGGACGGAAGACTACGTCACCGGGCGATTCGGCTAGGAGAATGCGGAAAACCGCCTCCAGCCTCACCCTCTTCCCCTTGCGGAGCAGCCCCGTGGGCCTCTCCGCCTTGAAACTGTCTTCAACACACCCAAGCGTGGCGGAGCCCCTCTGGGGTGCTGCGCGAAGGGGGTGGAGATCCTCAAGGAGGCGGGGGGCCGAAGGCCCCCCGCCTCCTTGAAAACCTTACCCCTCCCCCGGCTTGACGCCCTCGCGATCACACCCCAACTCGCCGGGGGGGGCCCTCCGCTGCGCTACGGGCTGCTTCGCGAGGGTAAGGGGTGGGGGGTTTGAGGGC
>CAZZND010000239.1:0-3190 GCA_964655465.1 uncultured Actinomycetes bacterium
GAGCAGCGCGGGCGCGGTCACGGCAGCTAACAAGGGCCGGATGTCGGTCTCGTACCAGACCCGGCTGAGCGAGCTCGCCACGTCGGGGGTCGCCGTCTGCCGGCTCATCTTGGCCACGATGTCGACCGCGGCCGGATCGATGTCGTGGCCGGCCCCGGCCTCGTTCCGGATGAACGCCTCCCCGTAGGCCCGGGTCCCCCAGAGCTCGAGCAGCTGTTCCTCGCCTTCGACGTAGTCGGGCTTGACCCCGAACGGGTAGTCGGGCGTCCACACGGAGCGTGCGGTGGGCGCGTACCAGACCAGGGAACGGACCCGTTCGGGCTCGGTGGCCGCCAAGAGCACGTTCGGGGCGCCGCCCTCCCTCTCACCGCCGAGCACGGGCCGATCGGCGCCGATCGTATCGAGGACTGCCACCAGGTCGGCGGCTCGCGTCTCGAGGTCGGGGACGGGGACGTTCCGGCTCGAGAGGCCGGTCGCCCGCCGGTCGTGAAGGATCAGCCGGCTGAACGACGCCAAGCCCTGGAACATCCGGAGCCAGTCGCCGTCCTCCTGGATGACGTCGATGTTGCCGAACCAGTCGAACTGCCAGACGAGGTCGACCGGACCGTCCCCCATCGTCGAGTACGCGATGTACGCGCCGTCGGCGGCGCGTGCGTAGCCGAACGCGGCCTCGATCACGACGTCATCACCCGGAACAAGCGCCACCGGTCGGGGACACCCTTGAGCTCGTGCTCGCCAGCATCTTCGAAGACCAGGCCGGAGCCGGCCGTGAGGTCCCTTACGGTTGAGGAAACGAGGACTTCGGAGGGACCAGCGAGGGCAGCAACTCGGGCCCCGATGTGCACCGCGATACCGCGAACGTTGTCTCCTGCCAGCTCGACCTCTCCCGTGTGACATCCGGCCCGGATCTCTAGAGCGAGCGGCTGGATCGCCTCGGCGATCGCTTGCGCGCAACGTACCGCTCGCGCTGGGCCATCGAACGTGGCCAGCATCCCGTCCCCCGTGGTGTTCACGTAGCGTCCCCGGAACCGATCGATGGCCGTCCGGGCGTGCTCGTCGTGGGCGGCGATCGCGTCCCTCCACCTCGCGTCGCCCAACGCTGCGGCTCTTCTCGTCGAGTCGACGATATCGGTGAGGAGCACCGTCGCCAGCACACGGTCCGTCTCGGGCACGGGCTTCGAGCCGGTCAGGAACTCCTCGACCGTGTCGAGCAGCGCGTCTTGGTCGTCACCCCAGGGGATCCAGTCCGCTCCGGGGAGCTCGACGAGCGTGGCTCCCGGGATTCGCTCGGCAACGTATCGGCCGCCCTCGATCTTCTGCACAGGGTCTGCGGTCCTGTGGACGACGAGCGTCGGGGTGTTGACGGAGCCGAGGACCGATCGGACGTCGGTCTGCATGTACATGCGCTCGAGGGCCAGTGCTGAGTTCGGACTGTCCGCGAGCCGCATCAGTCTCGCCCACCATGCCCTGACGGCCTGATCATCGGTGAGGCTCGGGCCCAACCAGCCGAGGATCTCGTCCGCGTACTCCTGGGTTCCCCATCCCTCCTGCAAGCGCCGGAAGTAGTCCTCGAACGAGGCCTCCGTCATCTGCCACGGATAGTCGGGCTGCTGCGTGCCGCAGGCGGCGGTCCCGTACAGGACGCAGGCCGATACCCGTTTCGGAAAGGTTGCGGCGACCAGGGCGCACAGCATGGCGCCGATCCCGGCCCCGAACAGCACGGCTCGTTCCGAACCCACGGCATCGAGCACGCGGAGCAGGTCGTCCATCTGGGTCTCGAGGGGGGGAGGAGCGTCGGGCGTCACCCGGTCCGAGAGCCCCGTGCCTCGTCGGTCCACCAGGATGAGTCGGGAGAACGAGGCGAGGCGGCGAAGGAATCTCGCCGAGCGCTCACCGTCCCAGAGGTATTCGACGTGGGAGATGAACCCGGGGAGGTACACGAGATCGATCGGACCGTCCCCGGTGACCGAGTACGCGATCTCGACATCGGCGCTGGCAACGTAGCGGGCCCCGGGGATGGCCGTCACGTGATCACCCGGTAGAGGCGCCAGCGGTCAGGGACACCCTTCAGCTCGTGCTCGCCCGCATCTTCGAACGAGAGTCCGCTCCCCGCGACCAGGTCCTTGACGGTCTGGGAGACGAGCACCTCGGAGGGACCGGCGAGCGCCCCTACCCTGGCACCGGTGGCGACCGCGATCCCGCCCACGTCGTCGCCGAGCATCTCGCACTCTCCCGTGTGCAAGCCCGCCCGCACTTCGATGCCGAGCCGCTTCACGGCATCGGTGATCCCTGTCGCGCAGCGGATGGCCCTCGCCGGACCGTCGAACGTCGCCAAGAACCCGTCGCCCATCGCCTTGACCTCGCGGCCCTGGTACCGGGCGATCTGGCTCCGCACGATCCGGTCGTGCTCATCGCCGACCCGCCGCCAATCCCGATCACCCATCGCTGCCGCCTGCGCGGTGGAGTCCACGATGTCGGTGAACAACACGGTCGCGAGCACGCGGCTGAAGGAAGCTTCTTCGTCGCGCACCTCGCCGACGAACCCTTGGATCGCGGACACGATGGCCTCGGCGTCGCCGAACCACGGGATGTGGTCATCGCCGGGGAGAACCACGAGCTTGCATCCTGGGATGCGCTCCGCCATGTAGCCGGGAGGGGCCGTCACGTCCCGATCGCCCTCGCGTTGGATGACGAGCGCCGGCACCTGGATCGCTGAGAGCACGTCACGAACATCGATCTCGCGGTTCATCATCTCGAGCGCCACGCCGGCACCGGGACTGCCGGCCGCCCGTATGTAGCCGGCGAACCATTCGATCGCATCGGGATCGTCGGCGGCGCTGGGCGCCGCCCAGGACGCGAGCTCATCGGCAGCCGACTCCTTGGAGCCCCAGCGCGACCGTATGTCGTCGATCCCGGCTTGGATCGCCTCGTCGGTACGGCCACCCAGGTAGTCCGGCGCCCACGCGTATCGGGGCGATGCGCCGTACACCACCAAGGCCACCGTTCGCTCCGGGTATGTGGCGGCGAACAAGATCGACATCGGACCGCCTTCGGAGACGCCGAGGATCACCGCACTCTCGCAGCCGGCGGCCTCCATCACGGCGCGGACGTCGTCCATCCGGGTCTCGAGGTCGGGGATGTAGTCGGGAGAGACTCGATCGGAGAGCCCCGTACCCCGCTTGTCGAACAT
>CAZZND010000240.1:0-918 GCA_964655465.1 uncultured Actinomycetes bacterium
CGAACATCGTCCTGGAGAGTTTCTCTCGGTTTGCCGCGGCCTGCCATTCGGTATGCAGTTCATCCGTCTCGGCTCGGGCGAAATCGAGCGTGAGCTGGTCAGCCCCACCCTTGAGCAGAGCCCCGTGCATGAGGGCAGCTAGGACCGTTTCGGTATCCGCCGGGACGGGGATCGAGATGCCCAGAGCGGTCCGGATGCTCTTATGCTTCCGGATGAGCACATCCAGGACGACCCCGTCGATCTGGTTGTCAATGCCATAGTAGGTCAGCACGCGGACGAGCTTGCTGTTCTGGCCATAGCGATCCACCCGACCTTCTCGCTGCTCATGCCTCGTGGGATTCCAGGAGAGGTCGTAGTGGACGACGGCATCGAACATCTTCTGCAGGTTCACCCCTTCACTCAGGCAGTCTGTGCAGACAAGGACGTGGCGATCGGCTTTGGCCAAATCCAAAACGCGCTTCTCACGATCGGACGGGGGCAGGAGCCCGGTGACGGCTGCGACCTCGACACTCCTGGGGAGAGCCTTGCGCAGCTCCTCGGCCACATACTCGGCCGTGGGAATGAACCGACAGAACACGATGGGTTGGAACCCGTCCTTGACGAGGCCCTGGATGAGGCGCTTTGCTTTCTGTAGCTTGGCGTCCCTCTCCCCGCATAGGCCCTCGGCAATCCGGGCCATCTCCAAAAGCTGACGTCGCTTCTTCCTATCCTCCTCACTCTCGTCGCCAAGGTCGCCTCCAGGCGCCACATCCACACCCTCGGAGGCCTCGTCATCAATCGGGTCAAGGATTGTTCTGCGGCCGATTTCGTCGGCTTCCTCTACCGATTCGGCGCTGAGACCCGATGCGCGGCTCCTAAAGGTTTCAGCGGCGGCGGCGGGACTGCTGCAGAACGACGTCATCCTCGCCTACGACAAGA
>CAZZND010000240.1:928-3188 GCA_964655465.1 uncultured Actinomycetes bacterium
GCGCAGGAGGGCTAGGGCCGACCACCAGCGTACCCGTTGCCGGAACGCGCCACCTTCAGGGTCACGGATGATCTCGCGGGCGTACCGGAGGGCTCGATCGAACAACGTCTTGTAGTCAGGGTGGAGGGTGTAGGTGTCCTCCTTTTCCTCGCGTTTCGGAAAGGGGGTGTCGGCATCCAAGTAATGCTCGATGTCTCCACGGCGGCGCTGGACGAGGTGGGTCGCGAGCCGGCGCCGGTGACCCTCATTGTGGACGCCGGCGAGGTCATTGGGAAGATCGGCGAACCCGCGATCCAGAAGGGCCAGCAGAGACCGAAATGCGTCTTCCTTGCCGCTATGCGGTGTGGCGGTGACGAGGATCAGGTGGCGGGCAGCGTTCTCGGCCAGGCCCCGTAAGAGCTGATGCCGTTGGTGGCGGGCGCCCCTGCCGTCGGTCATGGCCGCGCAGGTGTGGGCCTCGTCCACAATGACCAGCTCCGGGCAGGCGCGGAGGAACTCCTCGCGACGCCGGTCGGACTTGATATAGTCCATCGAGACGATGACGTACGGATACACCTCGAAGAGCGACTGATTGAGTCCACAATTCTGTTCGAGGCGGCGGGCCGTGCTGGGCAGCACCAATTCGGCCTCGAGGTTGAACTTGTCCCGAAGCTCAGCATGCCACTGCTCAGCCAGATGCGGCGGACACAAGACGGCAAGCCTCTGGACCTCGCCGCGATCAAGTAGTTCACGGGCCACGAGGCCCGCCTCGATGGTCTTGCCTATGCCAACGTCGTCGGCGATAAGGAGCCTGACCGGGTCCAGCCGCAAGGCCATGAGCAGCGGCACGAGCTGATACGGTCGGGGCTCACAGGCGATCCGCCCGAAAGACCGAAAGGGACCCGCGCTATTCCGGAAACCTAACCGGATCGCATCCCGCAGGAAGCGCCCAGACCGGTGGTCGCCGAGGTCACCAGGGCTCGGAAGACCCAGGCTGGCAGGGGCCACCTCTTCCAGGGCGAGGTGGATGCCCGTGACTTCGTCATCGGTGCCCCCCAGCGGTCGGAGAACAAGCAGGTCGGACTCGGACTCGGGTTGGACAACCCATTCCCTTCCCCTGGCGCGCACGAGTGAGCCGACGGCGAAGCTCATGTGCCGGTCCCGAAGACAGAGGGATACTTCTTCACAATGCCATGCCAATCATCATCGTGACGGAAGCGAAGAACCACATAGCCGAGGTCCTCCATAGCCTTTTGCTTCTCCGCATCTCGCTGGGCGCGGTCCGGGTAATCGTGCGGCGGACCGTCTATGTACACGACGACGTTGTGGTCGGGATAGAAAAAGTCTGGTCGGGTCCCTGCCTTTTCGAACAATTTGCCTGCATCAGTCGGGAGCCGGTAGCCGTACTCCATAAGAAACCGGAGCCACCGCCGCTCCAAGTCCGAGGCGGCAACCCGACTCAGGAGCTCGAATTGATCTTCCCGCGTGACCGATCCGGGGGCGATGGCGACCCTTGCGCTGGCGAGAGCAAGGAGATAATCGGCCACGAGCTTCCGGTCGAGCAGGGAGTGGTCGGGTTGGTTGGTGTAGCTCATGAGGCAGTCGTAGCAGGCCGCCTCGCACGTTTCCTTCGCCCCCGGAGCCTTCTTTCCATCCACGCCGGTTTCAGGATCGAAATGGCTGATCTCGAGGGCACGACGCGCAACATTTGCGAGAGCACCCGGATCTTCAACGAGCCGACGCAAGACCCCCGCTCCACCTTCTGCGGATTCGTAAAACAGGATGGACTTACGGTCGGCGGCGGTGGGCAACGGCTCGGCCGCCAATTCAGCGTCCTCGAGCTGGAACTCAACCTGGATTGCGTTCTTCAAGACCGCTTGGAGCGAGGCCATGACAGCTTGAGTGGCTGGGGACCCTAGCTGGAAGATGAGACAGTTTCTTCGGTCCTCGACAAAGGGAATCACTCGCTGGGTACGAGGGCTCAACGGATCCTCCTGGTCGTCATCGCTCGAGGCTTTCGCGTCTTTCGCCCAGTAGCCGCGCTCGACATCCAACACGAAACCCAGCTCACTGTCCTCCTTGCGGCGCCTCCATCCTCGATTGATCCGCCAGATTGTGGCCGCGTGACCGTAGGAGAGCGTCGCGAGGCGGCCGCTTCCGGCCTCCACCGTGGCGGTCCGTTCAGCCCGCCTCCCCCCCGACTCGGCGAACCTGATGGTGCTCTGTAACTCGTAGCCCTTAAGCAGCCGCTCTTCTTCGGCCGGGTAGATGCGGTCTCGGC
>CAZZND010000241.1:0-3153 GCA_964655465.1 uncultured Actinomycetes bacterium
GCGACCGGGGCCCGATGCCGGCCGCGGCGACGGCGACGAGCGCCCCTCGACCTAGCCGTCGGCCGAGACCGGGACCGTCCAGGTGTCGCCGCCGCGCAGCAACGTCTCGAGATCGCCAGGTCCCGACTTCTCCACGGCTCGCTGGATCTGCTCGTGCACGGCCCGGCCGTACGTCGGTCGCTCGACCTCGCGGAACACACCGATGCATGATTCCTGCCACGGACCGTCGGAGATGTGAGCCAGCGCGAAGGCCAGCGACGGACGCCCGTGGGCGTCGTGGGTCACGATGGAAGCGGGGTCGGTCTCGGACGTGGCCGCGATCTCGAGCCGCCCGTTCTCACCGACGCGGATGCAGCGGGTCCCCTCGTCGAAGACGATCGGCTCGCCGTGGACCAGTCGGATCTGGCTGTGCGCGCCCTGCGGCTTGTCACGGAGCAGGTCGAAGGCGCCGTCGTTGAACACGTTGCAATTCTGGTAGATCTCGACGAACGCCGATCCGGGATGTGCCATCGCCTGGCGCAGGACCTCCGTCAGGTGCTGTCGGTCGTTGTCGATCGTACGCGCGACGAACGTCGCCGACGCGCCGAGGGCGAGCGCGACGGGGTTGAAAGGCCGGTCGAGCGACCCGAACGGCGTCGACTTCGTGATCTTGCCCTGCTCCGAGGTCGGCGAATACTGGCCCTTCGTGAGGCCGTAGATCTGGTTGTTGAACATCAAGATCTTGATGTCCACGTTGCGACGGAGCGCGTGGATGAGGTGGTTGCCGCCGATCGAGAGCGCGTCGCCATCACCCGTGACGACCCATACGCTCAGGTCGGGGTTCGCCGTCGCGACCCCGGTCGCGATCGCGGGCGCGCGGCCGTGGATCCCGTGGAACCCGTACGTGTCCATGTGATACGTGAACCGGCCGCTGCACCCGATCCCCGAGACGAACACCGTGTCCTTGGGTTCGATGCCCAGCTCGGGCATGAACCCCTGAACCGCCGCGAGGATGGCGTAGTCCCCGCATCCCGGGCACCAGCGAGGATCCTGGGTCGACGTGAAGTCCTTCTTGGTCAGCGGGACGGTCTCAGCCACGCAGCATCCCCTCCATGGCGTCGGTGAGCTCGTCCGCCCAGAGCGGGCGGCCCTGGACCCGCGAGAACGTGACCGCGTCCACGAGGAACCTCGACCTGATCAGCATCGCGAGCTGCCCGGTGTTCATCTCCGGGATCAAGACCTTGGGGTAGCGGCGCACGACCTCGCCCGTGTTGGCCGGCAGCGGGTTGAGCCAGCGCAGGTGCGCGGTGGCGACCGACGCGCCGCTCGCGCGAACCCGATCGGCCGCGGCGCGGATCGATCCTGCGCTCGAGCCCCATCCCAGCACCAGCAGGTCGGCCGCGCCGTCGGGGTCATCGACCTCGAGCGGCCCGATGTCCGTCGCGATGCCGTCCACCTTGGCCGCGCGCAAGCGCGTCATCCGTTCGTGGTTCTCGCCGTCGTAGCTGATGTTGCCCGTGCCTTCCTCCTTCTCGAGGCCACCGATCCGATGCTGCAGTCCCGGCGTCCCGGGGATGGCCCACGGGCGGGCCAGGTGGTCGTCACGCTCGTAGGGGCGGAACCCCTCCATCGGCGCCGCGAATGAGGGGTCGATGGAGGGCAGGTCGTCCACCGCGGGCAGGCGCCACGGTTCGGACGAGTTCTGCAGGAAGCTGTCGGACAACACGATCACCGGCGTCCGGTAGCGGATCGCCACCCGGGCCGCCTCGAAGGCGACTTCGAAACACTCGGACGGTGAGCTGGGCGCGACGATCGGGATCGGTGATTCGCCGTGGCGCCCGAACATCGCGGCGAGCAGATCCCCCTGCTCGGTCTTGGTCGGCATACCGGTCGAGGGCCCGGCGCGCATGACGTCGATGACGAGCAACGGCAGCTCCGTGATCACGGCGAGCCCGATGGTCTCGGCCTTCAGGTCCAGCCCTGGGCCGCTCGTGCCGGTCACCGCGAGCGACCCGGTGAACGCGGCGCCGAGGGCCATGTTCGCGGCCGCGATCTCGTCCTCGGCCTGCACGGTCACGACCCCGAAATGCTTGTGCTTTGACAGCTCGTGCAGCAGGTCCGAGGCCGGGGTGATCGGATAGCTGGCGTAGAACAGCGGGATCCCCGCGCGCGATGCCGCGGCGATCAGGCCCCAGGACAACGCCTGCGCGCCGGCCACGTTGCGGTAGGTCCCCGCCACCGCCGGTGCCGCCTTGACGATCACCTGGTGCGCGAAGAGCTCGGTCGTCTCGCCGAAGGCGTACCCCGCCTTGAACGCCGCCACGTTGGCCTGCAAGATCTCGTCCTTGCTCCCGAACTTCCGCTCCAGCCACGCGATCGTCGGCTCGGTGGGGCGTCCGTACATCCACGAGACCAACCCGAGGGCGAACATGTTCTTCGCGCGCTCGGCCTCCTTCCTCGAGATGCCGAGGTCCTCGACCGCACGCACCGTGATGGAGGTCATCGGCACTTGGATGACCCGGTAGCCCTCGAGCGAACCGTCCGTCGTCGGATCCGCGCTGTACCCCGCCTTGTCGAGGTTGCGAGACGTGAAGGCATCCTCGTTGAGCAGCACCGTGCCACCGGGCACATCGCGACGAGCATGTCCGCGTGATCGCCGGGCGTCGTGATGTCGGTGGCCGCGAACTGGATCTGGAACGCCGAGACCCCGTGCACGGTCCCGGCCGGGGCCCTGATCTCGGCGGGGAAGTCCGGCAGGGTCGCGAGATCGTTGCCGAGCACCGCGGTGGCGTTGGTGAACCGGTCGCCGGTGAGCTGCATCCCGTCGCCGGAGTCCCCGGCGAACCGGATGACGACTCGCTCGCGTTCCTCGACGGTCTTGGTCATGCGGACTCGGGTGGACCTCGCTCCTCGGATCGCGGACGGGGGGGTGGATGCCGTCGAGTCCCTAGCGTACTGCGCGACGTCGCCTCCGCCCGCGTCGCGGCGTGGATACGATGTGGCGATGCAGACGCGAGCGCTAGGGACGCACGGGCCGGATCTGTCGGTGGTCGGCTTCGGGGCATGGGAGGCGGGCGGGACGGCCTGGGGGCCCAACAGCTCCGAGGAGGACATCGTCGAGGCGATGCGAGCCGGATTCGATGCCGGGATGAGCTGGATCGATACCGCCGAGGT
>CAZZND010000242.1:0-3134 GCA_964655465.1 uncultured Actinomycetes bacterium
ACGCAGGCGCACGATCCAGTTCAGCCACAGGTCGTCACCGTCGGGATCTCGGCGCCTGTCGTTAGCGACTTCAAGGACCGCCGTTCGTGGTTCTTTCGGCAACCCTCCTGGCGCGTCGAGGCAAGATCCACCGCCGCATCACGCTGTTGGCATCCACACAACATCGAGCGGCGAATCCAGTCCGCCGGACACCTTCCTTGCCCCGCTCCCATCCGCGGCGGCAACGTAGACGCCGAGTTCCGTCACGCTCGGGCCCGTGATGAAGGCGATCTCCTTGCCATCCGGCGACCACGACGGGCTCAAGGTGATGCTGGAGGCGCTCTCTGGCGCGTACACCTCTCGAGTGCCGGAGCCTGCCGCGGCGAAAGCGACGACGGAGTTCTGGTTCTGAACGACAACGATCCCTGAGCCGTCAGGCGACCAGGAGGGTTGAGCGACACCGTCCCCTCCCAGTAGCTTCACATCGGTCCCGTCGCTGTTCATCACGTAGAGCGCGACGCTTGACGGTGGTTCGTTGGCTCTTTGTTCATACCCGACGAAGGCAATCTTGGTACCGTCCGGGGACCACGCAGGGGTGTACTCGAGGAGGGGATCGTTGGTTAGCTGGCGGATGTCGCCGGCGGCGGCGGGGACCAAGAAGATGTCTACGTTCCCGGCGTCGGTGTCCGACGGGACTTCCCTGGAGAAGGCCAGCATCGAACCATCTGGCGACCAGGTGGGACTCGTGTCAGAGACCCCCGACGTTAGCTGCATCTCGTTGGTCCCATCCGAATCGACGACGAAGATGCCTCCATTTCCCACGAACGCTATCCGCGTGCCGTCAGGCGCCGGCGCAAGGTCCTCCGCCCGACCCCCCGCGTCGATCAGGTCGGCGCCCGTCCCGTCCGCCCGCAGCGAGTAGATCCCGCCACCCGACCCTCCGAAGAGAACGATGAGCTCCGTTGATGGCGAAGCACCGTCGGGCTCGGCGGAAGGCGTTCTCGTCGCCGCGAGGTCGATGCGGGTCACGGAGTCCTGGTAGTTAGCGATCCAAACCACGAGCCGAGCGGGATCGAGCTCAGTGCTCGGGTCGGGGAAGCCTCCGGCGGGCCAATCGAAGCCGGAGACCATCTCGTCCACCTCTTGAGTGGCCACGTTCAGGCCGGACAGGGCTCCTCGTTCCTCGAGCACCCACACGTGCCCGGCCGCGAAGGCGAAAGGATTTCCTGCCGGCAGCCTGATCGGCTCGCCCACGATCTGGCTCGTGCCAACATCGACCCGGAAGACCATCCCCTCGTTGTCGGCGCAGCAGACGGGCACCCACGCCGAGCCGTCGCCCAGCGCCGGCGCAAACACCGAGCCGGGAAGCGGGATCTCGATCCTCGCCACCACTTCGTTCGTCGCGGGATCGACCTGCAGGATGTCTCCCTCACCGGGGCCGGGCTCGAGGGAGAGCACCCACACGTACCCCTCGCCGAACTCGATTCCCCAGACGGCGATCCCCAGCGGGATCCTCGCGACGATCTGGTTGGTCGCCGGGTCGATCCGCAGCAGGCTGCTGCCCTCGGGACCGGCCCGGGCGCCCGCGTGATCGACCGCCCAAAGGGCCCCCTCGCCGACCACCAAGGGCCCGCTGACGTCCGGGATCCGCGCGACGACCTCGTTCGTGGCGGGATCGATCCGATCCACATAGAAGCTGGGGTCCGGCCCGGTGCCCTGAACCCCGACGACCCACACACCGCCCGCGCCCGCGGCGAGCCCCGCGATGGAGCGGTCCACCGGGATCCGGGCCACCACCTCGTTCGTACCGGGATCGATCCGAACGACGAGGTCGTCCTGGCTGGGTTCCTGCGCCGGCACGCTGACCCAGACGGCCCCCTCACCGACGGCGACGTCCTTAGGGTACGGTCCGACCGGGATGACCGCGGTCACGCGCGGTTGCAGATCGACAGGCTCCCCTGCGGTTCCCTCGCGATCGCTTCGATCGACAGGACCCGACCGGAACCCCAACCAGAGACCGGTGAGGCTGGCGGCGGACAACGTGAGCGCGAGGGCCATGACCGCGATCCTGGAACCGGGACGAGCAGAGGACCCCCGTCCCAGGCGATGCTCGATCGACCGCCAGGCCTCCTCGGAGGAGCCAACACCGGCGGAATGCTATACCGCCTCTTCCCTGCGTGCTAGAAACCGGGGCAAGAGTTGATCCGCGTCGTCGACGTCAGCAAGCGGTACTCGCAGGGCGCGACGGAGCTCGTCCTCAAGCCTCACCTTCGAACCCCTTCCTCAGTCGAGCCAGCGCCCGGCTCGTCTGGCTCTTCACCGTCCCGATCGAGCACCCAAGCAGGGCGGCCACCTCGCGCTCGGGCAGATCCTCGTAGTAGCGGAGAACCAGGCACGCCCGTTGCCTCTTCGGCAGCCGCAACACCGCCGCCCGAAGTGCCGACCGGTCCTCGCGGCCGATCGGGTCGATGACGTGGACGATCGCGGTTCGACCTCGAGCTCGCCGCTCTCGAGTCAGGCTCCGAAGGCGGTTCTTCCACAAGTTCAGGGCCACTCTGCGCAGGTATGACGCCAGGTGGTCCTTAGGGACCTCTTCGATCCTCGGCGTGACCCTGACGAAGGCGTCCTGCACGATATCCTCCGCAACCTGCCGGTCTCCAGACAGGAGGATGCACAACCGCAGCAAGGGCACGTAGTGCTCCTCGTAGGCAGCTCGCAGAGCCTCCTGCGCTTCGGTCGCTCTCATCTCGGTGGTGGGTCCTCCACATCAGACACCGCAGCGAGACCAAAGGTTGCCTCCGCTCTCCAGAGTCGCCGGATCCCGGCGGACCGTCCGGCGGCTCGGACGAGCTCTCGCCACCGCCGGCGGCGCCGGTGGAAGACGGAGACGACGAACATGCGGCCGCGGCGAAGCCTACCCATCGCGTTGAAGGACCCGTCCTGCAACGTGACGCCCGTCACGGTTCGCAACGTGCGCACCTGGCACGCTGTAGACGATGCGGACCTGTTCGTCCTGCGGCCGGGAGTATCGGCCCTCGAGCGGACACCACGAGTGTCCGGCGTGCCGCTCGAAAGACACGTGTGAATGCGGGAGCACCAAGCAGAAGAAGTCGAGGACCTGCGGCGCATGTCGGCCTACGGCGGGGTCAGCCAAC
>CAZZND010000243.1:0-253 GCA_964655465.1 uncultured Actinomycetes bacterium
GACCAGCCTGCGTCCACCGCCGCGCGTGCCTCGTCCTCGGTGCGGGCGTGGATGATCAGCCGACGGACATCCGCTCGCGTCTTCTCGGCATGCGTCTCTGGCTCGGGGTTGTTGCGCTCCACGTTCACACGTTAGCTCTGCGCCGGGCAGCTGAGCAACGGGAGCATGTCCCGGCGACTTGCATATCCACCAAGAGGACGGTGCCCTCGGCGATCTCGGGCATCACGGCTTCATCCATCTGGCCAGGCGTTCC
>CAZZND010000243.1:263-3128 GCA_964655465.1 uncultured Actinomycetes bacterium
GGACGACAGACCGGGGTCGACCGGGAGGTCGACCGCCTTGCTTCGAAGTACGGACATCGTCGCCGTGAGAGCCTCGACCATCTCGGTGTCACCGAGAGCAGTCGCGAGCCCCCGCAGTTCCCGGAGCGTGGCGATTGCGTCCCCGAGTGGAAGGCCGACCGTCATCGCCGACTTCAGCGCGATCCACTTCCGCACCTCGGTCTGGGGCATCCATGGGTCTTCATCGGTGATCCAACGAGCGCGAGACTCGACGAACGCGATCTCCTTCGGGAGTCCGTCGCGTTCCAGGCACCAGCGGCGGACCGGGGCGAACGGTCCGGAGAGGCGGCTGCGTCCGGTCGGCAGGTCGAGGCGGATCTCCCCCGACTCCGTCTCCTCGGGGAGGTAGCGAACGAGCATCGCAACCAGGTCGGACCCCACGGGTCGTGGGGCCGAGGCGGTCAGGGAAAGTCGCGGCGCTACAGCGCCGACCTCGACATCCGAGAGCCCGGCAAGCTCACCGATGAGGCGCACAAGCTCGCTGGGCTCGAGTTCGAGACCGTCGAGCGGGTCGAGGAATCCAAGATCGGTCCCGACGGCGCCGGCGGCACAGATGATGCCGGTGGCGAGACCCAGGTGGACCTCGATCGTCGCGAGCGCCCTATCGTCGAGATCCTCGATGCTCAGGATCTTCTGGCGTGCGCCCGTGCCCAACACGACCTGATCGCCGTCGAGTCTGAACTCCTCATGAGCTTTCGCGCCTCGGAGGGCGAGGTCGAGGGCGTCGGTCACGTCATGGAACCCCGCCTGCTTCGCGCGCTGAACCAGGGTACCGAGATCCGATGCCCTCTGGCGCGCGTAGCCGCCACCGGATGTCACGGCTACGAGCATCGAGAGGTACCGTCTGATCGGTCCCTCCGTCAGCTCATGGAGGAGGCCGATCGTGGCAGCGATCTCGTGGCGTGATTTCCGGGCAGCGGCGAGGAGCACGAGAGCGGCCTCGGTCGCATCGAGGGCCCTCCTGGTCGCATCCCTCATGTCGTCGATCCAGCCATCCGTCGCCACGAGTTCCTGCAGCCGATCGCGATGAGCGATCAAGCTCCTCGACACGGCGCCGACCATCGTCCAGAAGCGGTCAGGATCGAGAACAGCCTCAACCTGTAGGTCTGTCAGGCGCATGCCGACGCCGATGCCGAGCGGGACCTCTTCGACCCCCGTCACGTCACGGAAGAGGGCCGCACCCGCTGAATCCAACGCCAGGATGTTCTCCGACGAGGTGAGGTCGTAGGCCTCACCGACGAGGACGCCCAGCGCGTCGTTCGGGGACCCGGCGTCCCCCACCCGCGACCAGCGCGCCAGGCGCTCGGCCGCCACCGACGCAGGGAGACCTGCTGCGTCCAGCTTCTCCTGCGCTTTAGCGGCGAGTCGCTGGGCGACGAGCGGCACGTCCGCTCCCACAGATGCCAGGAAGAGCCGCGCGCTCTCGGTGAGGCGATCCATGACCTCGTCGATCGCCCGCCAGGTGACGATCCATGGTCGGCGACGCTGCACCGATCCGAGCGCGCTGCGGAGTGCGACGAGATCGCGGATGGCGCCCTCGAGCTGTTCCCCGTCGTGCTCGCCCGAGGCCATCGCAGAGAGCCAGCGGAAGAAGCGATCGGGCCATTCCGCGAGCTGATCCAGAGCCTCGGCGGGCGAACCGAGTGGCTGGCCCCTGATGACGGGAGCGTCCAATAGAGCCGTCGCCTCCTCGACGACCCGCTGGCGATGCTTGCGATCTGGGTCGACCTCGCGCGGGTCTGGCTGGCTCCCGCAGTGCGGGCAGGTGACGCCGCGGATCCGCGGCTGCTGGCACGCGACGCAGATGATCTGGCTGAAGGCGAGACTGATCCTGTTCACGCTCATGATGGTAGGCCGCGCCGCCGACGCCCGGAGGGTGGTCCTATCCAACGCGTCTTCGACGAAAGAGCTACTACTACGGCGGCGGCTAGCCTGGGATGTTCCTGGAAACACCCGCACTGCTTCTGAACCGCCCTGGGTTCAGGCTGCCTCGCCGGCATCGTCGAGCTGACCTGTCACTGCCGCAGTGACCAGCGCCTCCCGACGCTCTCCGAGAAGCGCGGCTTGGCGTCCTAGGTGCGCGGCGAGCGTCTCGTAGCGATGCCGGCGTGCGTCGAGGTGATCCGCAATTGCGCGCTGCGTTCCTGAGGGCGGACACGCGATCTGGAGGTCTACGATCTGTGCGACATTGATTCGGTCAAACGTCGCACCAAGCTTCTGCGCCTCCAGTTGCTGCACTGCGACGTAGTTCAGGAAATAGGTCAGGAACCGCTGATCCTGATCATCAGAGGAGATCAGGCACACGTCCTGTCCCATCGCGAAGTCCTCATCGGTGTCCACGTACCCTGCATTCCCGATCGCAGCGTTCCGCGTGTAGATGATGTCCCCTCGTCTCGGGCGTCGACCTTCGATGAGGGTCAGGAAGTCCGACTCCTGCACGAACCGCCCTGATCGACCAGGGTAGACGCGCCCGCCATCGATCTCTGCGTGTGACACCGTCGGGAAACCCGAATCGGTATACACGGGCGTGACGTGCTTGCAGTCGACTACGGTCCAACGTCGCTTCAGGGGCTCTAGCTTCCAACCTGTTGGCACTGGGTGAGACGCGGGCGACCTGATCGCGGGGAATCTGTCAGCTAACAGCCCGTAGGAGAGAACATCGACTACCTCAGTCCTCCACCTGGCTTGGGACAACTCGAGCAGCCGTCGCTTCGACCGAACTAAGCCATCGATGCGGGCTGTCTCGCGGTCGAGGAAATCCGCGATGCGCCCCTGTGATCGAACGGGCGGCAGTAGCGTGGGAAGCATCCGGAGATCCTCCCAGCC
>CAZZND010000244.1:0-3098 GCA_964655465.1 uncultured Actinomycetes bacterium
GTCGCCGACCTTCACGTTCTCGAACGCGTAGATCGGGTGCTCGAACACGAACGTGTGCATGTACTTCGGCGTGCGGACCAGACGCACGCCCGCAGTGTCCTTGTCCACCAGGAAGACGGTCGCCTTGGCGGGGTCGCCGTCGACGTGCGCGTGCACGAGGAAGAAGTCGGCGACGTCGCCGCTCGTCACGTGCCACTTCTCGCCGTCGAGCACCCACGCGTCGCCGTCTCGCCGTGCGGTGGTCGCGACCATGGTCACGTCGGAGCCGGCGCCATCCTCGGTGATCGCGTAGGCGTCGCGCCGTTCCCCGCGGCAGGCCGGGCGGAGGTAGCGGTCCTTCTGCGCCTCGGTCCCCGCGGCCAATGGGATCGACGGGCGCCACGGTATGTCCCACAACGCCCCCGTGGCGCGGCCCCACTGCTCCTCGATCAACATGACCTGAACGACGTCGTAGCCCTTGCCACCGTCGGGGACCGCGTGGTTGATCGCGGCGAAGTCCCAGTCGAGCACCGCTTGCTTCGCGGCCGCCGCGCTCTCGGGGGTCAGGCCGTCGTTCGCCTCGCACTCGTCCTCGAGCGGGACCAGCACCTCGTCACAGAAGGCACGCGCCTTCGCCTGTAGCTCCTGGTCCTCGGCGGTGAGTCGGATGTCCACGGGAAGCGCTCCTCGGCGGTAGGGTTCGGCCCGAGTCTAGAGAGCGATCGAGCGGGGGTGTGAGTTGGGCCGTACGGTGTTCCATGGTGGACGGGTGTTCGACGCCCCGTCGGGCGAGCTGGCCGAGGCCGACGTCGTCATCGAGGACGGACGCATCGCCGACATCGGGGCGGGGCTCGACGGCGACGACGGCGTCGACTGCGACGGCAAGGCGCTGCTGCCCGGTCTGTTCGACTGCCATGTGCACCTCATGGGGCGCTACGAGGACGACGAGCTGACCGTGCAGCACCGGCCCTTCTCCTACGCGTTCTACCTGGCGCCGGCCAACATGCTGACGACGCTTCGCCTGGGGATCACGACGGTGCGCGACGCGGGTGGCACCGACGCCGGCGTGAAGAGGGCCGTCGAGGATGGCCTGCTGCCCGGGCCGCGCATGCAGATCTCGGTCACGATGCTGAGCCAGACCGGCGGGCACAACGACCCGTGGCTGCCCAGCGGGGCGCTCTCGGCCGACTGGGCCGAGTATCCGGGATTCCCGGCGGGCAAGTGCGACGGCGTCGACGGCGTTCGCGAGAAGGTGCGCGAGGTGATCCGTGCCGGCGCCGACGTGATCAAGATCGCCTCGAGTGGCGGGTTCTTCTCGCCGACCGATGACCCGATGCACCCGCACTTCGCACAGGACGAGCTCGACGCGATCGTGTCGACGGCCGCGGATCAGGGGCGCTGGGTCATGGCGCACGCGCACGGACCCGAGGGGATCAAGCGCGCGATCCGCGCCGGCGTCCGCTCGATCGACCACGGCACGTTCCTGGACGCCGAGGCTGCCGAGATGATGGCCGAGGCCGGGACGTGGCTCGTGCCCACCCTGACGGCAGGTGATACCACGGAGGAGCTGGCGAACGACGAGAAGCTCGCGCCCGAGATCCGTGAGAAGTTCAAGGGCCTCGGGCGGCCGGAGCTCGACGCGATGCGCTTGGCCGCCGAGGCCGGGGTCAAGGTCGCCATGGGGACCGACTGCCCCGTCGCGCCGCACGGCTGGAACCTGAACGAGCTTTCGCACATGGCGAGCAACGGGTACACGCCGGCGCAGGCGTTGCAGGCGGCGACCATCTCCGCCGCCGAGCTGATGGGGATGCAGGAGCGGCTCGGGACCCTCGAGAAGGGCAAGCTCGCCGACGTGGTGGTGGTCGATGGCGACCCGTTCGTGTTCGACACGCTGAAGGACCGCATCGAGCAGGTCTGGAAGGACGGCGCCCGGGTCGCCTAGGCGCGGCTTCTGGCGAGCGGCCGCCGTCGAACCCCCTCGGCGATCACCCCGTGGCTGCGAAGGCGATCTCGAACGGCCGTTGCGGTTCCGGCTCCATAACCCCGGGGGACGGGCCCGCCCGGTAGCGTCTCCCGTCGGGACGGAACCACCGAACGTCACCGTCCGGTGTCCGGCTGAGGCGCCACCCGTGCTCATGCACCAGCCGGTGGTGGAACGAACAGGTCAGCACGAGGTTGTCGAGGTCGGTGCGGCCACCGCGGGACCACCACACGACGTGGTGGGCCTCGGTGAACGCCCGGGCGCCGCACCCGGGGAACCTGCACTCCCGGTCCCGGAAACGGAGCTGCCGAACCACCAAAGCCGATGGCTCCCTGGACATCCGCCCCAGGCCCACGACTTCACCCCGGGTGTCCTCAACCACGGTCTGCACCCGCGCGTTGCACAGCAGGCGCTCCACCGTGACGGGATGGATCGCGGGACCCGCCTCGAGCTCGCACCCGCCGGATCCCGCGGCCAGGTCCTCGAGCCGCGCGTGGACCACCACGGTGGTCCGATCCGGATCGGGGTCCGAGGCGATCCGCGCCCGACAGAGCGCGACGAGCGCGTCCGCGCGGCGGGCCACCGCGAAGGAGGTGTCGCCCTCGCCGGGCATGACTGGCACCTTGGCGGCCATCCGTTCCAAGGCTCTGGCGACGACCGCACCCTGTGCCGCCGGTAACTCCGCCTGCAGCCCGAAGCGCCGGCCCTCGTCGAAGTACCACCAGGTCACCGACCGGTCGTGTTCGACCTGGCCGGCCTCTTCACGGGAGGACCGAGACGCGACGTCCCCGCGGTGACGGATCGCCCCGCACGACACGGTCGCGGCCCAGTCGACGAGCGTCGCCTCGGTCTCGGCCGACGCGAACCGTGTGATCTCCACGACCTTGTCGACCCCGAGTGTTCCCGACGACAGGGCTTGAGCGATCCGGGGGAGCTGCTGCAAGGCGTGGGCTGCGGCGACCCACCGCTGCGCCTTCCACGACGAGATCCCGTACCGCATCGAGACCCAGTGCGCGGCGCTGAACGCGCCGTCGTCTGCCCAGGCCTCCGTGCGGTCGATCTCGGCGATCGCGGAGAGCATCAGCTGCTGCGCCCCGCCGATGGCGGCGTGGGCCGCATCAGCCACCCTCACAGGATC
>CAZZND010000245.1:0-3020 GCA_964655465.1 uncultured Actinomycetes bacterium
ACCCCTGGCACCTGTATCGGCTGCTTCAGTAGGTCACGTCGGTACTCCATGAACTCGGAACCGTGAGTGGATGCCTGACTTGCCTGAGCGGAGCGCGAGGGCTTGGATGGGAGGCGGGCTCAACGGGAAGGGGAGTGGAATGGACAAGGTCGTGCACTTCGAGATCCCGGTCGATGACCGCGAGCGAGCCACGGAGTTCTATCGGTCGGTATTCGAGTGGGATCTGGTCCACATCCCGGAGATGCAGTACACGATGGTCGGTACGGTGCCTACCGACGACAACCAGATGCCGACGGAGCCCGGGGCGATCAACGGCGGTCTGATGCAGCGGAGCGAGCAGGCATCGTCACCGGTCATCACCATCGACGTGGGGTCGATCGACGACTCGATGAAGAAGGTTGAGGCGAGTGGCGGCTCCGTGGTCACCCCGAGGACGCCGATCCCAGGGATGGGCGCGTTCGCCTACTTCAAGGACTCCGAGGGCAACACGATGGGGTTGTTCGAGACCGACTGAGTCGGGGCATGTCAGAGGATCGCTCGTACATCGATCAGAACACGCGAGAGCGGGAGCGCCTGCGCGGCCTGGTCGACCGTTTGGACGAGGATGAGCTCCGCGCTCCCGTGAACGAGCACTGGACCGTCGCCGCCGTGCTCGGCCACATCGCGTTCTGGGATGCCCGGGTGCTGGCGCTCGCCGACAAGCTGGAGCACGGGATACCGTTCGCGCCCTCCGACGCCGAGTCGGAGGACGTGGACTGGATCAACGACGCCTCCCGGCCACTCATCCACGCCATCCCGCCGCTTGAGGCCGCCAAGCTGGCGCTCCGCATCGCCGAGGAGACGGATGCCCGAGTGGCGAGCCTGCCGGTCGACCGACTCTGGCCGCGAGACCCGGGCAGCCCGCTCTACCCCGTGCGCGCAGCACACCGTGGCGAGCACCTCGATGACGTCGAGGCCGCGCTCCGCTTCATCCTCTGAAGCCCTAGGATCGGCGGGATGAACGCCGAGAGCCTGCTCGCCTTCGTTCGGTTCCACGCGTGGGCGAACGGGCAGATCCTGACGACAGCCGCGAGCCTATCGAACGAGGAGTTCCGCCGGACGGCGAACCTGGATCACGGCAGCGCCTTCCAGACGCTCCGGCACCTGGTCGACGTCGACTGGAGTTGGCGCGAGTTCTGCGACGGCAACGACGTCGGCGAGACCTATCTGTGGGACGAGGTACCGCTCGACGACCTGGCGAGCATCCGCGCGTTCTGCGCGGAGGAGGATGCGCGCCTGCTGACCTACGTGCGATCGCTCGATGCAGCCGCGCAGTCGGAGTCTTTGGTGCTGGACGCCGAGGCATCCGTTCCTCGGTGGCTGATCCTCGCCCACATCGTGAACCACGGGACGCAGCACCGCAGCGAGTTGGCCCGCCACCTCACCGAGTGCGGTCATTCACCCGGAGACCTCGACCTCATCGACGTCTTCGAATCGCCGTAGTCGAGTTAGGCAGGCGCGGGCATGTGCCAGCGCGATGGATCGATAGTGGGGCGCCGGATAGGCCGCAGGGATCGAGGAGATGGGCCGATCGGGGGTTGGCCGATGATGGCCTCGGAGCTAGTCTCACGTGTGGAGGGCAACCGATGAGCGCGACCGCGACCAAGAAGTACACGAAGAAGGCTTCCGCCAAGAAGTCGAGCGCGCACCGGGTCGTGAAGTTCAGCGGCCGCCGAGGCTCGATCCCTTCATCCGAGATCCGGCGCGCGGTTGAGGCAGTCGCGAGTCGTCGAACCGCGTGATCTCCGGACCATCACGGTCCTCCCTCGCCAGGTACGAAGACAGCGTCTTCATCAACTGCCCGTTCGACGTCGACTACGCCCCCATCTTCGACGCGCTGGTGTTCGCCGTCGTAGATGCCGGGTTCTCGCCGAGATGTGCTCTCGAGCACGACGACGGCTCGCAGAACCGGTTCGAGAAGCTCCTCGATCTGATCGAGGGGTCGCGTTTCGGGATCCACGACCTCTCCCGCACGGAATCGTCGGCGGAAGGCCTCCCGAGATTCAACATGCCTCTGGAGCTCGGACTGTTCCTCGGGTGCAAGCGCTTCGGTTCGCCGCGCGACCGCCGGAAGCGGTGCCTGATCTTGGACGTCGAGCGGTATCGATATCAGCGTTTCATCTCGGACATCGCCGGCCACGACATCCACGCACACGCGGGTGAGCCCGCACGAGCGGTCAAGGCGGTACGGAACTGGTTGAGGTCGAGCTCGGCCCGTGAGGCTATCCCAGCCACGTCGGCGATATTGAAGCGATACCAACGGTTCAAAGCGGACCTCCCGGCGCTGGGGGACGAACTCGGCTTGGACGTCGACGATCTCACCTTCGCGGATCGGACGGAGGTCATCGGTCATTGGCTCTCCATCACCGCTCCTCGCGGCTGATCCTTCACTCGGGCTCGACGTTGCCCGTGGCGCCGTCGACCGTGACGCGCATCCCGTCGCGGAGGCGGGCCGTGGCGTCACCGCAGCCGACCACGGCCGGGATCCCGTACTCACGCGCGATGATCGAGGCGTGCGCCGCCGCGCTGCCGACGTCGGTCACGACCGCTGCCGCTCGCGTGAAGAGCGGCGTCCACGCCGGGGCGGTGAGCGGCGCCAGGCGGTCTCCCGTGCCGCGCACGGCGGTGACGACGCAGGCGCGCCGGTCCCGTTGATCGGATCGGCGGTGAGGGCCACGCCGGCCGCGGCGGGCGTGACCATCCGCTGGATGATCACCGCCATGCGGCGGTCGCCGCCAGGTTCGTACTCGCCGACACGAGCTGCGCGTGCGCTCGCGAGGCACTTGTCCACCGCCGCAGGGAGCTCGTCGGCCGGCACGTCCAGCACCGACTCGTACATCCCGGCGTAGGACCGCTCGGCACCGTCCTCCGCGATGCCGCTCGATCGGACGGCGAACGGGCCGGCGCCCAGGTCTCCGGCTCCCAGCAACGCTCGACGCTCCTCCGCCGTCATGTCCGCGGCTCCGGCGGTCACGACCACC
>CAZZND010000246.1:0-2981 GCA_964655465.1 uncultured Actinomycetes bacterium
CCTTCATCCGCGAGCGGGTCCAACAGCAGCTACGACGGTGGGCGGTCGGCGTCGCGGGCGAACCGGGCGCCGTCGTCCTGCGCGATCCCTCGCAAGCGCCCGACGGGCGCGGCTGGCCTCGCGGGCACGAGGTCACGCCGGGACCTGGCGAGATCGTCGTGCGCGACCTGCCGACGCTGGTGGCGACCATCGAGATGCACCTCGAGCCCGACGACGGCGGCGAACCGGACCCCGCTTGGTCGGGACGGGTCATGCCCGGCACGGTGGCGGCGTTCCTGCGGCGGCTTCACGCCGCGTCCTCACGGCTCGGGCACCTGATCCGGGCGGGTCTGGGGCAACGTATCGACCGTGGCGCCGCGTCGGTGTCGGTCGTCGCGATCCAGTCCCTGCACGAGCAGGCGCAGCGGTTCGTCGTCGGTGCCTTGCTGAACGAGACCTTCCGTGAGAAGGAGGACACCGGACAGCGGCTTCCGCTGTCGGTGATCGTGCTCGACGAGCTCAACAAGTACGCACCGCGCGAGGGCACCGGTCCCCTCAAGGACATGCTCGTCGACATCGCGCAGCGCGGCCGCTCGCTCGGGGTGCTGCTCGTCGGCGCGCAGCAGACCGCGAGCCGCGTGGCGCCCGAGGTCCTGGAGAACGCTGCTATCCGGGTGACCGGCCGGCTCGACGCCGCCGAGGCCGAACGGGCCGAGTACGGATGGATGCTGCCCTCGACCCGGGCGCGGGCCCGGCTGCTGAAGCCCGGCACCATGGTGGTCTCGCAACCCGCCATCCCCGTGCCGCTCGTGGTGACCTTCCCGTTCCCGCCGTGGGCGACCCGTAAGGAAGAGGTCGCCGACGACGGGCAGCGTGACCCTTTCGAGGGCCTCACCTAGAGCCGGCGCCGGCGCCCCTATGCGCATCCTGCACACCTCGGACTGGCACATCGGCCGGCGGCTCGGGAGACACGACCGCACCGAGGAGTTCCGCCAGGTCCTCGACGAGGTCGCCTCGATCGCCGAGGCCGAGCACGTCGACCTCGTGCTCGTGTCGGGCGACATCTTCGACCGGCCGGTCCCACCGGTCGACGCCCTCGCGCTCGGTCTCGGTGGGCTGCGCCGGCTCGCGGCCGTCGCGCCGGTGGTCGCGGTGGCTGGCAACCACGACTCGCCCGAGCTGTTCGATGCGCTCGCGCCACTGCTCGCGACCCAGGGCCGCGGCGTCCACCTGATCGGGTCGCTCAAGCGGCCCGACCGGGGCGGGATCGTCGGTCCCGATGTCCTCGGTGTGCCCGCCGTGGTCGGCGGGTTCCCCTTCCTCCGCGAGGGGCGGGTCGTCGACTTCATGCGCGACGCCGGCCAGTGGTACGGCGCCTACGCCGAGCGCGTCGGCCTGATCACGGCGGCCTTCAACAGCGCGCTGGTCGAGGCCGCCGGCGACGACGCTGTCCCGATCTTGATGGCCCACTTCATGGTCGGAGGCGTCCGCGTCGGGGGCTCCGAGCGAGAGCTGCACGTGGGCGAGGCCTACGCCGCCACCGCGCAGGCCATCCCCGCCGGGCCGCAATACGTGGCGCTCGGGCACATCCACGCGCCACAACCGGTCCCGGGATCGCCGGTCCCGGCCCAGTACGCCGGATCGCTGCTGCCCCTGGACTTCGGTGAGGCGGGCGAGACGAAACGGGTGGTCCTGGTCGACGCCGAGCCGGGACGGCTCGCCAAGGTCACGTCGATCCCCCTCACGAGCGGGCGGCCGCTCGTGAGGGCCGAGGGCACGTGGGACGAGCTCGAGGCACGAGCCGGCGAGCTCCACGAGAGCTACCTCGACCTGACGGTCCCGCTCACCCATGCGGATCCCGACCTCGGGAGCCGGGCCGCCGCGACGTTCCCCTACCTGGTGCAGGTGCGGGTGCGGCGGCCCGACGGAGACCGGCGGTCCGCCCGACCGGCGGCGGGCGCTGCGCGGCCCTCCGACGACGAGCTCTACGGGGCCTTCGTCCGGCGCGAGACGGGCGAGGAACCTCCGCCTGAGCTCATCGCCCTGTTCCGGGAGATCTGCGAGGAGGTCGACGATGCGGCCCCGTGAGCTCACCGTGGCTGGGTTCCGGTCCTACCGTGAGCCCGCCGTCTTCGACTTCCGCGGCCGGCGACTGATCGGGGTCGTGGGGCCGATCGGCTCGGGGAAATCCTCGCTCCTGGACGCGATCACGTTCGCGCTCTACGGCAAGACCCCGGCGTTCGAACGCGACACGCGCTCGCTGATCCACCAGCGAGCCGACCTGGCGCAGGTGCAACTCGTGTTCGACGTCGAGGGCCAAACCTGGCGTATCACCCGGGCGATCCGACGCAAGGGTCAGAGCCAGCACAAGCTCGAGCTGCTCGCGTCCGACGTGCCCGATGCCGCCGTGCTCCAGACGGTGGTCCAGGAGCGGGCGACCCGCGACACCGTCGTCCAGCTGCTCGGCCTGGACTTCGCCGCGTTCTGCCGTTCGGTGATGCTCGCCCAGAACCGCTTTGCAGAGTTCCTGAAGGCGACACCGGCACAACGGAACGAGGTGTTGAAGGGGGTGTTCGGCTTCGACCGGTTCGACGCAGCGCTCGATGTGGCGAAGCAGCGGGCGGCGGCCGCCGAAGGGGAACGGCTCGCGCTCGAGGACGAGGAGCGCCGGCTGCTCGAGGCGCAGACCGCCCTGGTGGAGGCCGTCGAGACCGCCGCCCGCGAGCACGGTCGTCTGGCCGCGTTCGACGAGCGGCGTGACGCGGTCACGAGCCTCGCGTCGGCGATCGCCGACGCCGAGGTCTCCCAGCGGTCCGCGAGCGCGGAGCGCGAGAACCTCGAGCGGGTCGCGGCCGAGCTCCCCGGTGGCGACCAAGTGGACGCGCTCGCGGCGGACGCGGCGCGTAGAGCGGACAAGGGCGACGACGTCTCTTACGTGGTTTGCCGCAACATCAATTTCACGAACGTCTGCTACGTCGGCTGTTCGTTCTGCGGCTTCGCGC
>CAZZND010000247.1:0-2945 GCA_964655465.1 uncultured Actinomycetes bacterium
CACGGCGTGCTCGCGCGGCACACGGTTGGCGGTCGAGAAGGCGATGAGCTGCTCACCGCTCGTGTTGCTGGCGTGCGACCCGCCCCGTGCCAGCCCCATCCCCGCGCGCTCGGCGATCCGGCGGAGCTGGTGCGGCAATAACGGCGCGTCGGTCGCCACGATCACGATGCACGAGCCCTCGTGGTGCTCGACGGGGAGCTCTTCTTCGGCGAGTGCTTCACCCACCCGCACGCCGTCGATCAGCAGGTTCGCCCGATCGCCGTGGTTGGTCATGGTGAGCACACCCACCGTGTGATCACCGACGACCCGCGAGGCGGTGCCGATGCCGCCCTTGAAGTCGAAGCACTGCATCCCGGTGCCGCTGCCGACGCACCCCTCTTCGACGGGGCCCGCGACCGCGCCGTCGAGGGCGGCCCAGACGTCGCCGTCGTCGATGGGGTCGGCGAGCACCGCGCTCAGGAACGAGTCGTCGCACTCGGTGACGCAGGGCATGATCGACTCGCCGGCGACACCGTCACGTGACGCGACCCAGCGGACGGTCGCGTCGTACGCCTTGCCGATCAGCAGCGACGAGGTGAGCACGATCGGGCTCTCGAGGATGCCCCACTCGCGGATCGAGTTGACGCCGATGAGCTCGCCGTAGCCATTCAGGGATGTGGGTGGCGGCGTACACGGGAGCCTTCCACGGGTCGGCCTCGTGCGGGAAGACCGTCGTGATGCCCGTCCGCACGGCGTCGGGGGCGCCGTCGTCGCCGCGCATCACGGTCCGATGCCCGACCCGGACCCCGGCCACATCGGTGATCGCGTTCATGGGCCCCGGCGTGCCGGTGCCGATCCGGATGCCGAGCTCGCGGGCGCGCAGGGCGGTCATTGGCGGCAACCCTACCGGCCCCCGCGCGCTCCGGGACGCAGCAGCGGATCCACGGGCCTGCGAGACTCCCTGGCCGATGAAGCTCCCCCGCTCGCTCAAGACCGACGTGCTCGCCGGCCTCCCCGGCGCGATCGGCAGCGTCCCCGACGGCATGGCCGCCAGCGTGCTCACGGGGGTGAACCCGATCCACGGGCTCTACGCGAGCTTCGCCGGACCCATCGCCGGCGGCGCCGTCGCGTCGACCCGGCGGATGGTCGTGGCGACGACGAGCGCCGCAGCGCTCGCGGCCGGATCGGCCGTCGCGGGGCTGCAAGGACAAGATCGCGTTGACGGCCTGCTCCTGCTGACGCTGATGGCGGGAGCCCTGATGGTGCTCGCCGGCGTGCTGCACCTCGGGCGGCTGACGCGGTTCGTCTCTCACTCGGTGATGATCGGGTTCCTGACGGGCGTCGCGGTCAACATCATCCTCGGGCAGCTGCCCGACCTGACCGGCACGGCACCCGAGGGGAACTACGCCCTCGCGAAGGCGCTCGACGTGCTGCTGCATCCGTCCGAGATCGACCCGGCGAGCCTGCTGACCGGGCTCGGCGCGATCGCGATCTTGGTGCTGACGAGCAAGACCAAGATCGCGAACGTCGGGGCACTGATCGCGCTCGCGGTGCCGACGGCGATCGCGTTCGTGGCTGGGGCCGACGTGCAGCTCGTCGCCGACGTGGGGACCATCCCGACCGGTCTGCCGATCCCCTTGATCCCCGACCTCAGCCTGTTGTCGCTCGACCTCGTTGTGGGCGCCCTCGCCGTCACCGCGATCGTGCTCGTCCAAGGGGCCGGGGTCGCCGAGAGCGCGCCCAACCCCGACGGCTCGATCGCCGACGCGAACCGGGACTTCATCGCCCAGGGCGCGGGCAACCTCGCGTCCGGTCTGTTCCGGGGCCAGCCTGTCGGCGGCTCGGTGGGACAGACCGCCCTCAACATCGCCGCGGGGGCACGGGGGCGCTGGGCTTCGATCGCGTCGGGGGTCTGGATGGTGCTCATCCTCGTCCTGTTCTCGGGGCTGGTCGGCCAGGTGGCGATCCCGACGCTCGCCGGCGTCCTGATCGTGGCCGCGATCGGTGCCCTGCGTCCGGCCGAGATCCGGACCATCCTGCGGACCGGGCGGATCTCGCAGGTCGCGCTCATCACGACGTTGCTGTGCACCTTGTTCCTCCCGATCGCGGCCGCCGTCGGGATCGGGGTCGCGATCTCGCTCCTCCTGCAGCTCAACCGAGAGGCGATGGACCTGGTGGTCGTCGAGCTGGTACCACGCGAGGACGGCGTCCTCGAGGAGCGACCCGCACCCGCGACCCTCACCGATGATCGCGTGGTGCTCCTCGACGCCTACGGGAGCCTGCTGTACGCCGGGGCGCGGACCCTGCAGGCCCGCCTGCCGGACCCCTCGGGCGCCGAGCGGCCGGTCGTGGTGCTCCGGTTGCGGGGCAGGACCGCGATGGGCTCGACCTTCTTCGTGGTCGTATCGGACTACGCGGAACGCCTGCGGCGCGTCGACGGTCGCCTCTACCTGAGTGGCGTCGGCGAGCCGCTCATGCGCCAGATGCGCGAGGACCACGTGCTGGATGTGGGCGAGCCGATCAAGCTGTACGAGGCCACGTCCACCATCGGGGCATCCAGCCGCGCCGCCTACGAGGACGCCCAGGCCTGGCTGCTGGGCCGCGCCGAACGGGAGGACCCCGAGGAGCACCCCTGACGAGCGCGCCCGCGGACCGGGCGGCTACCATGGGCGGCACTTCATGGGCATCCTGGGACTCGGCGTCTCCTTCCGTCGCGCACCGATCGAGCTGCTGGAACGGCTCGCCTTCGCCGACGACGACCTGACGAAGGCCTACCGCCGCGCGACCGACCTGGACGGCCTGGACGAAACCGTCATCCTGTCCACGTGCAACCGGGTCGAGGTCTACGGCCTGGTGACGAGCTACCACGCGGGGTTCCTGGCCCTGAAGCGGCTCCTGGCCGAGACCCGCGGGGTCGAGCTCGACGAGCTGGCCGAGCCGACCGTGGCGCACTGGGAGCGTGACGC
>CAZZND010000248.1:0-2943 GCA_964655465.1 uncultured Actinomycetes bacterium
CTCCTCGTGCTCGACGTGCACGCACTCGACCGGGCCGATGCCTTCGGGGAACGTGAACACCTCGGGCTCGCTGAACGGCGGCAGCGTGAACCAGCCCCGGTCCCTCTCCCACACGACCGGCGGGTTCAAGCATTCCTCGATCGTCGTCCAGATGCTGAACCCGGGCGCGAAGTCGTAACCGGACACCACGAGGTTCGCGCCGTCGCGGACGCCCGCCTCGTCGATCGAGCTGAACAGGTGGTCCTGGGCGTAGCGCGCGAACACGTCGGAGAGCCCGGGCTCGACCCCGATGCCGACGAGCGCGAGCTGACCCCGCTCCTCCCACGCGGCGGCCTCGGCGAACTGCTCGTCGCCGAGCTTCACGCCGGTCTTCACGTAGGGCTCGTCGGGGTGCGGTTTCGAGAGCGACATCGCCATGTCGAGGTAGGTCGCGCCGGCCTCGAACGCGCCACCGAAGATCGGCATCACGAAGCGGGGGTCGACGGCGTTCAGGACGTGGGTGGCGCCGGTGGCGCGGACGAGCTCGGCCACCGCCGACGCGTCGCTCGCGTCGACCTGCGCGGCGCTGAAACGGCCGGTCCCGGCGTCGTAGCGCTCGACGACGCTCCGGGCACGGCCCTCGTCGTAGTCGGCGAACACGATCGACTCGTAGAAATCACGACGCGCCGCGATCGGCGCGAACGCGGCGCCCACGCCGCCCGAACCCAGGACCAGGATCTTCATCGCACGCCCTCTCCGTCGTTGTGTCGGCGGAGTCTAGCCCGGCGGTCGGTAGCGGACGAGGAGCGGGATGTGCCCGGGCCGTCAGCCTGGCTCGCGGCCGAAGGCGCGGAAAGGCTCGCGGTCGTAGTCGGCGAGGGCACGCGACCAGGCGGGGAGCGCGGCATGCATGGCGTCGTCCTCCTGGACCAGCCACGCGAGGTGGCGGAGACCGTGCTCGACGACCTGCGACAGGTGGACGGCGGGCGGCGGTCCGGTCGCGTGCCCCCGCGCGAGCTCGGTTCGGGTGACGAGCTCGACCTCGTAGGAGTCGGGCAGGTGCTGGGGCGGCTCGATGACCACGAGGAACGTGAGCACGATCTCGCGGCGCACGACCCGCCACGAGGTGGAGTGCACCATGACCGGCGAGACCCCGAGTGCGGCGACCGCGTCGACGATCGACTCCGCGGGGTCCAGGTCAGGGTCCCACGGCGCCCGGACCGTCTCGCGCCCGTGCGGGAAGACGTGGCGGATCCCTTCCTCGTCGAGGTACAGCACGACGGCTTCGAGCGATGGGGCACTCACGAGGCGAACCTTACCGGCGGGGCCGAGCGGTTCGGCGTTCCGCACCGGCGAGCGGTGGCGGAGGTGAGGGGACGCTATCCGAACCTTCGGCCACTACTCCAGGATCTTCATGACGAGCATTGACGAGCGTTTGGTCTTGGGCCCGCCGCGCACCCGGCAACCTTGATTGCACGCCTCTGAGAGAGCGGTTGGCCCCGACCGAAACGCCAGGGCCAAGTCAGAGTCGCTACACCGCTACTCCCCGGTTCCGCCCCTGCAGAGGCCGAGCGTGCCCGGCGCACCCTTTGGCAGGCCGTAGTACTTCCACGCGTCCGCCGCCGTCTGAACCTGGGACACGTTCTGTCCCCCTTGCGAGTCAAAGTCATTCAGCCCGCTGGCGGCGCAGGCCGAGTTGGCGTGATCCAGAGCGCCCGTTTCATTGGTGTTGTTCAGCATGCCCGGAGGGCCCTTCACCTCGCCAGCGAGCGCCCCACTAGCTGAACCCCCCACAAGGGCGGCCGCACAGAACACAATCGCGAACAATCGCTTCATGAGCACTTCCCTCCCCCGGGCGACCGCCCTACTTGGGACGCCGTATTTGCGCCGGGCCGGAGAGTAGCCTTTGTCTGGGAACCTTGTCAACGGTTGATCCCGGACGATCCGCCCGGCACGTAACGTGGAACTCGGGCCCGATGTCCGTCAGTTCCAGACCCACGGGTGGACCTGGCTGGACGATGTGTGAACCGACTCTCGCTCCTTGAGGAGTTGCATAAGCAGACGGCGGCGTAGCCTCCCGACTCGCCCACGGGGATACTGCCAATCGATCGCTCAAGCGGTCCCCCGGTCGGTCGCTCGGGGAAGAGGACCGACGAACCTCCGAGGTCCGCAGTCCAGATTCCTGGCATGGGTGGCGGCCAGGAGGCGTCGAACGTCACCGACATCGAGGCCGATGAGATGGAGGAGCATCTCCGCGGTCTCGGATACCTCGAGTAGGCCCGTTCCAGTTCGGTCGGCAGTCGATGCTTCCCGTGCTACCCAACGCTCGATGGGGGTCTGACCGTCTGGAGCAGCCTCATGGCTCGATCCGTATGGAGCCCAGGATGGCGCGCATCTCGGCCACATCCTTCCGGGGCGAGGCAGGCGACCGGTTCGCCTCGATCACCAGCCGGGTGCCGTCGACGTCGAGGATCCAGAACTCCTCGGTGTGGCCCGGCTCGCCGTTGTAGCCGTAGAACGCGTCCCCCGGCTCCGTGTCGATGGCCGCGACCCAGCTCTTGAGGTTGCCGTCCACGCATCCGGCGAAGCGGCGGTCGTCTCCCTGGCCCTTGACCGGCAGGTCGGGCACGGTCAGTTCCAGGTGCTTCCCGCGGTAGCCGTAGATGGTCACGTCCTTCGGGGGCGACGTCACCCGGAACGGGGCCAGGTCCGCCAGCGCGGCAGCGAGGTCGTTGACGCTCGGTCCGACCGGTGGATCGGCCCACGAATGGTCGCGGCACCCATCACTGACGAGGTTCGTCACCGTGGTGATGCTCACGGCGACGTGCCCATCGTCGGCCGACTTAACGGCCCCGATCCACATCGACCAACCCTCGACGGGGACGTCGAACGTCACCTGGAGCGATGTCGAGGGGTCGAGGTCTGGGTCGATGGAGTACGTCCCCGGCTCCAGGTCGGTGAAGG
>CAZZND010000249.1:0-2914 GCA_964655465.1 uncultured Actinomycetes bacterium
ACCTCCAGCTGATCCTCGGGCGTGTCGGACAGCAGGCCGCCCAGCCGGCACGAGGTCGCGATCAGGACCGCGGTCTTGCGCCGGATGATCTCGAGGTAGGCCTCCTCGCGCTGGTCGGCCTTGCCCGAGGCATCCACCTCGCGGATCTGCCCGTCGCAGAGCACCGCGATCGTGCGCGCGAGCAGACGCGACACGTCGGTGCCCAGGTCGGCCGAGAGCTCGGACGCACGGGCGAAGAGGTAATCACCCGTGAGGATCGCCACGGTGTTGCTCCAGCGGTTGTTCGCGCTGGGCACGCCCCGGCGATCGTCGGCCTCGTCGATGACGTCGTCGTGGTAGAGCGTCGCGAGGTGGACGAGCTCGATGGCCACCGAGCCCGGAACCAGCCGCGGATCGGTCGGATCGCCGAAGTAGCCGCCGAGCAGCACGAGCATCGGCCGGAACCGCTTGCCGCCGGCCGAGAGCAGGTGCGTCGCTGTCACCGCGAGCAGGTCCGAGTCGGCCACCACCGCCTTGTCCAACGCCTCCTCGACGCGGTCCAGGCGCGTGCGGATGTCGGCCTCGAGCGTCTCGTCGGGCGGGTCCAACCCGGGGATCACGCGTCGCATCGCATCACCATCTCAGGATCGACGCCGGATCGAGGAACCCCATCACGAGCCCCGGGAACACGCCGAGCACGAGGACCGCCGCCGCGGTCACGCCCAGCAGGATCTGCAGGGCGCCGGGCGCGTCCTCGGGGTCAACCTCGGAACGCTGCATGTACATGGCCACGATGACGCGGAGGTAGAAGAACGCGGCCGCCACGCTCACCACCACGCCGAGGACCGCGAGACTCCAGTAGCCCGCATCGATCGCCGCGCCGAACACGCCCACCTTCGCGATGAAGCCCACGGTCGGGGGGATGCCCGCAAGCGAAAGCATGAAAACGGTCATCAGCGCGGCGAGCCCCGGGCTCCGTTTCGCGAGACCCCGGTAGGCGCGGAGGTCGGTGCGCTCCTCGCCCTTCGCGGCGATGAGCATCACCGTGCCGAAGGCGCCGAGGGTCATGAGGCTGTACGCGATCAGGTAGAACATGACCGCGCGGACGCCCACGGCGGTCGCGTTCGTGAGGCCGATCGAGATGAAGCCCGCGTGCGCGATGCTCGAGTACGCGAGCATGCGCTTCACGTCGCGCTGCGCGATCGCGATCACCGAACCCACCAGGACCGACAGACCCGCGAGCACCGCGATGACCGGCACCCAGTCCCAGGTCAGCGGTTGCAGCGCGATCAGGAACACCCGCATGAGCGCGAAGAACGCGGCGGTCTTCGTGGCCGCGGACATGAAAGCGGTCACCGGTGTCGGCGCCCCCTGGTAGACGTCGGGGGTCCACATGGGGACCGGCACCGCCGAGACCTTGAAGGCGAAGCCGACCGCGAGCAGCCCGACGGCCAGCAGGGCCAGCGGGAACGAGCCGTCCACGCCGCTGAGCGCCCCCGCCATCTCGGCGATCTTCGTCGTCGCGGTCGCGCCGTACGCCATCGCGATCCCGTACAGGAACACGGCCGAGGCGAACGCGCCCAGCAAGAAGTACTTCATCGCCGCTTCGCTCCCCCGGGCGCTTCGCCCGATCCCCGTCAGCACGTAGAGCGAGAGCGACAAGATCTCGAGCGCGAGGAACACGACGATCAGGTCGTTCGCGACCGTGATCAGCACCATGCCTGAGGTGGCGAACAGGACGAGCGGGTACAGCTCGCCCCGATAGGCCTCAGGCTCGCGTTCGAACCAGGAGGTCGCGAGCAGCACGCCGAACGCAGCGCTCCCGATCACGACCACCGACGCGATCACCGAGAAACGGTCGACCGCGACGGTGTCGGCGAGGACGAATGGCTCGGCGACCCAGTCCCATAGCTGGATCGCGGCGACGGCCGCCCCGAGCAGCCCGACGAGCGCAAGCCCGACGTGCACGAGCGGCCGCGAGCGGCGCGCGAAGGCCTCGTAGAGCATGCCGATGAGCGCGAACGCCACCAAGATCATCTGGGGCACGATCGGCTGGAGCACGAGCGCCGGGGTCTCGATCACTCGCCCTCCCCCGGTTCGGCCGGCTCTGGGGCCGCCTCCGAGAGGGCCACGTCGCCGATGTCGGTCGTGTCCTGCTCGGGTGCGACGTGCTCGATCACCCGCCGGGTCGCGGGGTCGATGTCACGCGTCAGCAGGCCGGGCGCCACCCCGAACACGAGCAGCAGCGCCAGCACCGGAGCGAGGACCGCCACCTCGCGACGGGTCAGGTCGGGCAACGCCCGGTGCTCGTCGCGGACCGGGCCGTGCGCCACCCTCTGGTAGGACCACAGGAGGTAGATGGCGGCGAGCACCACGGCGATCGCCGCGATCGACGCCGTCCAGTGGTTGACCGCGAACGTGCCGGTGATGACCAGGAGCTCCCCGACGAAGCTGTTCAGGCCGGGGAGGCCCACGCTCGCCAGCGCAGCGAACAGGAACGCGCCGAGCAGCCACGGCATCGGGGTAGCCAGCCCGCCCATCTCGTCGAGCCGCCGGGTGTGGGTGCGTTCGTAGACCATGCCGACCAGCAGGAAGAGCGCGCCGGTCGCGAGACCATGGTTCACCATCTGCAGGACCCCGCCGGTCACCGCCTGCTGCGTGAACGCGAAGATCCCCAGCACGACGAACCCCAGGTGCGAGACCGACGAGTAAGCGACCAGCCGCTTCACGTCGATCTGGATGAGCGCGCAGACCGCGCCGTAGATGATGCCGATGACGGCCAGGATCGAGACGGCGAGCGCGAAGTGCTTGGAGGCGTTCGGGAACAACGACAGGTTGAACCGGATCAGACCGTAGGTGCCGACCTTCAGCAGGACCCCCGCGAGCAACACCGACCCGGCTGTCGGCGCCTCGGTGTGCGCGTCGGGCAGCCACG
>CAZZND010000250.1:0-2903 GCA_964655465.1 uncultured Actinomycetes bacterium
ACGTCGGGCGACACCTGGCCGTTGGCGACTTTCTGGACGCCTTCTTCCGCGTTGATGAAGGTCGTGAGATCGACCTGAACGCCGTACTCATCCTCGAACTCGGCGACCGTCTTCTTCCAGATGTAGTCGGCCCAGTTGTAGAGGACCAGGGGTCCGGCCTCGATCGGTGTGTCGGCGGCGATCGGGTCCCGTGTGACCGGGAGGGTCACCGGGTTCTCGAGTGTGGCGATGGGGATCTCCGTCGCGCCGCCGCTGGCGCTGGGGGTGCCGGGCTTGGAACATGCGGCCAGGATCGCGGCAAGGCTGGGCATCGCGATCGCCGCACCCCCCGCGCGGGTCAGGAACTGCCGGCGGGACAAGTCCTTCGGGTGCTGCATCTAGCCCTCCTTGCCGACCGGGCGGTCTGAGTTTGACCGCCGATTCAAACGCCGAAGTACCATAGGTCGACCGGCTATGCAAGGTCTAGCCACATCCTTAGGTGTGGCTAGATCCAACGGTCCGCATCTAACCCGTTGTACGCAGGCACACGGCTTCCGGGTTGGCCCTTCGACCGCACGCATTGTCGGCCCCCCCTGGGGCGTTGCTAGCATCCCCGCCTCGCACCCCGCGAGTCACTGAGGAAGAGGGATACCCGTGAGCGACGCCACCACCGAGCCGGTCCTGCTGGTGGAGGACATCGGCCCCGTCCGGCGCCTGACGATGAACCGGCCCCAGGCGCTGAACGTTGAACCACGAGCTCACGGAGGCCATCTCGGCAGCGATCCGGGATGCCGGGGTCGACGACACCGTGTCGGTCGTGATCCTGCGGGCGGCGGGTCGGGCGTTCTGCTCTGGCTACGACTTGACGGAAGATGCCGACGAGGGTGAGCTCGATGCACGCGCGTGGCAGGAGAGCCTGGCAGCCGGTACCGCGCGGATGCTGGAGATCCTCGATTGCCCCAAGCCGGTGATCGCGTCGGTGCAGTCGTACTGCTTGGCCGGCGGCACCGAGCTGATGCTCGCTTGCGATCTCGCGGTGGTGGCCGACGACGCGAGGTCCGGCTACGTCGACATCCGGTTCGGCTCGGGAGTGGTGTCGATGTTCTTGCCATGGGTCGTTGGCGTGCGCAGTGCCAAGGAGCTGCTCTTCACCGGCGAGGACCGCAGAACCTGGCAGAAATCGCTACCGAGGTCACCACCAGCGCGGTGCAGTGTAGCGAGTGAAGGTGGGTCAGGACTCGGCAACGCCATCTCGGCCGAAGGAACGCCCTCAACGGCCTCTCGATCCATCTGACGCTCAGCTACGGCGACACCGACGAGCCCGACGCTCCGACCAGGTAGTACGTGATAGATCAGTGCGCGCTCTGGTCACGTGGTCCTGGACCCTGACGCGTCCCCGCTACTCAGCGAGCGTGAGCGGCGCGAGCACGGCGGAAGCGCAGTTAGCTGCGGCCGCGCAAGCGCGAGCGGATCGCCCGCTGGTCGGCCCGAGCCGCGAGGTAAGCCTGCCACCCGGGGATCCCGTTGACCCCCCCGCCCGCGTGCGTGGCCGACGACCCGTGGTACAGGCCGGCGATCGGCGTCCGGTAGTCGGCGTATCCCGGCGACGGTCGCATGTGGAACAGCTGATCCACCGTGAGCTCGCCGTGGAAGATGTTCCCGCCGATCAGGCCGAGCTCCTGCTCCATGTCGTAGGGCCCGATCACCTGACGGTCGATCACCGCGCCGCGGAAGTTCGGCGCAAGCTCTGTATAGCCATCGATCGCGCGGTCCGCGTACGCCTCGAGCTCCTCGTAGTGTGGCTCTTCGCTCCACTCGTGGGGTACCCACTGGCTGAACATCGAGAAGAAGTGCACGCCCTCGGGCGTGAGGTCGTGGTCGATCGTGGTCGGGATCGCTCCGTCGACGAACGGGCCGGTCGCGCCCCTGTGTTCGAGGTGCGCGTCCTGGAAGGCCCGCTCCGCGTACTCACGTGACAGGCAAAGCTCGACCGACCCAGTGTGGTGGTCTTGGAGGTTCGTGCCTGGGTCGGCCGTGAAGTTCGGGAGTTCGCTGAGCGCCACGTTGATCTTCACGACGCCCGACCGGCTCTTCCACCGTTCGATGTCGAACACGAAGTCTTCGGGGAGCTCCCGGCGGTCGACGAGGTCGAGGAACCCGATCTTGGGGTGGACGCAGCTCACGACGACGGGTGCGCGCAGCTCCTCACCGGTGGTGAGGGCTACGCCGACCGCACGGCCGTTCTCGACCAGGATCTTCTCCACACGTGCGTTGGTCCGGATCTCGCAGCCGTACGAGATCGCTGCGGCGCGGATCGACTCCGAGACGGTGCCCATGCCGCCACGCGGGAAGCCCCAGTTCACCGTGTGGCTGTCGCCGCCCCCGACGCCGCCGATCGCGTGGTGCAGCAGCACGTACGCGGTGCCGGGCTCGTCGGGGCCGGACCACTGTCCGATCAGCCCGTCGACCATCATGATCGTCTTCACCTGCTCGGATTCGAACCAGCGGTCGAGGAGTTCGGACAGGCTCATCGTGAACAGTCGAGTCACGTCGGCCACGCCGCGCGTGCCGAGTTTGCGCGTGGTCCACCCTGCCTTCGACTGGGAGAGCAGATCGCCGAGCGTGAGTGAACCGAGGTTCGGCGGCACCCGGTGCAGGAGCGGCCCCACGACCTCGATCACGGCGTGCAGCCATGCCTCGTAGGCGGGTAGCGCCTCGGCGTCCTTGATCGAGAATTGCGCGACCGATTCGTGGGTCTTCTTCGCGTCGTCGCCGTAGATCTTGATCGATCGTCCGTCGGGGAAGGCCTGGTAGTACGGGCCGAACGGCGTGACCTCGTAGCCGTGCCGTGCGAGCTGAAGCTCCTCGATCAGGAAGGCCGGCATCAGCGACATGACGTACGAGTACGTCGACACCTTGATCTC
>CAZZND010000251.1:0-1648 GCA_964655465.1 uncultured Actinomycetes bacterium
AAGCGCACGAGGCCGACCTCGAGCGGCGCTCACGCTCGCGTCTGCGAACGCTCGTCGCGGTGCTCGCCATCGCGGCGCTGGTGGCGAGCACCCTCACGGTGGTGGCCGTGAGCCAGCGCGGCAACGCGGTCGAGCAGACCAGCCTGGCGTTCGCCCGCGAGCTCGCGGCAGCGGCGCAGGCGAACCTCGACGTGGATCCCGAACGCAGCATCCTGCTCGCGATGCAGGCCGTCGAGGCGACCCGAGAGGACGGGGTGGTCCTGCGCGAGGCGGTCGACGCGCTGCACGCCTCGATCACGGCTGACCGCCTGCTGTTCACCATCACCGACCCCTCGACGGGCAACGTGCTGTGGAGCCCGAACGGCGACCTAATCGCCACCGGTGGCTCCGTGGGCGGGAACGCCGTCACCGACGTGGTGCTCTGGGATGCCCGCACTGGCCAGGAGGTCCGCCGGCTCACCGGCCATGACGGCGACATCGAGAGCATCACGTTCAGCAACGACGGATCGATGATCGTGACCACCTCCGCCGATCAGACCGCCAAGGTCTGGACCGTCGAGAGCGGGGCCGAGCTCCGGACCTTCACCGCCGCCGAGTACGAGCATCTCCCGGGCGCCTCCTTCAGCCCCGACGGCCGGCAGCTCGTCCTGGGGACCGGCTGCTGCCTGGACGACAAGCCTCACTCGACGGCGATGCGGGTCATCGATACCCGCAGCTGGAGCGTCGACCGCACGCTCCCCGCAGATCTGCAGGAGTGGTTCTTCGCGGCGCCCTCCTACAGCCCCGACGGCACGAGGGTCGTCGCCGAGACGGCGATCTGGGACGTCGAGAGCGGCCGGCGACTCGTCGAGATGCCCGGTGAGCAGGGCATCTGGCGACCGGACGGCGCCGTGGTCGCGCAATACGATCCCGGCACGGAAGGGGTCGTCATGGCCGACGCGACCGACGGATCGGTCCTGGACCGCCTGCCGGTGCCGGGGGGCGTCACCGGGTTCGCGTGGAGCCCCGACGCCACCCTGTTCGCGACGGGCGGCTACGACGGGGTCGCGAGGGTCTTCGACGCCGAGTCCGGCGAGCAGCTCCTCGCGCTCGCCGGGCACCGGGGTCTGGTCGGACTCGTCTCGTTCAGCAGCGACGGGACCAGGCTGGTGACGGGAGGCGGGGATGGCACGGCCCGTGTCTGGGACGTGTCACCCGAGGGCGGCGCCGAGCTGGGCGCGGCCGCATACAACGGGTGGATCGCGGACGTCGCGTACGCGCCCGACGGCGCCACGATCGTCACGGCCGGCGAGGGCGGCTGGATCTGGGATGCCGCGACCCTAGATCGGATCGAAGGACTGCCGGACGCGAACGAAGCAATCGCCGTCGCGTCGGACGGGTCGATGCTCGCGACCGCAGGCTGGTCCGACGACGGTGACGTGCGCGTGGTCGACGTGGCGACAGGCCAGGTCCGCGCCACGCTCCCGTCGGCGGAACGGGTCGCCTTCAGCCCCGACGGTTCGATGGTCGTGACCGCGAACCGAGGCCCCGTCGTCCGGCTGTGGAAGGCGGCGAGCGGCGAGCGATCCGGTGCTCCGCTCCGTGATCCGGGTGCGCCGCTTGAGTCGAGCGAGGCGCTCAGCTTCAGCCCCGACGGCTCGATGTTCGC
>CAZZND010000251.1:1658-2821 GCA_964655465.1 uncultured Actinomycetes bacterium
GCCGTTGCGGCCGCCGCCGCGCACGGCCTCGTTCACGCCGTGCTCGACGGCCGGGCCACCGTCCGCGTGTGGCGCACCGACGACCGGACGCTGCTGGCGAAGTGGCAGGCCAACTCGGGGATCGGGAGGACCCTCGCGTGGGACCCCCGCAGCGGCCTGCTGGTTACCGGAGGAGCTGACGGCGCCGCCGTGTGGGCGGGGCCATCCTTCGAGCGGGTCCGCACCCTCCCCGGCGGCGGCCTCGTCAACGATCTGGCGTTCAACGACGACGGCACGCGGATGGCGACGGTCAGCGAGGGCGGCACGATCACGATCTGGGACACCGGGTCGTGGCAGGAGGTCTTGATCCTGCCGACCCGCGACGACCTCCTCTCCGGGGTGGCGTTCTCGCCCGACGGCGCCTCGATGGCGACCGTCTCGGGATCCGGCGAGCTGCGCGTTTACACGCTGGACCTGGCCCGGCTGCTGTCGATCGCCGCCCGGCGCGTCAGCCGGCCGCTCACCGATGAGGAATGCCGCCTGTACCTGCATTCGCCGTGCGCACCCGGTGACCTCGCCTCCGACCAGTCCGCCCCCGCCGCCGCCGGGCAACCGAGCCCACTCGACGGCGCGTACCAGGTGACGATCAGCGAGTCGGACGGCCGTGCCTCGGGGTTGGATCGCGAGGCGGCGTTCATGTCACAGGGGAGCTACACCCTGACGCTGCTCGAGGGCACCTACCGGCTGACCCAGGACCCCCCGTGGGATCGAGGGCGGACGAGCTGGGGGACGTTCGAGGTGTCAGGTGATGGCATCGTGCTGACCGAGGTGAGCGACGCCCGATGCGCCGGTGTCCGCTTCGCGAGCACGTGGCGCCGGGAGGGCGCGTCGCTCATCCTGCGCGACCTCGAGGTCATCGATACCGAGGCGTGCCCCGACGACGGGTGGGCGGCCGTGGTGTTCGCGTCCGAACCGTGGACGCGGCTCGGCGAGAGTGCCGCGTAGCTCGACGTTCGGGCGGACCGGTGCCACCCTGGTGGGCGTGAGCCGGGAGCACGGCGGGTCGGGCAGGGCGCACAGGTCCCTCGACCTCTGTACACGCTGAGCTTCGTGCAGGGCAGGTTCCGGCTGCATCAGACGTATCCGGGGGGCGGTACATGGGAAACCTCCAGTCCCTACACGGT
>CAZZND010000252.1:0-998 GCA_964655465.1 uncultured Actinomycetes bacterium
CACATGGGCGTGATCGAGGTCGAGGGCCTCCGCAAGGACTTCCGACGGCTCAGGGGCGGCACCACGACCGCGATCGCCGGTCTCGACCTGGACGTGCCCGAGGGCGGGGTCTTCGGGTTCCTCGGGCCCAACGGCGCGGGCAAGACCACGACCATCCGCTGTCTGCTGGGGTTGGTTCGCCCCGGCGCCGGGAGCGTGCGGCTCCTGGGAGCCGACGTCCCCCGCGCCCTCGCGACCACCATCGGGAAGGTCGGGTCGATCGTGGAGCAGCCGGCGCTGTTCCCGCGGTTCAGCGGCCGGCGGAACCTCGAGATCTTGGCGAGGACCCAAGGGGTAGGCGCGCAGACCATCGACCGCGTGCTCGAGCGCGTGTCCCTGACCGATCGCCAGGGCGACATGGTGAAGACCTACTCGCTCGGGATGAAGCAGCGGTTGGGGATCGCGGCCGCCCTGCTCAAGGACCCCTCGCTGCTCCTCCTGGACGAACCGGCCAACGGGTTGGACCCCGCGGGGATCGTCGAGGTCCGCGAGCTGATCCGCTCGCTCGGGGCTGAGGGCAGGACCATCTTCGTGTCGAGCCACATCCTGACCGAGGTCCAGCAGGTGGCCGACCGGGTCGCGATCGTGGCCCGAGGCAGGTTGATCACCCAGGGGTCGGTCGAGGACGTGCTGACGTCGGCGGCCGGCGGCCGGGGGTGGATGGTGAGGGTGACCGACGTCGCCGCCGGCCGCCGGGCACTCGCCGAGGCGGGACTCAGCGCCGAGCCGACGGAGGACGGAACGCTGCGGGTCGACGCCGCCGCCGAGGACGGCGAGCGGATCAACCGAGCGCTCGCTGAACGCGGGATCTACGCCTCGGAGCTCCGCCCCGCGACCGTCGACCTGGAGACGGTCTTCCTGGAGCTCACCAAGGATGAAGGGCTCGGAGCGTGATCGGGCTCCTGCGTTCGGAGCTGCTGCGGGCGTGGTCGCGCCGGATCGTCTCGATGTTGCTGGTC
>CAZZND010000252.1:1008-2791 GCA_964655465.1 uncultured Actinomycetes bacterium
GGGACCTGGAGGTCTTCGAGCGACGTGCCCGTCGTCTCGATGCTGCTGGTCGGCTCGGTCCTGGGGATCACGATCGCGATCACCATCGCGGTGTTCACGACGAAGGAACCTTCGCCGGACGCGCTGGCCGAAGGCCAGCGCCGGTATGAACGGCAGTTGGCGAAGTGTTTAGAAGGAGACAGCTACGAACTCGAGGGGAGCGGCTTCGGCACGGTTGAGGAGCTCTGTGCCGAGTACATCCGGCCCAACCATTACGCGGTGCGTTTCGTCGACCTGACCGAACTGCTCCAGGGAACGGCCCAGCTCGTGATCCTGCTGGGTGCCGTGCTCGGAGCGACGCTCGGCGGTGCCGACTGGTCCACGAGCGCGATGGCCACCCTGCTGGCCTGGGAGCCGCGCCGCATCCGCGTGCTGGCCGCCCGCGCCATCGCGGTGATCGCGGTTACGGTCGTCCTCACCGTCGTCGCACAGGCGTTCCTCGCGCTCGCGTTCGCGGGGCTCGTCTCGGTACGCGGGACCTTCGATGGCACCCCCGCCGGGTTGGGCGGGGATCTGGCGTCCGAGATCGTGCGTATCAGCGCGCTCGCGACGGTGTTCGCGTTGATCGGGCTCGCGCTCGCGACGATCGGCCGCTCGACCGCGGCCGGGTTGGGGCTCCTGCTCGGCTACCTCATCGTGATCGAGCTGTTCGCGGCCAGCCTGCTGTTCTGGGTGCAGAAGATCGCGCTGGGTCGCTCGGCCGTGACGGTCGTGCTCGACGAGCCGATGCAGCTATTCGACGATAACGCGGTCCCACCGGTCCAGTTCCTGCTCATGCCGGGCCGCGGATGGCTCAACCTCGGCGCCTGGACGCTCGTCCTGCTCGGGGTCGCCGCCGCCGCATTCCGCGGGCGCGACGTCACCTGACCTATACTTCGCCTCCCGGCACCGCCTCTGACGTGCGGTTCCCCGGCGCAAGGACCCTCGCATGGAGCTCTCGACCCAGACCCTGACCGTCGTCGCCGTTGCCGGCGCGGCCGTGGCCGCGCTCGCGTTGATCGTGGCGCTCGCTGCCCTCGCAGCCAAACGCCGGCGCCCGGACGCGAGCCTGCTCCGCGGCGACGAGGCCGTGGGCGTCCTGCTTTCCCGGATCGAAGGGCTCGAGAAGGCAGCGCGCACCCTGAACGGCCGCGACCAGCGGCAGCAGCTCCAGATCGAGGCGGGCGTGCGCCGGGTGGCGCTGCTCCGCTACGACGCGTTCGAGGACGTGGGGGGCAGGCTGTCGTTCTCGTGCGCGCTGCTCGACGACAACGGCAACGGCGTCGTGCTGACGTCGATCAACGGTCGGCAGGACACGCGCGTGTACGCGAAGCCGATCGCGCGCGGCACGAGCAGCTACAACTTGTCCCTGGAAGAGGAGGACGCGATCCGTCAGGCGATGAGCGACGACCGCGAGACGGCGAGCTCGGCATGATCTGGAAACGTGAAGACGCGGAGGCCACCCACACGGCCGGTCCTGTGGACCGCCCCGGCGAGCGAAAGGACACGACCATGGCGGAGAACGGTGAGGTCACGATCGTCGGTGCGACCGCGAAGCTCGAGGGCAACGTCGTGTCGGCGGGCAGCCTGCGGATCGACGGCCAGGTCAAGGGGCAGATCAACGCCGACGGTGACGTGACGCTGTCCACGCAGAGCCAGGTCGAGGCGGACATCCGTGCGCAGAACGTCTCCGTGGCGGGTCGCTTCAAAGGCACGATCATCGTGAAGGGCAAGGCGCACCTGGCCCGCGGTGGCCGGATCGACG
>CAZZND010000253.1:0-2786 GCA_964655465.1 uncultured Actinomycetes bacterium
TTCAAGCTCCTGGAGAAAGGCACCGCAGACGCTTGACAATCATAGAAGCATCCACCTGGTGAACGCCGCCCTTCAGATCCACGCCGATGATCCCGTCTTCGGCTACCGCTTCATCGCCGACGAGCTCGAAGCCGAACACGGCATCACCGCGAGCGAGAACCGGGTCCATCGTCTGTGCAGGCAGCACCGGATCGCCTCGGTGATCGCACGGCGGCGTGGTCGAGGCCGCCTCAGACCTGGCCCTGCCGTGCACGATGACCTCGTGCGCAGGGAGTTCAGCGCGGATCGCCCGAACGAGCTCTGGCTCACCGATATCACCGAGCACCCGACCGCCGAAGGCAAGCTCTACCTGTGCGCGGTCAAGGATGCTTGCTCGAACCGGATCGTCGGCTACTCCATCGACTCACGGATGAGAGCCTCGCTCGCTGTTGCAGCCATGCGGAACGCGATCAGCCTGCGCGGTCCGCACGCCACCGTGGTGCACTCGGATCGCGGGAGCCAATTCCGATCAGCCAAGTTCGTGCGGCTGCTGCGCGACGCCGGCCTCAACGGGTCGATGGGTCGGGTCGGGGCGTGCGCGGACAACGCGGCCATGGAGTCGTTCTTCGCGCTGCTGCAGAAGAACGTGCTGGATCAGCAACGCTGGCAGACCAGAGAGGAGCTTCGTCTCGCGATCGTCGCCTGGATCGAACGGACCTACCACCGCCGGCGCCGTCAACGCGGCCTCGGCAAGCTCACCCCGATCGAGTTCGAGGCCGTGCATGAGGTCGCCTATGCGGCCTGAGGACACTCAACCCCGCGAGTCAACCGAACTGGGGGCAGTCCCAACCGCCCCGGGGTTTCCTGGAGGCTCCGAACCGTGAGAGGTTGGAGCCATGCCACGACCAGGAAGGTATCCCCGCGAAGTGCGCGAGCGCGCTGTGCGGATGGTGTTCGACCATCAAGATGAGCACCACTCGCAGTGGGCTGCGATCTGCTCGATCGCCGACAAGTTCGGCATGACCCACGAGACGCTGCGGCGCTGGGTCCGCCAGGCCGAGACCGACGAGGGTCTGCGTCCCGGGCTCACGACCGATGAGCGTGAGCGTCTGAAGGTCTTGGAGCGCGAGAACTTCGAGCTGCGCCGGGCCAACGCGATCCTCAAGTCCGCATCGGCTTTCTTCGCGGCGGAGCTCGACCGCCCACCGACGAGATGATGCGCTACATCGAGGCCAACGAGGACCGCTACGGGGTCGAGCCGATCTGCGCGATGCTGCCGATCGCCCCTTCCACCTACTACGGGGCCAAGACCAAGCCTCCGTCGGCTCGGGAACTGCGTGACACCGAGCTGAAGGATCAGATCGCCCGCGTGCACCGGGACAACCTCGACGTCTACGGGGCCAGGAAGGTCTGGCACCAGCTGCGCCGTGAGGGCATCACCGTCGCCCGCTGCACCGTGGAGCGCCTGATGCGCGAGATGGGGCTGCAAGGCGTGCGACGAGGGAAGTTCAAGCGCACGACCACTCCCTATGGAACCGCGCCTCGGCCGGCGGACCTCGTGAACCGCGACTTCTCCGCGGGCAGGCCGAACCAGCTGTGGGTCGCCGACATCACCTACGTCGCGACCTTCTCGGGGTTCGTCTACACCTCGTTCATCATCGACGCCTACTCCCGGATGATCGTCGGGTGGCGATCGTCGCGGTCGCTTCGAGCCGACCTCGCGCTGGACGCCCTGGAGATGGCGATCTGGGCTCGCCATGACCTCGAGGAGCTGATCCACCACAGCGACAGGGGCGGGCAATACCTCGCGATCCGCTACACCGAGCGACTCGGCGAGCAAGGAGCCGTGAACTCGGTCGGATCCAAGGGCGACAGCTACGACAACGCCCTGGCCGAGACGATCATCGGGCTCTACAAGACCGAGCTGATCCGCCGCCGCGGCCCATGGAGGGGGATCGATGACGTCGAGTACGCGACGCTCGAGTGGGTCGACTGGTTCAACCACCGACGACTGCTCGAGCCGATCGGCTACGTCCCACCGGCAGAGTTTGAGGAGGCGCATCGACGAGAACACGACCCGAGCTACGCTGACGGACCCACAGGACCAAGCCTCCGATGAACCCGGGGCGGTTCAAGACGATAGCGATTGCGCGTCGGTGTCTCTCCCGGGTAACGTCCGGCCGTGGAACCGACCATCAGCTACGCACTCAACGGAGACGTTGCGATCGCTTATGAAGTGATCGGGGAGGGACCGGTCGACCTCCTCTATCTCGCGCCGATCAACAACCTCGAGATCGTGTGGGAGAACCCGCACTACGCGCGGTTCCTGCGAAGACTGACCGACTTCTCCAGAGTGATCCTGATGGATCGCCGAGGCACAGGACTGTCTGATCGCTTCTCGCCGCACGACCTGCCGCCGATCGAAGACCTCGCCGATGACATCGTTGCCGTTCTGGACGCCGTCGGATCGAAGCGGGCGGTCCTTTTCGGTTTCTCAGACGCGGGCGCGCAATGCGCGATGGTCGCGGCTACGCGTCCCGAGCGGACGATGGGGCTGGTGCTCTACGCGGCCTCGGCCAGCGGGAAGCAGCAGGTCGATTACGAGGGGCAGTGGACGGATGAGGAGTGGGACTGGTACCTCGATCTCGTCCGCACGAGCTACGGCACCGAGGAATTCGCGAAAGCGACGTTGGACATGTTCATCCCTTCGCACATCGACGACGGCCGAGTGACCTCGTGGTGGACGCGCTGGTGGCGCCTCTCGACGAGCAGGAACGGCAACCTCGAGATCGAGCGCATCAATCGCG
>CAZZND010000254.1:0-2777 GCA_964655465.1 uncultured Actinomycetes bacterium
GCGTCGCGGTCGCAGATCTTCCCCCGCGCAGTATTCACGAGGTATGCCCCGCGCTTCATCTTGCCGATGAGCTCATCCTTGAAGAGATGCTCGGTCTCCGGGTGGAGCGGAGCGTTGATCGTCACGACGTCACAGACCGGCACCATCGATGCTGCATCGGGGTGGAAGGTGAGATCGAGCGCGCGCTCGACCTCCTCTGGCAACCGATGGCGGTCCGTGTAGTGCAGCTTGACGTCGAAGGGCTTCAGGCGCCGCAGCACAGCCGACCCGATCCGCCCCGCGGCAACGGTGCCTACGGTCATGCCCTCGAGGTCGTAGGACCGCGATACGCAATCGGCGATGTTCCAGCCGTCCTTCATGACCCACTGGTAGGAGGGGATGTAGTTCCGCACCAGCGACAGGATCATCATGACCACATGCTCGGCGACGCTGATGCTGTTGCAGTACGTCACCTCTGTGACGGTGATGCCGTGATCGATCGCAGCCTGAAGATCGACGTGGTCGGAGCCGATCCCCGCCGTGATCGCGAGCTTCAGCTTCGGCGCCTTCGCGATCCGCTCGGCCGTCAGGTACGCGGGCCAAAACGGCTGAGAGATGACGATGTCGGCGTCTACCAGCTCGCGTTCGAACACGGAGTCGGCGCCGTCCTTGTCCGAGGTAACGATCAGCGTATGACCCTGCTCTTCCAAGAATCGGCGCAGGCCGAGCTCTCCAGAGACGCTCCCCAGGAGCTCGCCGGGCTTGAAGTCGATGCGTCGCGGCGTGGGCAGGCTTTGAGCATCGGGATAGCGTTCGAGCGTTGGGATGTCGTCCCGTGCGTAGGAACTCGGGTATCCGTCCACGGGGTCGTCGTAGAGGACGCAAACGATCTTCGCCATGCTCTTCCCTCCCTCTAGATGAACGGGGATCAGCCGAGGGGCCGGATCGCCACAACCCAGACATGCCTGCTGCCCTGGGCCGCGGCACGTGCAGCCTGCGCCGTATCGTCGACCCGTAAGCGTCGCTCTACTTCCGCGATCTCCTTGGTCGCCATGTGGCGCCTACCCTCGAGCCGCCTACCGACTCATCACTGATAGTGGTCTCACCCACTGTCTGTGGCAAGAGACCTCAACCCCTCCCGGTGCCTCGGATGCGGCACGTGCCTCCCGGCATCGATCTTCGAGCAGCAGTTCACCCGAACGCCGCAAGCCGTCCATCCGATCGAACGCGCCTAGTCAGGCCGATCGGGGCGAGCGGCCCGCTGCACGATGGAACTCCTCGACCACCCGGCGGGCCGCGTCGACCGCCCACCGTGCCGTGTCGACCGAGAGCGCCTCGCGCACCTCCGGCGGAGGGGCCGGCGCAGCGAGGTCGGGGCAGTGGCGGTTCTGGACTGAGCACGGGGCATAAGCGGGCGCAACGCGGAACCGCTGGAGCGAACCACGACGGTGGCACCCTCACCGGCAGGATCTCCTTTCTCCGCAACGAACCCACCGGTGTAGGGTCGAGGAGATGAGGATCGGCGCGGCGCTCTCGACCGACCCCGATCCGGCGAAGGCCGCAGCGGTGGCCGTGGAAGAGGCCCGGTCCCGTCTCGGCGGCGCCGAGGTCTCGCTGGCTGTGGTCGTCGCCTCCCGGCAGCACGCCCTTTCCGCCGAAGGTGCTTCGGAGGCCGTTCGGGTCAAGGCCGGGGCCGAGCAGGTCATCGGCTGCGTTGCAGAGACGGTGGTGGGCGGCGACCGCGAGGTCGAGGGAGGTCCAGCCGTCGCGGTGTGGCTGGCCTCGCTACCCGAGCCCGTCGAGACCTTTCACATGGAGTTCGTCCGCACCTCGGAGGGGGGCGTGTTCGGGGGGTATCGCTTCGAGGACGCCGGGCCGGGCCCCTACCTGCTCATCGGCGACCCGTTCTCGTTCCCTACCGACCTACTGCTCGGGCATGTGAACGAGCGGGTTCCCGGAACGGTCGTGATGGGCGGGATGGCGAGCGGTGGGATGGGGCCCGGCGACACACGGCTGTTCCTGGACGACCGTGTGATGGACGCCGGCGCGGTCGGGGCCCGCGTGCCCGGGATCCGGATCCGGCCTCTGGTCTCCCAGGGATGTCGCCCCGTCGGCAACGTCTACACCGTGACACAGGCGGAGGGGAACGTCATCAACGAGCTGGGAGGTCGTACGCCCCTCCAGCGACTGCAGGAGCTCGTGGAAACGCTCCCGCCCGAGGACCGCGAGCTGGTCGGTCGGGGCCTCCACGTGGGCCGCGCGATCGACGAATACAAGGCCGAGCTGGAGCGCGGGGATTTCCTGATCCGGGGGGTCATGGGGGTGGACCAACAGAGCGGGGCGCTCGCGGTGGGGGACAGGATCGAGGTCGGGGAGACCATCCAGTTCCACGTGCGGGACGCGGCCACCGCGGACGAGGATCTGCGCACCCTCCTCCAGCGGGAGGCGGAGCCGGCGGCCGGGGCGCTGCTGTTCACCTGCAACGGGAGGGGGTCACGCCTGTTCTCGGTCCCAGATCACGACGCGTCGCTCGTTTCGGAGAAGCTCGATGGCCTTCCGCTTGCGGGATTCAACTGCGCGGGGGAGATCGGGCCGGTCGGCGGGAAGAACTTCCTCCACGGCTTCACCGCGTCGATAGCCCTATTCGTCGAGGCCTGATGCAACCCGCCGATGCCCTAGGCCGGCCTCTCCGGGACCTCAGGATCTCGGTCACCGACCGCTGCAACTTCCGCTGCGTCTACTGCATGCCGAAGGAGGTCTTCGGTCGTGACTTCCAGTTCCTCGAGCGAGGGGAGCTG
>CAZZND010000255.1:0-2766 GCA_964655465.1 uncultured Actinomycetes bacterium
CCGACCGCCTACGTCTGCGAGCGGTTCGTGTGCAAGCGCCCGGTGACCGAACCGGGTGCGCTGGCTGCGTCCCTCGCTACCCCGTAGGCGCGCCGTCGAAGCCCGGCGCAGGCACCAGCGTTTTCGTCAGAGGAGACGGGTCTTCGCCGCGTTGCTCGATCCGCTCGCGGTCCCCTTGGCCGAGGAACCGGCCCGCCTCCTGCAGGTACGCGACCTGCTCGGGATCGATCCCCATCATCGACGCGGCGACCACGTCGGTGGCGACGGGGTCGTCGCCGATCACGACGGCGCCGACCGCGACCGGCTCGCCCGAGATGGGTCCGTTGCCCTCCATCGCGACGATGCCGTCGACGATCGCGAGATCGGGTCGGACCGCGGCCGACACGTCGATGATCGCCTGCTCGAGACCGGCGTAGTGCAGGACGTTCTTCGGCCACCCGTAGATGCGAGAGGGCACGCAGCCGAAGCAGTTCTTGAGCGACAGCGTGACGCCGGCCCAGTGGTGCATCTTCATCTTGGGCATCGACACGACGACGTCTGCGTCGGTGACCGTCACCGGCAGCCACAGCTCGCCGAGTGAGGTGTAGGAGCTCGCGAGGCGAACCGGCCGGACCGCGTCGAGGTTGAGGTCGACGAACGGCACATCGACCGCGCGCAGGGCGTCGCCGAGCCCGGAGCGCTCGACCACGTACATCGTGTCGCGCCGATGCCCGGGGCCCTCGCCGACCGTCACCGAGCGTGCGCCGAGACGGCGGAACGCGAGGGCGGCGGCGGCGACCATCCGCGGGTCGGTGTTGATCGTCGTGCCGGGGTCGTACTCGACGAGGTTGGGCTTCAACAGGACCGACGCGCCGCGGACGTCGGCGCCGATCTCGCGGAGCCCTTCCTCGAGCAGGCCGGACAGATCGTGGTCGTAAGAGGAGGCGGCGAGGACCGCGACGCGGGCTTCGCCGGGCGGTGCGAACACCGAGTCGTCCCATGGGCTCGGCGCGGTCGCCTGCCGCAGACGCCAGCCGACGCCGGCGGCAGCCAAGACCACGCCCGCTGCGGCGGCCCCGCGGAGCACCGTCCGGCGCTCGATCGCCCCGTGCTCGTGGTCGTCGGACGTCATGGGATCACCAACCGTTCGAGACCATCGCCCAGCGCGATCGCGGCCCAGGCGAGCGCGACCGTGTCGGGGTCCGTCACGCCCTCGAGGCGCCGACGCAGCGCGGTCGCCGCAGCCGTGGCTTCAGGCGCGGCGTAGGAACGTAGCGTCGTCGCGGCCGCGGCCACCGACAGCAGACCCTCGGCTTCGCTCTCCCATGCTCGGGCGAGCCACGCGAGGCCACGGGCGGCCATCGGTTCATCGAGCCCCTGAAGCGCGATGAGCGCCAACGCCGTGGTCTGTACGAACGGGGGCAGAGCCTCCTCAAGGACAACGCGGTTGCCATAGTTCCACCCCCCGCCGGCGCACTCCCTGTCGCGGAGGAGGCTGATGCCGTCGGCAACGGCGTCGCCAACTTCGGCCAAACTCCGCAGCGCTAGCACTCCCCAGGCTGTCGGTTCTGTCCATCCGTACGTGTCCGTCGTCCATGACCACCCTCGGGTGTTCGGATCATGCGGCACGAACACACTCTGTGGCTCACTCCGACCACGGGCACCAACGAGCCACGCGAGCGCGGATGAGATCGAGGTCGGTGAACGCATGGCGAGGACGGCGAGCGCCGTCACGTCACGGAAGACCTGGCCCGCTGCGATCCCCACGCTCCCCCGAGACGCCTGTGCCCCCTCGATCCAGGCCGAGGCCTCAGCGTCACCCAGGGCGAGCGCAACCATCGCCGTCGGCTCTGGCTCAGAAGGAGCGCCGCGAACGGGCCCGAAGCCCCCATCGGGGTTCCGTCGGGCGAGGAGGGCGCGCGTGAGTTCCACCCATCGATTATCGGCCCAACACGACGTCACCTTCGGTCGTGACGCGAACGAGCCGATACCCAAGGGGGCCGCCGCAGCACGGGCCGCTCGTGTAGCGTCGCACGTGGTCTGGAAGGAGTAGCGGTGCCCAAGGTCGTCATCACGATGCCCGCCTACCAGGCGGAGCAAACCCTCGAGCGGACCGTGCTCGCGATCCCTGAGGGCGTGGCCGACGAGCTCATCCTCGTCGATGACGCCAGCCGCGACGGCACCGCCGACCTCGCACGAACCCTGGGTTTGACCGTCCACGTCCATCCGGACAACCGGGGGTACGGCGGCAACCAGAAGTCGTGCTATCGGTTGGCCCTGGAAGCCGGTGCCGACATCGTCGTGCTGCTGCACCCGGACTACCAGTACGAGCCGAAGGCCGTTCCCTTGCTCATCGCGCCGATCCTGGCGGGGGAAGCGGACATGACGTTCGGCTCGAGGTTCGCAGGGATGGGCGATCCACTCGCGGGCGGCATGCCCCTCTACCGGTACGTGGGGAACCGGCTCACGACGATCGCCCAGAACCTGTTCCTCGGGACGCGGTTCACCGACATGCACAGCGGGATGCGCGCGTACACGCGCCTCGCGCTCGAGTCCTTGCCGTTCTTGGGGTACCCGGACGGGTTCTCGTTCGATGCCGAGCTGCTCGTCGACGCGGTCACGTCGGGGCTGCGGGTCGTCGAGGTGCCAATCCCCACGAGCTACTCAGAGGAGTCGTCCTCGATCTCGATCGCGCGCTCGATCGAGTACGTGACGCACGGGATCGGCTACGCGATGCGCCAAGGGATCGCCCGCGGCCGCCGCGGCAGCCGCTACCTCCCGTCGTGG
>CAZZND010000256.1:0-2751 GCA_964655465.1 uncultured Actinomycetes bacterium
CCACTCGGCGCTCATCACCATGCTCGAAGGCGAGCCGGGCGAGGAGACTGGCTCGCGGCCGGCGCCGTAACGGGACCTACAACCGGATCGCAAGCACCCGGGCCGGATTCGCGATGAGCAGCGTGTCGATCTGCGCCTGCGACACGCCAACGCCCCGGAGCATCGGGACGAACCGGCGCAGCAGGTGGCCGTAGCCAACCCCGCCGAACCACTCCAGGTGCTGCGGGAAGCAGACGTCCTGCGAGATCAGCAGGCGGTCCCCGTAGCCGGCGTCGATGAGCGCCTTGACGTTGCGTGCCCGCTGCTCGTCGGGCTGCAGGTCATGAAACCCCACGTGGTCGATCTGGACGTAGACGCCGTGCTCGAGCAGGCCGAGCTCATGGTCCACGTGCCGCTTGTCGCCGTGGTGGCCGATGATGATCCGGTCGGGTGCCACCCCTTCCTCGAGCAGGATCGCGATCTGCTCCGGCCCGAGGCGGCCGGTCCGCTGACAGTGCGTGCTGATCGCAACACCGGTCTGGCGCTGGGCCCTCGCGGCTGCCCTGAACACGCGCTCCTGGGCCGGTCCCAGGAAGTCCACCTCGGTGCCGATCTCGCCGATGATGCCGGCCCGGATCCCCGTGCCGTCGACGCCCTCGACCAGGTCCCGGACGAGCATCGCCGCCAGCTCGTCGACGCTCGAGCGGGCCACGTAGTCCGGGTAGACAGGCTCGCGATACCAGCCGGTGCCCATCACGATGTTCAGTCCGGTGGCCTGGGAGATCCGGCGCAGGCCCTCGGGCTGCCGGCCGATCCCGATGGTCGTCACCTCGACGATGGATCGCCCGCCGGCCGCGGCGAACGCCCCGAGCTCCCTGATCGCGAGGGCCTCGTCCTCGAACGCGGCGTAGTTCCAGACGGTGACGGTCTTGTACAGGTTGATGAGCACGTGCTCGTGCGGCTGGGTGACGCCCAGCTGGTCGTCTTCGATCGGCCCGAGCACCGTCATGATCGTCATCGAGCGCACCACTCCTGTCCCATGAATCGGTTGACCCTCACGGGGCGATCCCGCGGCCCGGCCGCCGGAGTACCTGCCCTGATCGACTCGTCGCAAAGGCGCCGTCGGTGTACGCAGGCTCCCCGTTCACGAACACGTGGCGGATTCCGCCCGGGAAGACGTTCGGGTCGACGACCGTGCCGCGATCCTCGACGAGGTCGGGGTCGAAGATCGTGATGTCGGCCGAGGCCCCGACCGCGAGGACACCGCGCCCGGCGAGTCCAACGCGCTGCGCCGGCATCTGGGTGAGCCGCTGGATCCCCTCCTCGAGCCCGAGGATCCCCCGCTCGCGGATGATGCAGCGCAGGTAGAACGCCGCCCAGGTGTAGGCACCGAGAAAACGCTGGTGTGCCAGCGGACCGTCCGGCGAGAGCGTTGTCGCGTCCGACTCGGGCGAGCAGGTTCCAGACGCGAAGGTCAGGTCGAGGTCCTCCTGGGTCTGCACGAGGCCGACGAACAGGACGTTCGGGGCATCCTCGCCCGCCTCGAGGAGGATGTCCATCATCGCGTCGAGCGGGTGCTGCCCACGCTCGCGGCCTATCGTCGCGAAATCCTTGCCGACCAGCTCGGGCGACTCGCGCGCCTCGAACAGTGACAGCCGATCCCACTCCCCCATGAGGCCCATCTTGTGGATAGGCTCACGAAAGTCGTGGAAGGACGCCCTGGCCCTGGGGTCGCGGAGCTGCCGCAGCAGCTCGCCGGTGCCGACGGCCGATGCGGACGGCGGGAACATCGTCACCAGCTTCGTGATCCCGTGGTACCGGGTGTGCTGGTCGCAGGCGACGTCCAGCCCGGCCCCGCGAGCACGGTCGATCCGCGCCAGCACGTCGACGAGGGCGCCATCAGGCGCCCCGCGACGGGGCGCGATGTGCGAGATCTGCAGGGCGGCGCCGCTCCGCTCGGCGATGCTGAATGCCTCGTCGAACGCCTCGACGGCGTGGAAGTCGCGGTCGCGCGTGTGGAGAGCGAACAGCCCGCCATGTCGCGCCACGGTCCCCGCAAGGAGGACCAGCTCGTCCGTGGTCGCCCGGGCCCCGAGCGGATACTCCAGGCCGGACGACAGGCCGAATGCGCCCGCCTCGATCGCTCGTTCGACTTCGGCCGCCATCGCGTTGAGCTCCGCGCGCGAGCCTTCCCGCGGCGACTGGCCGAGCACGGCCACCCGGATGGCGTTGTGCCCGACCAATGAGGCGACATTGACGGCCGGTCGCGCCAGCTCGAGCGCGTCGAGGTACTCGCCGAAGGAAGTCCAGGCGACCGGTGCTCCCTCGAGGTAGCCGAAGGTCAGATCCGGAAGCGCCGATGGGATGGGGAGCGGAGCCGGCGAGTGCCCGCAGTTGCCGACGACGATCGTGGTCACGCCCTGGGCGATCGCACTCTGGGCCCGCGGGTCGGTCATGACCGTCACATCGCCGTGGCTGTGGATGTCCACGAACCCGGGAGCCACCACCAACCCGGTCGCGTCGATGACGGTCAGCGCGCCGGCGCCATCGACCGCGCCGATCTCGACGATCCGTCCGTCCCGCACGGCCACGTCCGCGATCCGCGCCGGACGCCCGGTCCCGTCCACCACCCGGCCACCCCGGATCACGACATCGAACGTCATGGCTCGGGCGGCATCCGATCCGCGAGCGGGGTCGGCAGCGACGCGGCGCGGCCGTCCAGCGGCTCCCTCGGGCGCGCCGACCGTTCCGCCTCGGTCGCCGCCTCGTCGA
>CAZZND010000257.1:0-2740 GCA_964655465.1 uncultured Actinomycetes bacterium
CGGGGTGGTGGGTGTGCTCACGGTGCCGCTCGCGATCGACACGCTCGGGCTGGGCGATGCCGGCGTCGGGTTCATCAGCACCGCGTGGAGCGTGGGCGCGTTCGCCGGCGCCGGCGCGTCGGTCGCGTTCGTCACGCGGCGCCGTCTGGCGTGGCCCATCGTGGGCGCGGCGATCGCGTTCGCGATCGCCGCGGCGCTGTTCGGGTTCGCCGCCGCGGCGTTCGCCGCGGCCGCCGCCGCGGTGCTGCTGGGGGCGTCGATCACCCTGCTCGACGTCCTCGGCCGCACGCTGCTGCAGCGCACCGCAGACGACGCGGTCTTGACCCGGGTCTTCGGCGCGGTCGAGGCGCTCTGGCTCCTGGGGTACGGCGCCGGCTCGGCGCTCGCGCCGCCGCTCGAGCGTCTCGTCGGCATCCGCACGGGCTTCCTGATCGGCGGCGCCCTCATGCTCGTGACGGCGGTCTTCACCGCACCGGGGCTCCGTCGGATCGACCGGGCCGCCGTGGTGCCCGAGCGCGAGCTGGCGCTGCTCGGCGAGATCTCGATGTTCGCGCCGCTGCCGCGTACCGACCTCGAGTGGCTCGCCGTCCAGCTCGACCGGCTCGACACCCCGGCGGGCACCGAGGTCATCCGCCAGGGCGACGTGGGGGATCGCTTCTACGTCGTCGAGGCCGGACGGTTCGAGATCGTCCAGGACGGCGTGGTGATCGCGACCGCCGGAGAGGGCGGGTTCTTCGGTGAGATCGCGTTGCTGCATGACGTGCCGCGCACGGCGACCGTACGTGCGAGCGAGGACGGCGCCGTCTGGGCGCTCGACCAGGAGGAGTTCCTCGCGACCGTTACCGGGGTCCCGCAGGCGCACAGTGTGGCGCACGAGGTCTCGGCCGAGCGGCTGCGGTTCACGCCTCCGAAGGCTTGAGCGGGTCGGTCAGATCCCCGGGTCGAACGCGAAGGCGTCGCCCTCGCGGGTGATGCGTCCGCTCCGCGGGAGGTGCGTCGCGGCGAGCATCAGCCCGTCGTCCGCGGCCCGCGCGAGCAACGCCCGGCGTGTCGCTTCGCTCGCCGCACCGTCCATGTCGGCGGCGCTCACCCACTCGGGATGGGACGCGTTGAGCGTGGAGACGATCGCGTCGCCGGCCCACAGCAGCTCGTCGCCGATCACCGCGGCCAGATGCCCCGGCGTGTGGCCCGGTGCCGCGATCGCGCGCACGCGCGGCACGATGTCGGTGTCCCCATCGATCCGGTCCAGGAGTCCGGCGTCGAGCAGCGCGACCAGTGCGGCCAAGGCCGGCGCCCCGGCGTCGTCGGGCAGCTTGCCCGCGTCGTCCGACGCCCAGTAGTCGGCCTCGGCGCGATGGATCACGTGGCGCGCGTCGGCGAACAGCGGCCCTCCGCGGGGGTCGAGCAGCCCGCCGACGTGGTCCACGTGGCCGTGGGTGATGAGCACCGTGCCGATGTCCCACGGCCTGACGTCGAGGGCCGTCAGCTCTTGCAGGACCAACCCAGCGCCCGCCTCCGTCCCGAACGTGCCCATGCCGGCGTCGATCAGGATCAGGTCGTCGCCCGTCTCGACGAGCAGTGCCGAGAGGCGGCCTTCGAGCTTGCCGTCCTCGCCCAGATACGGGCGGACGAAGGGGCCGTGCACGTCTCCGTAGCCCTTGAACACGAACCGGGGGGAGACGCGCCGCCGCCCGTCGATGAGGATGCGACAGCGCGCGCCGTCCAGGTCGAAGGTCGTCCTCACCGAGGCAGGCTACCCGCTGGACGGTCCAGGGTTGACACCCCGTGCGCTGCCCTCCAAACTGCCTAGACCATGCCGATGAACGCTGTGGCCGGACGCATCACCCTCGTACTTATCGCGTAGGCGCGGCCGGGCCCTCGAGGCCCGCGGTCCGCGCCAGATGCCCCTCGCCACGCGGGGGGTTTTTGTTACCCCGGAACCATGTGAACGGGACCCGACCGCCGGGCGGCCGCGGGGGCGGGCGGGAACCGAAAGGAAGGAGCAGGACATGCGGTACGAGTTCGAGCGAGACGGCACCGTCGTCGCGAGCGTGCTGTGGGAGGGCCCCGGGCAGGTAACGGTCGAGGCCGCCGACAACTCCACGCGGGCCACGGTCGACCGGTACCTGTCGTCCGAGGTCGTGTACCTGGGCGGCGGGTTCGACGTCGACGAGGCTCAGGTCGCCGACGTGTTGCAGATGCGCCGCCGCGACTGGACCCCGTGGGAGTTCGAGCGTGCCTGTCGTAACCTGGCCCATCGTCTGCAGGCCACGGTCCGCCGCGTCGCGACCGGACCGGTCGACGGGTGGCCGGCTGGGGAGGTCGTGGCCGGATGACGACGATGAAGGGGGCGGACGCCGTCCTCAAGGCCCTCGAACAGGAGGGCGTCGAGGTCATCTTCGGCATCCCCGGCGGCGCGAGCATGCCGATCTACGACCCGCTGGTCGACCGTTCGCCGATCCGCCACGTGCTGTGCCGTCACGAGCAGGGCGCCGGCCACGCGGCCGAGGGCTACGCCTGGGCGACCGGCAAGGTCGGCGTGTGCATGGCGACCAGCGGCCCGGGCGCCACGAACCTGGTGACCCCGCTCGCCGACGCGAAGATGGACTCGGTCCCGATCGTCGCGCTGACGGGTCAGGTGCCGACGCCGGTCGTCGGCAACGACGCCTTCCAGGAAGCCGATATCACCGGCATCACGCTGCCGATCACCAAACACAACTTCCTGGTGAAGGATCCGGCC
>CAZZND010000258.1:0-2717 GCA_964655465.1 uncultured Actinomycetes bacterium
TCGTGAGCCCGACCAGGAACTCGCCTGCATCGGACCCGAGGCTCAGTTCATCCGACCGTGGCAGAGCCGAAGACTCGATCTCCGCCGCCTCCGACGTCCCGGCTTCCGAGACCCGCCCCGGTGGCAACGGGAAGGAAGCGAGAAGGGCCGCGGCTCCCAACACGGCGACGGCGACGATCGACTCGACACGGGGCCGCACGACGATCCTCCGCCACGCCAACACCGATAGCTGCACCATGAGGAGCACGAGCAACACCTTGGCGAGCAACACCAGCCCATAGGGGGACGTGAGTCCCGCGATCCCGCCGGTCTCCTGGAAGCCCCGGATCACCCCGGTCGCGGCGGTCACCGCGGAGGCAGGAAGCGCGACCCGGGTGAACCGCTTGAGGAGCTCCGTGCCTTCGCCGCTCCTCCATCCCGTCGGCGGATGCTGCACCGCGAGCGCCATGATCCCCCCCGCCCAGAGCCCCGCGGAGACCAGATGGATGATCTCGACCGCGACGCCCCACCATCGCGGTGAGATCGCCGCGGCGTGTCCAGCCGCGGCGAGCACGCCCAGCGCACCGATGAGTGGCCATGCGGTCCATCGCGGTCTGACGACCGCGAGCAGGAGCGCGAGGCCTTCGAGCGCGGGACGCAGGAGTCGCGCCAGCCCGGGGGTGCCGCTCGTGAGATACGTCGCAACGGCTGAAAGCGACGGCGTCCCTGCTGCCCACAGCGCCTCGCCGACGACCACAAGCGTGCCCGCAACGACCGCGACCGAGAGCGCCACGATCGGCCGGGCTCGCACCCACGCCAAGACGGGGAGCCGCCGGGCGAGCCGGCCGAGGAGCAGGAGACCGACGGCGAGCAGCAGGGCGGCGTCTTCCACGGCTCGTGCGACGGCGATCAACAGGTCGCCGGATCGCGGCTCATCCTGTGTCCCTCCGACCGATCCGGGACCCGGATCGACACCGACGCCGAAGCCGAACCCGCCCGTCAACGTGTGACCGTCGACGATGCTGACCGTCGTCCACGAGACCCGATACACGCCTGTCGCGTTCGTGGAGAGCGGGATCGCGATCCGGGTGTCCGTCGTCACGGTGCCTTCGAAGTCAGCACCATCGGGCGAGGTCACGGAGGCGCGCGAGAGCTCTTCGTTCAGCGGCTCCGTGAACTCGAGCACGACCACGCCTGGAGCCGTGCTCAAGATGGCGCCGGGCTCCGGCGTCGACGACACGAAGCCGGCGTGGGCCTCGGCGGGGTCCGCGACCGAGATCAGCAGACCCACCCCGATGACCAACGCGACGGCCGCTCTCGCGCCCCTCAATCCTGTTCCCGCCGGCTCGTGCGGACCTTCGTGACGCTACCACTCATGCTCGTGACAACACGATCGAGCCCGCGATCCCGAGCACGGCCGCCATCGGGTATCCCGCGACGAGGTCCATCACACCCTGAGACGCGAAACCCCACACACCGACATGCGTTAGCCAGTGCGAGACGCCGATCACGATCGCAAGGCCCACGAGTGTCCACCCGGCGGCACGTTCGAACCGGTACCGGCGGAGGCTGATCCGCCTTGCCGGCGGGACACGCGCGCCGCGTCCTCCGCCGCGCGCCGAGCGTCTCAACCGGCCCTTCGGCTGCTTCCGTCCCTTCGACCTCGGCATCTATCATCACCCGCCTCAGCACACATCACACCGGGGGCCATCCGGACTGCGCGAACCACCGGAGCAACGGCGCGAACAGCTGCTGCCATCGACCGGTGATCATCAGGACACCCATCACGATCAGGATCGTTCCGCCAGAGACCTCGATGCCCCTGCCGTGCCTCCGCAGCCAGGCGAACACGCGCCCCGAGCCCGCGTAGCCGTACGCGAGGAGCACGAAGGGCAGCCCGAGCCCCAGCGAGTAGACGAGCAGCAAGGCTCCTCCTCGGAGCGCTCCCTGGGTGGACGCTGCAGCCGTGAGGATCCCCGCGAGAACCGGCCCGATGCACGGTGCCCACCCGATGGCGAACGCTGCCCCGAGCGGGATCGCCCCGGCCGGGCCTGGTCGCAGCCGGCTGAGGTCGAGCCTCGCCTCTCTGTAGAGCAGTGGGATGCGCACGACCCGGAGCATGACCAGCCCCATCAAGATCACGAAGGCGCCGGCCAGCCGCGTCAGCACCTCCCGGTTCGCGAGCAACCAACCGCCGAACACCGACGCTCCCACCCCGAACAGGGTGAACACCATCGTGAACCCGATCACGAACAAGCCCGCCGCAGCCACCGTCCTGGTCCGGGTGACCACGCCGCCACCGCCGGCCGATGCGCCAGCCACGAACGACACGTATCCGGGCATCAGCGGCAGGCAGCACGGCGAGGTGAACGACACGAGCCCGGCGACGAAGGCCAGGGCGAACGGACCGACGACGCTCACGGGCCTCCTCGAAGGAGCGCATCGAGCGCGGGGCGAAGCGTCCGCTCGTCCAGATAGCCGAGGAACCGGTACACGAGGTTCCCGGCGCGGTCGATCACGAACGTCGTCGGCATCCCCGTGAGCCGGTACGACGCCGCGAGCCGCCCCGCGGGGTCCGACCCCGACGGGAACGTCAAGCCGTTGGTCTCGATGAACGAAAGGGCCGCGGACAGATCGTCGCGCTCGTTCACGCCGATGAACTGCACCCCTCGGGACCGGTACGCCTCCCACGTCCGCTCGAGACCCGGAGCCTCCTTCCAGCACGGCCCGCACCACGA
>CAZZND010000259.1:0-2713 GCA_964655465.1 uncultured Actinomycetes bacterium
GTCGGCTCCCGTCGGGTTGCGGAGGACCTGGCCGCTCGTCTGCACGCTCTCCTCGGCGGCGCGAGGATGACCTATGGCGAGGCTGGGGACGCGCTCGGGGAACACCCCAACCGGCTCCGGTATGCCGCGCCGACCGGCACGGTCGTGATCCGGTGGGACGGCGCACGACAGCCGACCATCTGGACCGTTCCGCCGCCCGAGATCGCCCCGCGCGCCGCGCGCCTCGAGCTCGCGCGCCGGTACGTGCACATCTTCGGTCCGACCACGCCCGAGGCGTTCGCCGAGTGGGCGGGGATCGCTCCGCGACACGGCGTCGCGGCGTTCGACGAGCTCAGCAGGTCGCTGACTGTTGTTCGAACACCGATCGGCGACGCGTGGATCCTCGCGCGCGACGAGCCGACCTTCCGCGCGGCTGCTGCGCCCGCCGGACCCGCACGGCTCCTCCCGAGCGGCGACGCCTACTTCCTCCTTCAGGGAAAGGATCGCGAGCTCCTGGTCCCCGACGCCGATCGTCGAAGCGAGCTCTGGACTCCGCGCGTCTGGCCGGGTGCCGTCCTGGTCGACGGCGAAATCGTCGGGACGTGGCGACGTGCGCATGCGACGGTGACGATCCAGACCTGGCGCCGTCTCTCGCGCGCGGCGCGCGATGCGGTCGTGGCGGAAGCGGAGTCGTTGCCGCTACCCGGTATCCGAGGAGGGCTCGTCGTCCGCTGGGAGGCGTCCTGACGTACGGTCTGCTAAGAGGGTGCCGAATCAGGGGGGTCTGATGAACGAGTTTGGGCACGAGTGCTGGATCGTGGAGACGTCGAAGGATGGCGAACGGTGGCGGTTCTTCGGTAAGGCCTGGAAGGAGCCGGGCGAGGCGCTGCTGCTTCACGCCGTGCCTCGGTACGTGCGAGTCCGGCCTGACGGCGACCCGGAGTGGCGAGAACCGCTCGAGGCGGTCGAGGACATGCCGATCACGCTGCTGAAGATGGAGGAGGGTGTTCGCGAAGAGCTGTGGCCGGATGCCGGTCACAACGGTCTGCCGATGCTGCTCCCGGGCGGAGAGATCGGCCGACTTCTCCGTTTCGAGCACGACGACGCGGTTGGTCGATGGACGTATGCGCTGGAGTTCCGAGGCTCTCGCCCGTGATTTCGGCGGCGAGAGGAACGGCGATAGGATAGGTCGCGAGCAAGGGGGGCAGCATGAAGCGCTTCGAGGAAGGGATCTCGATCCAGGCGCCGGCCGGTCGTGTCTTCGACTACGTGGCCGACTTCACGCGTCACGGTGAGTGGGGGGGCCACGGCCTCGAAGTGACGAAGTCCAGCGAGGGCCTTGTGGCGGTGGGGTCCACGTTCTCGACCACGGCCAAGCAGTTCGGGACCCAACGCGAGCAAAGCACCATCACGAACCTCGACCCCGGAAAGGCGTTCGCCTGGGACTCCACGGGTGCCCTAGGCCGCGTCCATCACTGGTTCTCGCTTGCCGAGGACGGCGGGTCGACGACCCTGTCCAAGGGCGCCGAGATGGTCGAGCCGACCTTCCTGGCGAAGGTCACGAGCTGGAAGCTGTCGAAGGACATCCCGAGCGGCATCCACGCCGACCTGGCGAACATCAAGGCGAAGATCGAAGGACCGGCCACGTAGCCGCTATCACCGTTCCCGTCGGTATACGGTTCCGGCACCAACCGAGGAGAGGACGGATCCGCGACGCCGGGCGCACGCCCCTCACCGCTCCGTCACCTTGCGAACGGCGGTCGGCTCGCCGGGCAAGCCCCCGGCCGCAGACCGGTACTCCGGCACGCCGACGCAGGTGAACAGCAGGGCGTCCAGCGGCGCACCGAGCAGCGCGGGTACCTCGCTGTCGAGGAAGGTCATCCCGGAGGCACCGGCGCCGAGGCTATAGGCGAGCAGGTGCAACCTGCCTTCGACCATGCCGGCCGCGAGCTGCGCCTCGCGGTATTCCCGGTCGTCGAGCACGCCGACGTCGGTGGCGCCGATCACGACGAACGCCGCGTCGCGAGCGAGCGCCTGCTCCAGGCACACCCGGTACAGCTCGTCTCGCATCGCGCCCGGGCGCACCGGGGCGGACAGGTGCGGCCAGCGGTAGACCCCCACCGGGAGCCCTGGGACGTCGTGCACCACGACGAAATGCGGCAGGTCGACGCCGCGAAGGGCCACGCGCATGGACGTGCGCAGCAGGCTCTCCGGCAGGCCGCGGGCAGGGTCCATGCGGCGTTGGGAACCGCGCGCGAGCACGACTGACTCGACGGGATCGCCGGCGGACAGCGACACCTCGATCGGGACGCCGCGACCCCACACCGGCCCGAGCGTGTCTTCGTCTCCCGCCCGCTGCGCGCTCGTGACGAGCGGGAACTCGACCGGCGCCGCGTCGACGTCACCTGCGGCGGCCGGACCGGTTGCCTCGAGCGCGGGCGCGCCGTCGCCGAGGGCGACGACGGCCACGGGCCACTCGTGCACGCCGTCCGCACCGACGAGCGCGGTGACGGCCACATCCGGGAAGCGGGTGTGCAGCCCCGCGGTTAGCCCCGCGGAGTCGGCCACCGCGAGCAACTGGGCGAGCATGGTGCCGGCGTCCCAGTACACGTGCCGATACCCGCGTTCGCGGTAGCGCCAGCCGGTGCGCCAGGGGACCCCGGTGACGACGATGGCTGGTGCGTCGCCGCGCGGCGGCGGCCCGACCTGCACGAGGGCGTGATCGAGCGGGTCG
>CAZZND010000260.1:0-2652 GCA_964655465.1 uncultured Actinomycetes bacterium
TCCTTGCGGTAGATGCGGAACTCTCGGTACTGACTCTCGTCCCCGCTGGGGCCGGAGTAGTCGATCTGGGCGGTGCCGCCTCCGAAGCCCAGAAGCGCCTGGGCGCTCGTGACCACCGGCCTCGCGGGGGAGAATACCTTGGGCCGCGCGGACACCGAGGCCGAAAGGGGAGACTCGTTGCGCGCGTCGAAGGCCGAAACCGCGTACGTGTACGTCACCCTCTCGGGGAGGTTCGGATCGGTGACGGCCCACGCGAACGGCGAGACATCCACCCTCGCCACCCACTGGGCCGCCCCGCCGTTGGGGTCGCTCTCCAGCCGGTAGAGCCGGTAGCCGATGAATCTGTCCCACGGGAGGACCCCCGCATCGGGGTCCCCGGTAGTGTCGATCATCGGCGCTAGGGAGAGCCTTTCTCGTTTTGGGGCGGCACGGGACTGACGGGGTGCTCTGTCTGGACGCCGTGATCCCGGAGGAACTTCTCTCCCTCCCGGCGCCACCACTCCTTCCACTTCGCACTGACGAACTCGAGAGCTTCAATCTTAGCGGGTTTGACTGACTCCGAATCGACGATGGTTGCCAGCGTGTCGAGCCTCCCCTCATAGCCGAGCTTCGCGGGGGTCAGTCCGGTCGCCTGTCGGAGGCCCGAAAGGTTCGTGGAACGCACCCTCGGATTCTTCAGGTCCAAGGCCCTGATGAGGTAGGGCACGGCCTCAGGAAACTTGCCGTTCACGCCCACCGCCAGGATGGCTTGTTCCGCCACGAAGTCCGACCGGTTGACTGCTGCCCGAAGGGCCGCGAGGTAGGTGGGAAGAACTCGTTCCTTCCCGTATGTCTTAATGATGCCCCAACGGATCGCCATCGCCTGGCATCTCTCACACGGATCGCCTGCCGCGACGCGCAGAATGTAGTCCAACACCTCGTCTGTGGCAGGCCGCAGGCCCGCGGACCAGGTGAGAGAATCGACCTCATCCGCGCGCAGGTCATAGTCCTCAAGGTCCCGCCCCCGGGCGAGACGGAGAAGCCTCCTGTAGCCGTCGTCCGAGAATGGCATGACTTTCCCGAGCGGCTGGCCGAGAATCTTCAACCGATGTTTGCGCTCCGGGCTCCTTTCGACGATGTCCAGAAGCGCGGACTCCGCGATCGCGTTCCTCTCGGGAACCGTGATGCCTTCGTCGGCGGTCCAGGCGATCAGTTCCAGAATGGCGTTTCTCAGCACATCGTTCTGTGATTCGAAGTAAGCGTCCCTCCAGTACGGGACGGCCCTGAGACGTGGCTCCGGCGGCATCAACCAGAATTTTCTCAACTCGCGGTACAGCTTTGGGTCTCTCCAACGGAGATACTCCCAGTAGAAAAAAGCGGCCGTAGGATCCTCGCGGATGCCCTCGTAGACTTCCTCGGCTTCTTCAAACTCGTCGGAGGAAAGCCTGCGTCTGAGCTGACGCTCGGGGAACTCCTCGGGCATGCCCACCTCCATCGCGAGGCTCAGAAGGGCCAGGGCCCGACGTGCGACCTCCTGTCCGGTGTCGGCTTCTGCGGCCGGGGAGGTCGAGCCCAAGGCTGTCATCAGGAGGAGCGTCAAGACCCCGCCCCATAGGGGGAGCGTCACGGTCCGAGAAACTCCCGGACCGCGGTGCCGACCCGTGTGGGGCGGCGGCCCGGCTGTTCCCGAGCGCGTGACTCGCCCCGACCGGCGATCTCGCTTACGGTGATGGGATGACATGATAGCTCGCTGGCTTCGAGTAGGTTGGGTCCATGGCCCGGCTGTTCATCTCGCTGATGTAAGCCGATTGACCTCCAATCAGCGAGTTGTACATGCCCGGGCTGTAGGAGCCGCCCGTGTAGCCGCGACCGTCTCCATACACCCAGCCGCTGTCGGGGGTGCTGGACAGCCCGCGGTTTTTCGCCTCTTCGCGGGCCTTCTCGGGCGTGAGGGTCCCCGCCTCGTTCATCCGGGCGAGCGCTTCGATGAAGCGGAGGGTGCTCATCTGGTCGTCGATGTCGGTGTGGTGGGTAGTTGAAGAAATGTGAAGGTTGATCACGGTGGTCTTCGAAGGGTCCACGGCGGTCGCGTATCCGGTCCCATTGCTGATGTTGATGGCGAGTCCGACGTTGTCCGGCACCGTGAGGTGTGACCTCAACTCCGGGTCTACCATGACGAGAAGATCGACGTGTCGTGAGAGCTGGCCAGCGACGACGGCCGCCTCGATGGCGCCGCGGCTGAAGCCGACGATGGCGAGGTGTGGATCGCTCGAGGCGTTGGCGACGATGTCACTGGCTCCGGCGATGGCGCGTTGTCCCATGCTGCCCAAGACGAGCGCGTTGGGTCCCTTTGTGATGCCGACCATTCTTCCCCCGAGACTGGCCGCCAGCCAGTCGTGCACTGAGCTGAGTCCAGCCCCCTGACCACCGTAAACCTGCCCGGTGCCCAGGAAGAATTGGGTGTAGCGTCCCGTCGGGTCCAGGAAGATGAGCGGGTTGCCGAGGACGTAAGCGTACTTGTTCCACGACTGCGCGATTGATGCACTTGCTCCGGCCGGATCTGCGCTGAGGAACCGACCAAGGGAAGGTGAATGATGCCTTCCCACCATGTAATCCAACCCATCCTCGGCATCGCGCTCGTGGCCGGTGAAGCGGCGGCTGGTGGCCGAGGCG
>CAZZND010000261.1:0-2649 GCA_964655465.1 uncultured Actinomycetes bacterium
CTGCTGCCGGTGCCGACGACCCAGATACGGCGAACTCGATGCAGGCCCTCGGCCGCGGTGTGGACCTGCGCTCGGGTCCCAGGGTCGCTCAGGAGCCTTTCGAGCTCGTCCGGCTGGGTTCGGATCTGCTGTTCGAAGACCGGGAGCGTGCTCTGCACCGAGACCCTTCCTCCTTCGGGGGGGAACCGTTGGCGCGGAGCCTAGCGCAGCTCAGAGCTTCCTGAGTACCGCGACGACCTTGCCCTTGATCTGCCCGTCGGACATCTCGAAGGGCTCGAGGGCGGGGTTCTCGGGGATGAGCATGACACGGGCGCCGTCGTGACCGAGGCGCTTGACCGTGGCCTCGTCCTCGGCCGGACCCGGCAACAGGGCGGCCACGATGTCACCGTCGCGGGCCGCGTCCTGCTGATGGATCACCACCACGTCGCCGTCCAAGATCCCGGCCTCGATCATGGAATCCCCGGCCACCTTGAGGGCGAAGTGCGGCCCCGGTGCCTTGGTGTAGTCCGACGGAACGCTCAGGTAATCCTCGACATGCTCAGCGGCGAGCACCGGCGCGCCGGCGGCGATCCGGCCGACGAGCGGGACCGCTGTGGCGTCGGTCCGCCCGCCCTCGGGTGCCAAGGTCATGGCGCGGGGCTTGGTGGGGTCCTTCGTCAGCAAGCCCATCCTCTGGAGGTTCGCGAGCTGGGCGTGAACCGAGGACGAGGAGGTCAGACCGACCGCCTCGCCGATCTCGCGCACGGTGGGGGGGTAGCCGCGCTGCTGCACGGTCTCGGCGATGAAGTCGAGGATGCGCTGCTGGCGTGAAGTGATGTCAGACACCGTCTCTACCCTCCTGATGTGGTCGCGGCGACGCTAGCACGGCAGCGAGGAAGGCACAAACATATGTTCGATTCCGGGGTTGACATCGAACAGACGTTCGGGCAGCATCGTGGCATGCATCGAACGTACGTTCGCCGTCGGATGGTCTCCTGCGCCCTGTTCCTGGTGGTGCTCGGGGCGGGCATCCCGGCGGCGGCCGGCGCGCTCCACGGGACGTCGCCGGCCTCGGGGGCAGAGCAGCACGTCGTGCAGCCCGGCGACACCGTGTGGTCGATCGCCTCGGGCGTCGCCGGCGGCCGAGATCCGCGCGAGGTCGTCGCCGCCATCGAAGATGCCAACGGGATCGACGTCGGCGTCATCGTCCCGGGCCAGTCCCTCGTCATCCCCGCCGCTTGACGGGCTCCGATGCCGTCGCTAGCGTCCGCGGCGCCACCCCCACATCTTGTGGCGCCACGTCGTGTGAGGGTGGCCCATACCCATGCGCTGTCCCTGGTGCGACACCGACGACGACCGGGTGATCGACTCCCGGCCTGCCGACGGCGGCGGATCCATCCGCCGCCGTCGCGAGTGCGCTGCCTGTGCCCGGCGGTTCACGACCTACGAGCGGATCGAGGACGTGGGCCTGGTGGTCGTCAAGCGCGACGGCTCCCGCGAGCCGTTCGAGCGCGACAAGGTCGAGGCGGGGATCCGCAAGGCGCTCGCGGGCCGGGCGGTTGCCAACCCGCGCATCGACCAGATGGTGGACCGCATCGAGCTGCGCCTTCGGCGCAAGGGCCCCGACGTCACCTCGCGACAGGTCGGGACCGAGGTCCTCGCCGCCCTGCAGAAGACCGACGAGGTCGCCTACCTGCGCTTCGCGAGCGTCTACAAGGACTTCCAGGGCGCGACCGATTTCGAACGCGAGCTGGCGCTGCTCGAGAAGAAGGAAACGGCGGCCCGGCGCCGCACCCGCTGACCCCCCCGTGGACCCCGATCGGTCGGGGTCTCGACGCTCGCGCACTCACCTGCGATACTAGATGTAGTGGTCGCCAAGCTTTCTGGCCACAAGCCCTTGACGACGCGGCGCAGCGGGTCCACTATCCGTGAGCCCGGATCACATAGCTGTAACTCTGTCCACAACGATCCCACCGGGATCCCACGATCGGTCCACACGCAGGCGAGGGAAGAGGCGAAGGAGGGGAGATGGCGGCACGCGAAGGCGACGTCGAGGTCATCCGCGAAGGGCTCACGTTCACGCGGTTCTTCACCCAGGAGGGCATCCACCCGTTCGACCAGGTCGAGTGGGAGACGCGCGACGCGGTCATCCCCAACTTCAAGGAGGGCGGCAACGCCTTCGAGCAGCGCGACGTCGAGTTCCCCGTCTCCTGGTCACAGAACGCGACGAACATCGTCGCCCAGAAGTACTTCCGCGGAACCCTCGGCACGCCCCAGCGTGAGTCCTCGGTCCGCCAGCTGGTCGGGCGCGTGGTCGACACCATCACCGGCTGGGGACGCAAGAGCGCCTACTTCGCCACCGAGCACGACGCCCAGGTCTTCGCCGAGGAGCTCGCGCACCTGCTGGTCAACCAGAAGGCCGCGTTCAACTCGCCGGTCTGGTTCAACGTCGGCGTTCCGGACACTCCGCAGCAGTGCAGCGCGTGTTTCATCCTTGCGGTCGATGACCGCATGAGCTCGATCCTCAACTGGTACGTCGAGGAGGGCACGATCTTCAAGGGTGGCTCGGGCTCGGGCATCAACCTCTCGAAGATCCGTTCCTCGCGCGAGCCGCTCGCCGGCGGCGGGACCGCCAGCGGCCCCGTCAGCTTCATGCGCGGCGCCGACGCA
>CAZZND010000262.1:0-473 GCA_964655465.1 uncultured Actinomycetes bacterium
GACATGCACAAGATGGCCGAGGCCAACAAGGCCTTCGCGCACTACCGCTGGTGAGACGAGAGAGTCCGACGGCCCGCCCCCAGGGGCGGGTTTCGTATGAAGAGGGGGCCCCGTGATGGCGAGCCCCGCGGAGAGGTTGAACGTGGCAGCGACCGAGCAGGACGTCAAGAAGGGCGGCAAGGGTCTCGACATCCGCGAGTACCCCCTGGCTCGTACGCGCAACATCGGGATCATGGCCCACATCGACGCGGGCAAGACCACCACCACCGAGCGGATCTTGTACTACACGGGGCGCGCCTACAAGATCGGCGAGGTCCACGAAGGCACGGCCACGATGGATTGGATGGCCCAAGAGCGCGAGCGGGGCATCACCATCACCTCGGCAGCGACCACGTGCCAGTGGAAGGGCCACTGGATCAATATCATCGACACCCCTGGCCACGTCGACTTCACGGTCGAGGTCGAACGCTCGC
>CAZZND010000262.1:483-2645 GCA_964655465.1 uncultured Actinomycetes bacterium
CTGCTTTCTGGGATCGCTTCAGCAAGAAGCACCGCATCAACATCATCGATACGCCGGGCCACGTGGATTTCACAGCGGAAGTGGAGCGCTCGCTCCGCGTGCTCGACGGCGCTGTGGCGGTGTTCGACTCGGTCGCCGGTGTCGAGCCGCAGTCCGAGACCGTGTGGCGCCAGGCCGACCGCTATGACGTACCCCGCATCGCGTTCATCAACAAGATGGACCGCACCGGGGCCAACTTCGAGCGCACCGTCGAGATGATGGTCGACCGGCTGAACGCGAACCCGCTGGTCCTGCAGCTCCCATGGGGAACCGAATCCGACCTGCACGGCGTCATCGACCTCGTCCAGTTCAACGCCCACTACTGGGAGGGCGACATGGGCGAGGACTGGAGGGACACCGAGATCCCGGCCGAGTACCTCGAGGCCGCGACGAAGGCCCGTCACGAGCTGTTCGAGAAGCTCGCCGAGCACGACGAGCGCCTGATGGAGAAGTTCGTGCTCGAGGAGGAGCCCACCACCGAGGAGCTCAACAAGGCCATCCGCGCCGTGACCTTGTCGGGAGCGGGCGTGCCGGTGCTCTGCGGCTCGGCGTTCAAGAACAAGGGCGTGCAGCTGGTGCTCGATGCGGTCGTGCACTACCTGCCGAGCCCGGTCGACGTGCCACCGGTCGAGGGCCACAAGCCCTTCAAGGAGGACGACCACGTCTCGCGCGCGGCCGACGACGCCGCGCCGTTCTCGGCGCTCGCATTCAAGATCATGTCCGACGCCTACGTCGGGCGGCTCACGTACCTGCGGGTGTACTCCGGCGTCCTGCACGCCGGTTCCCATGTATCGAACTCGACCAAGGATCGCAAGGAGCGCATCGGCCGCATCCTGCAGATGCACGCGAACCACCGCGAGGACAGAGATGCGGCGTACACGGGCGACATCGTGGCGGTGGTCGGCCTCAAGCACGCGACGACCGGCGACACCATCTGTGACCCCGACGATCCGGTCGTGCTCGAGTCGATCAGCTTCCCGACCCCGGTCATCTCGGTCGCCGTCGAGCCCAAGACCAAGGCCGACCAGGACAAGTTGGGCAGCGGCCTGGCCAAGCTCGCCGACGAGGACCCGACGTTCGTCGTGCGGTTCGACGACGAGACCGGGCAGACGGTCATCTCGGGGATGGGCGAGCTGCACCTCGACATCATCGTTGATCGCCTTCGCCGCGAGTTCAGTGTCGACGCGAACGTCGGCCGCCCCCAGGTGGCGTACCGCGAGACCATCACCAAGACCGTGCACAAGGTCGACCTGCGCTTCATCCGTCAGACGGGTGGTCGCGGTCAGTACGGTCACGTCGTCATCGACCTGGCGCCCACCGGCCCGGGGGGCGGCTACGAGTTCCTGAACAAGATCGTCGGTGGGAAGATCCCGCGCGAGTACATCCCCGCGGTCGATCAGGGCATCCAGGAGGCGATGGACGGCGGCGTGCTGGCCGGTTACCCGCTGGTCGACGTGCGCGCCACGCTCATCGACGGGTCCTACCACGAGGTCGACTCGTCCGAGATGGCGTTCAAGATCGCCGGTTCGATGGCCCTGAAGGAGGCGGCCCGCAAAGCCTCGCCGGTGCTGCTCGAGCCTGTCATGGAGTTCGAGGTCACCTCGCCCGAGGACTTCCTGGGTGACGTGATGGGCGACCTCACCGCGCGGCGCGGCCGGATCGAGAACATCGACGATCGGTCCGGCCAGAAGATCGTCCGCGTGCTCGTGCCGTTGGCCGAGCTGTTCGGTTACGCGACCGACCTGCGCTCCAAGACCCAGGGCCGCGCGGCCCACAGCCCGATGCAGTTGCACGCGTACCACGAGGTGCCGCCGCAGATCGGCAAGGAGATCATCGCCCGGGTCACGGGCGAGTAGGCGTTCGACAGGCAGGGAAGAAGAGGGAAGAGGAGATGGCGAAGCAGAAGTTCGAGCGGACCAAGCCCCACGTGAACATCGGCACGATCGGGCACATCGACCACGGCAAGACCACGCTGACGGCCGCCATCACCAAGCGCCAGGCCGGCAAGGGCCTGGCCGAGTTCACGCCGTTCGACCAGATCGACAAGGCCCCGGAAGAGCGCGAGCGCGGCATCACCATCGCCATCGCTCACGTGGAGTATGAGACCGAGAACCGCCATTACG
>CAZZND010000263.1:0-2640 GCA_964655465.1 uncultured Actinomycetes bacterium
GCCGAGGAAGCCGAAGACCTGGCCGGCGCCGACATCGAAGGTGACGTCCTCGATGCCCCGGGCAGCGCCGTAGCGCTTGGTCAGGCGTTCGGCGGCGATCACGGGGGCGCTCACGGCGCGTCCCGAGCCGGTCGCAGGTAGACGAACCAGTAGACGAGCCCGACCAGCACCGCGCCACCGACGATGTTGCCGAGCGTCGACGCGACGAGGTTGCGGGCGGCACCGGCCGGCGTCGGTCCCACGCCGGCCGGACCCGCGCGCCCTTCGAGCAGGAACCCCACGGCGAGGAAGTACATGTTCGCGACCGAGTGCTCGAACGCGTTCGCCACGAAGGCGGCGATCGGCGGCACGATCGCGAGCACCTTGTCCGCCACGGTGCGGCCTCCGGTGGCGAGCCACACCGCCATGCACACGAGCGCGTTCGCGAGCACACCGCGCCAGAACACGACGCCGAACGCGAGCGAGGACTTCTGGACCGCGACCGCGAGCGCGACATCGCCGACGCGGCCCTCGTCGAGCGTCCACCACTGTGCGAGCACGACCATGATCGCAACCGAACAGGCGCCGACCAGGTTCCCCGCGTAGACCACGCCCCAGTTCTTCAGCAGCTGCCCGACCGTGGCCTGCCGGCTCGCGACCGCCATCACGACGAGGTTGTTGCCCGTGAACAGCTCCGCGCCGCCGATCACGACCATGAGCAGCCCGACGGAGAACGCGATCCCCGCGATCAGACGGGTGACGCCGAACCCCAGCTCTGATCCGGTGCCCACGAGCGTCGCGAACACGCCGCCGAGCGCGATGAACGCCCCCGCGATCACGCCGAGCACGAACGTCGGCAGCACCCGGGCGTGGACCTTCGCGACACCCCGGGTGCGCACGAGCGCCGCGATCTCCGCCGGATCGAAAGCGTCCATGCCTGTCATGGGATGCGGTGCCGGGGTGCTCACGCCGTCATCGTCGCGGGTGCGCGCCCGGTTGCGCAACGTCGCTGGTCCCGCCCGTCGAGGCCACGTCGGCCGGTGCCGGGTCTACGGGCCGAGCTCGTAGCCCATCTTCCGCGGCAGATGGGCGACCAGATCCGTGAGCGGGCCGGGCTCGGCGCCGCGGTCGTGCGCTTCGTCGCGACGGACGATCGCGCCCTGCACGATCGCGGCGCCGAGCGACCTGAACGGCTCGGGGGGGAACCGCCGCGGCTCGTGGTGCACGAGCGGCAGCGAGGTCCACTCGTCCCGGGCGCCGGTGACGAGCCCCGCGAGGATCTTGCCGCCCATGTGGCACGGGCCCACTCCGCCCCCCGTGTAGCCGGCCCCGTGGTGCAGGGCGCCGCCGGGGGAGGTGCCGAAGAACGGCTGGTGCGAGGTGGTCACATCCATCGGTCCGCCCCACGCGGCCTCGATCGCGACGTCGCGCCACGACGGGAACCACCGGCGGAAGTCGTCAACCAACGTGACGATCGCGCCCTCGTCGTACCGCAGCCGCGGGCCGAGGCCCACGCCGGCGCCGGTCGTCGCGCTCGCGGCGCCGAACGCGATGCGCCCGTCGGGCGTGGTGCGCAGGTAGTGAAGCGCGACGCGGAAGTCGCTGACGCCCTCGCCGCCGGTCCAGCCGATCTCCTCGAGCTTCTCGGGCGCGGGCTCGGTCACGACGATGTACGTGCCGCGCGGCACGATGGTGCGGCGGAACCGCGGGAGCGACGACGTCCACGCCCCGAGACCCAGCACGCCCTGCTCGGCCTCGACGGTGGCGCCGGTCGTGGTCTCGAGCCGGACCGGCGGGCCGGCGTCGATCCTCGCGACGGGCGTGCGTTCGTGGATCCTCACGCCTGTGCGGAGCAGCTCGCGCCGTAGCCCGAGCGCGAGCCGCGCGGGCTGCAGGACGGCGTTGCTCGGCTGGAACGTGCCGGCCCCGAGCACTGGGCTGTCGATCCGGCGCCGGACCTCGTCGGCGCTCAGCTCGACGAACCGCTCTCCGACCCCGAGCCGCTCGGCGAGCGCGATCGTCTCGCGCCACGCACCCTCCTGCGCGGGCGCGCTCGCTGCCGTGACGAACCCCGACTTCATGAACCACGCGTCGACGTCGTGGTCGAGGAGCCACGTCTCGATCTCGTCCACGCTCCGGTGCGCGGCCCTGGCCAGCCGGAGCGCTTCGTTCGGTCGGAAGAGCCGCACGAGCGCGTCGAGGTCCTCCCACATGCCGTAGCAGAAGCCGCCGTTGCGACCGCTCGGGCCGGCGCCGCAGATCTCGTCGGCCTCGAGCAGCAGCACGTCGAGGCCGGGGTCGCGCTCCTTCAGGAACCACGCCGTCCACATGCCGGTGTAGCCGCCACCGACGATCACCACGTCGGCCCGGGGGGACCCGGCCAACGGTGGGCAGGTGGTCGAGGCTTCGAGCGCCGGGTCCCCCCGCGCCTCCTCCATCCACCATGAGATGTGTGCCTGTCGCGGGAGCTGCCCATGCGTCCGCATGCCGGGCATCGTTCCACAGGCCGTCGCATCTCGGGACGCCGCTCTATGCTGCTCGATCGGGGAGCCATGGAGGACTACGAACCGGTCGACAGCTTCGGGGAGGACACCGCGTCGATCTACGACGACGACCTCCGTGGCGACGAGACCGAGACCGTCGACTTCCTCGAGCGGCTTG
>CAZZND010000264.1:0-2627 GCA_964655465.1 uncultured Actinomycetes bacterium
ATCGTCGACGCCGTGCGCGAGCTCGCGGCCGACGTGGCCCAGGGTCGCGTGAAGCCCGAGAAGATCGACGAGCGCGCGATCGCGAAGCGCCTGTACGCGGCCGACATGCCCGATCCCGACCTGCTGATCCGCACGAGCGGCGAGATGCGCATCTCGAACTTCCTCTTGTGGGAGGTAGCGTACTCGGAGCTGTGGTTCACCTCGGTGCTGTGGCCGGACTTCAACCGCGAGCACCTGTTCGAAGCCATCCGTGACTTCCAGAAGCGCGATCGGCGCTTCGGTGCGATCGCCGAGGACTGACGCGCGCGTCCGGGTATGGGCGCCGTTCGTTCTCGTCGCGCTGGGGCTCGCCGCCGCGCAGCTGCTGCTGACCGTCGGCGAACGTGACGCCACGGTCGACGAGGAGCCGGGCGATGATCGACCGGTGTACGCGCCGAAGGCTCTCACAGCTCTGACGAGGCAGCGCCGGGAGAACCAGGAGAGGTATCCATACCCGGGGGGCCGGGGGTGAACCTTCGGGTCAGCCCGCCGGCGAGGGCGGTGCGGCCTCAGGGCTCGATGACCAGCGCGCGCTGACGCTCCTCCACCTGACGGATCTTCTCTTGGTCCAGCACGACGATCCGCTCCTCGCGGCGCCCGAACGTGTCGGGCGCCCAGAGCCGGGACACCAAGATCCCACCGACCGTGCCGTAGACGATCAGGAGCACCAGACCGAGCGCCCACACCGGCCGTCCCACGTTCCACCAGGGCTCGAACCCCTCGAGCAGCAGGACGCCGCCGGCGAGCACCGCGAACGACATCGCGATCCGCATCCAGATGGGGAACGTCAGATCGCCGTCGCCCGCGGTCGAGCGCGTGACCATCACCACCGTCTGCCCCTCGGGTGGCGCGGCGGGCGCCTCGTGGCGCGCGTAGCACTGACCGCACCAACCCGGCTCGTCCGAACGCGTGGCGCCGCAACGCGGACAGGCATCCATCCGGTGAGCGTGCGCCACATGCGGCGGCGTCGGAACGTCCCTACGGTCCGTTCCCGCCGGCGGGCGGGGGAGGTCTCCTGATGGAGGTTCCGTGGCGGCGGCCGAGCCGCCGTAGTCCCTGGGTAGCATGGCTCTCACGCCAGCGGCCGCCGCCAGCGACCGGGAGAGGAGAACCGGGCCCATGCCCGATCTGATGGACGACGTCGTCGCCCTCGCGAAACGCCGGGGCATCGCCTTCCAGTCATCCGAGCTCTACGGGGGCTTGAGGTCCTCGTGGGACTACGGTCCGCTCGGCGTCGAGCTCCGCCGCAACATCCGTGAGGCCTGGTGGCGCGCCACGGTGCAGCTGCGCGAGGACGTCGTCGGTCTCGAGGCCGCCGTCGTGATGTCCCCGCGCGTGTGGGAGGCCTCCGGGCACGTCGCGACCTTCCACGACCCTTTGATCGAGTGCCTCGCGTGCCACCAGCGCTTCCGCGCTGATCACCTGGAGTCGAACGAGGACGGCGTCCTCGTGTGCCCCAACTGCGGCAACAGGGCGTTCACCGAGCCGCGGCAGTTCAACATGATGCTGAAGACCCACCTGGGCCCCGTCGAGGACGACGAGTCGGTCACGTATCTGCGTCCCGAGACCGCCCAGGGCATGTTCGTGGACTTCGCCCACGTCCAGACCGTCTCGCGCAAGAAGGTCCCGTTCGGGATCGCGCAGGTCGGCAAGTCGTTCCGCAACGAGATCACGCCCGGCAACTTCATCTTCCGCACGCGTGAGTTCGAGCAGATGGAGATGGAGTTCTTCATCGAGCCCGGCACCGACGACCGGTGGTTCCCCTACTGGGTGCAGCAGCGCTACGACTGGTACGTGAACCTCGGCGTCCGCCCCGAGAAGCTCCGGCTCCGCGAGCACGAGCCCGAGGAGCTCGCCCATTACGCGAAGGCCGCGACCGACGTCGAATACGAGTTCCCGTTCGGCTGGCAGGAGATCGAGGGCATCGCGAACCGGACCGACTACGACCTCGCCGCGCACCAGGCGGCGAGCGGCCAGGATCTGACCTATTTCGACCAGGAGGATGACACCCGCTACCTGCCGTGGGTGGTCGAGCCGGCCGCGGGCGTGGACCGCGCGCTGCTCACGTTCCTGGTCGACGCCTACCGCGTCGAGGAGGCGCCGACGGCCAAGGGTGGCACCGAGAAGCGAACGTACCTCGCGCTGCACAAGGATCTCGCGCCGACCAAGGTCGGCGTGTTGCCCCTGTCGCGGAACGAGCAGCTGGTGCCCACAGCGCGCGAGGTGTTCGACCTGGTGAAGACCGAGTGGATGACCGAGTTCGACGACGCCGGGTCCATCGGACGCCGCTACCGGCGTCAGGACGAGGTTGGGACGCCGTTGTGCGTGACGGTCGACTTCGAGTCGATCGAGGACCGCGCGGTCACCGTGCGTGACCGCGACACGATGACGCAGGAGCGGATCGAGATGGTCAAGTTGGTTGACCATCTGCGGGGGCGCCTGTGAGTATCGCGCGGCGAAGCCTGCTCCTGTACGTCGTGGCCTGGGTGTTGTTCCTGGTCGCCGCGGCGTTCGTCGGCGCGTCGGCGCGAGGGTTCCTCGCGTCGACCGATCTCCTGTGGGCCGGCATCGCGGTGGCGGCCGCCGCG
>CAZZND010000265.1:0-207 GCA_964655465.1 uncultured Actinomycetes bacterium
CCCTCGCGGTCCACGGGGTCGGTGCCGAGCGGCGGGGGCGGCTCGAGCAGCTGCTCCTTCGTCCAGATCGCGTCCTCGCGCGAGGTGAACGCCATCTCGTAGTAGCTCGTGAGCGTCAGCGCGCGCGTCGGGCAGGCCTCGACACACAGGCCGCACATGATGCAGCGGAGGTAGTTGATCTGGTAGTCCTTCGCGTAGCGCTCCCCG
>CAZZND010000265.1:303-2621 GCA_964655465.1 uncultured Actinomycetes bacterium
CCCGCCCTCGACCCAGATCGCGTCGGCGGGGCACGCGGCGGCGCAGAGCTCGCACCCGATGCACTTCTCCAGACCGTCGGGGTGACGGTTGAGCAGGTGCCGGCCGATGTGCGAGCGCTCGGGCACCGGCGCGATCTCGTTCGGATACCGCTCGGTGTTGTCCTTGCGGAAGGTCTGTTTGAAGACCGTGCCCATCCCCTTCGCCATCGCCCACCACGGCGCCGTGCGGCGTTCGGCCTCGCTCATGCCGCCTCTTCCTCTCGCGACGGACGATCGAGCAGCGGCCGGATCACCGCCGCGAGCAGCCCGACGGCCGCCGCGAACCCGACGGCGATGAAGATGCCGCGCGTGCGGCCGTAGCGCTCGGGGAGCGCGATGACCGCGGCGGTCGTCAGCACCCACCAGAAGCCCACCGGGATCAGGACCTTCCACCCGAGGTCCATCAGACGGTCGTAGCGCATCCGGGGGAGCGTCCCCCGGACGAGGATCATCAGGTAGATGACGGCCGTCACCTTCAGCGCGAACCAGAGCACGCCACCGAGCCAGTCGGGCCAGCCGGCCGGCCACGGTCCGCGCCAGCCGCCGAGGAACAGCGTGACCGCGATCGAGGCGACCACGACGGTGTTCACGTATTCGCCGAGGAAGAAGAACGCGAAACGGATCCCCGAGTACTCCGTGTGGAACCCGGCGACGAGCTCCGTCTCTGCCTCGGCCAGGTCGAACGGCGGCCGGTTCGTCTCGGCGAGCGCGCAGATGAAGAAGATCACGAACGCCGGGAACTGCGGGATCACGTACCAGATCTGGTCCTGCGCGGCGACGATCTCGGAGGTCTTCAGGTGGCCGCTGAACATCAGCACCGCCACGAGCGACAGGCTCATCGCGACCTCGTAGCTGATCATCTGGGCCGTCGAGCGCACGCCGCCGAGCAGCGGGTAGTTCGAGCCGCTCCCCCACCCGGCGAGCACGATCGCGTAGACGCTGATCGAGGTCATCGCGAGCACCCACAAGATCCCGATGTTCAGGTCAGAGAGCTGCAGACCGACGGTGCGGCCGAAGATCGTGACGCTCGGGCCGAACGGGATCACCGCGAACGCGAGGAACCCGGGGATCATCGCGATCACGGGCGCGATCACGTACGCCGCCCGGTCGGCGTTCGTGGGCATGATCCCTTCCTTGAAGAAGAGCTTCAGCCCGTCGGCGAGCGTGACCAAGATCCCGCGAGGTCCGGCGCGCAGCGGCCCCGGCCGCGTCTGGAAGTCGGCGATCACCTTGCGTTCGACCCACACGTAGAGGAGCACCGAGATCAGCAAGGCGAAGAAGACGATGACGACCTTGCCGATGAGGATGCCCCAGTCGATCGGGGTCATGCGTCACCTCCGGCCGGGGCCAGCGCCGTCTCGTCGTCTCGGGTCTCGGCGGGCTCGATCGCGGCGGGCTCGGTGAACCCGCCGGCGAGCAGCGTGTTCGCCGCCAGGCCAGGCTGGTTGAACGGCACGAAGACCGTGCCCGCCGCCACGTGCGGGGTGACCCGCACCGGCACCTCGGCGTTGCCCGCGTTCGTCCGCACCGTGACCGTCCCGCCATCGGCCAGACCATGGGCGGCGGCCGTGTCGGGATGGACCTCGGCGAACGCCGGCTCCTGCAGCGCCTCCTTGAGCTCGGTCGCGCCGCCGGACAGGCGGCCTTCGTCCACGAGGAGCGGGTAGCTGAAGAGCTCGAGGCTCGGGGTCGCGGCGATCCGCGGGGCCGGCGGCGCCTCGACGGTGACCTCGCGAGGTGCGAGCAGCCGGCCCATCTCGGCCTGGAGCTCCTCGATCGTCTCGAAGCCGAGGTCGCCGCCCATCGCGAGCGCGAGGCTCGCGAAGATCTCCCAGTCCGGGCGACCGAGCCCCACCGCGGGGCGCATGGGGCGCACACGCTGGGCCCGCCCCTCCCAGGTCGTGAGGTGGCCTTCGCGCTCGATCGCCGGCAGGACGGGCAGGAACACCGAGGCGAACGGCGCGAGATCGCCGAGCTCGAGGCCCTGGACCACCACGGTGGGCACGTTCTGCAGCGCGCGGCGGGCGAGCGCGGCGTCGGGGTGGTCGCGGAGCGGATCCGCGCCGATCACGAACAGCATGTCGATCTCGCCATCGGCGCAGGCGTAGAGGATGCCGGTCGCGTCGCGGCCCGGATCGACCGCCATCACGGGCCCCCACACGGCCTCGACCTCGGCGCGCTCCTGGGCCACGTCGAACCGGCGCCCGCCGGGCAGCAGGGTGGGGTGGACCCCGGCGCGGAGCGCGCCGCGGTCCCCGGCGCGGCGCGTGACGTAGGCG
>CAZZND010000266.1:0-310 GCA_964655465.1 uncultured Actinomycetes bacterium
ACGAAGGGCTACGTCACGTATTGGAATGGGGAACTGCCGACGGCCGGCGTGGACTTCCACGTGCCGTTCGGCGGGACCAAGGGATCCTCGAGCGGGGCCCGCGAACAGGGGCGCTACGCGGTCGAGTTCTTCACGACGGTCAAGACCGCGTACGTGCGTCCTTGATCACGACGACATGTCGGCCACGCGCCAGGGACCGCCTGCGTCGAGGATCTCCGGATCACCGGTGAGGAGGGTCGCGTCGTGCGCGATCGCTGTGGCGCATGCGAACGCATCGGCGTAGGCCATCGAGTAGGACGCCTTGATCCTG
>CAZZND010000266.1:320-2601 GCA_964655465.1 uncultured Actinomycetes bacterium
TCCCCGGTCGGCCTCGATGCCGTTGACGAAGTAGAACCAGTCGCGGCGCGCTCCGGCGTCGCGACGTCCAGGCGGGTTCGCACCCGGAGGTTGTCGAGCACCTCCTCGGCCCGCTCCTCGCCGGCGGCACGAGCGATGAGGTAGTAGACCTCCCCGGCGTTGACCCAGCTCATCAGCGCGCCGTCCGCCAGCGCCTCGTCGACGCGCCCGGCCGCCGGCTGTTCGTCACGCAGCCAGGAGATCACGGCCCAGGAATCGAGGCACCACGTCACGCCCGCTCGTGTCTCCGGTCGGCTCGAAGCATCTGGTCCAGCGGGATGTCGCGGAAGGTACCCCGGAGATCCTGGAGCGAAGACGCCGGTACGACGCGCACCGAGCGACCCTCGAGGGTGCAGACGACCTCGTCCCCGGGTCGGATCCCAAGTTCATCGCGGATGGGCTTGGGGATCACGACCTGGCCTTTCGGGCCGACGCGCTGAGTCATACCGCCAGTATGACTCCGAGGTGGCTTCAGGTCCAGAGCCGGCTCCATGAGAGGGATGACCGTATCCGAGGGTTCTGACATCGAGTGCCCGCTGACGTAGCGTGCTGGCAGCCCGGGTGCCGGAACGGTAGACGGAGCGCTCCTAAAAAGCGCGGCCCGCGAGGGCGTGTGGGTTCGACTCCCACCCCGGGCACCGAGGCACACGTCTCGTTAACGCTGGTCAACGCCGGCTTCGGGATGTTGTCTGAGGGACCGAGTTGCGGCTGTGCTGACAGCCGAACCGAGAGATCCTTGATGTCCATCCCGCTTCTCCGGGCGAGTGTCGCGTACGAGTAGCGGAGATCGTGGAACCTGATCTCTGGGAGCCCGGGGTGGTGCAGACCTTGTCGAACAAGCAGGGTTCTTTCAGGCGTGTATCTGAGGTGGTGGCGAACGGGCTGGATGATCGTTCCTTCGTCCCTCGGGAAGGGGACCGCATCCGTGATCACGACGGCGGCGTGCGCCCCAGCGTGCTTGGCCACGTTCTGGGCGGTCCGCCAAGTAAGAGAACACTGGCGCATCTCGGCGTGTTCGTTCCTTGCGGAGGCACGCTCGACCACCGGGACTCGCGCCCACATGGCCATCCGAGTAGGATCGGCCGGAAGGGAGGACGCCGATGCCTCGTATGGAGGGCTCCGTCGAGATCGCTGCCCCTCGCCAAGCTGTGTGGAACGTCATATCCGATCTATCGCGGCATACGGAGTTCGGCACTTACGTCAGCGAAGTGAGGCTCGTGTCCGAGGGAGAACTCGGCGAGGGGACGGTCTACCGCGAGAAGAGTGGTCCGGGATTCATGAAATCGGCGAGCGAGTGGACGATCACCGCGTTCGACCCGCCCAACCGACTGGTACACACCCAGAAGGAAAGCTCGATGACCGCCGAGGGCACTTGGACCCTCGAACAGATCGACTCGGGATCAACGAGACTGACTCAAATCCTCGAATTCGAAGCGATGCCACGATTCAGACCTCTCGGGAGACTCCTCGAGACGTTGGTCGCCAATCGGCTAGCGGAAAGAGAAACGGCGAGGATGCTCCAGGACATCAAACGCATCGCCGAAACGGAGGCGGGCCAAGAAGGCCGGTAGCCATTCCGAGTTAGGTCAATAAGTTGACTCGCGCCCCGGCGCGTTCGGCCACGTTCGGCCCCGGCCCAAGTAAGACAACCCTCGCGCACACGGCCACGCCGTCGCTTGACACCCGGTAGCGTTGTCCCGATGTCGAGGATCTTAGTGACCGGCACGTCGGGAACGGGCAAGTCGTCGGCGCTCGCCGAACTTGGCCGACGCGGCTATCGCGTCGTAGACACCGATGATCCGGGCTGGCGCGAGTATCGCGAGTATGTTGAGTCCTCCGACGAGTTGCACCGCGGGGAGTGGCTCTGGGTCGAGGAAAGGATCACCGGGCTGCTGGACTCCGATGATGGTCGCTCGCTCTTCGTTCAAGGGTGCGTGAGGAACCAGTCGAAGTTCTACGACCGTTTCAACGCGGTCGTCCTGCTCAGCGCCCCCGCTGACGTGATCCTTGACCGGATCGCGCGCAGAACGACGAACAACTACGGGAAGACTCCAGTGGAACGAGCGATGATCTTGGATGACCTCGCCGGGGTCGAGCCGCTCCTCAGGGGGGGCTGCACGCATGAGCTGGATGCCAGCCGACCGCTCGATGAAGTCGTCGCCGACTTGATCGCGATCGCGTCGCGCCCGATGACGACGTCCTAGGCCGCCCCCGCCTTCGAGGGACCCGAACACTCGCGCAG
>CAZZND010000267.1:0-2598 GCA_964655465.1 uncultured Actinomycetes bacterium
GTGAGCAACGTCGGCTGGACCGCCCGAAGTTCTACGACGAGTGGGACATCCTCCTACTTACTATCGGTAACGGATTCCGCCCATTTGGTAACGGACCCCCCAACCATCGAAGCATGGCCCCGTGGTGAACCGCGTGTCGCTCCAACGAGTCACGGGAGTGGGACACCGTATGTCGCTCCCCGGCCGCCATCTCGGTCTTGAGGACGACCGTCCCGATCCAGCTCGTCTCGCGTCAAACTAGTATCGCCCGATGGCCGGGACCCGCCTTCGACGCTGGTGGGATTCCCTCATGTCCCTCGGCGCATACGCGGGAGAAACCGACATCCATCGCGGGACGAGAAGGATCGTCGTCGGCTATTTCGTCTTCGGTGCGCTGGTTCGCCTACCCGTCTCGGCCTCGGAGTTCGGCGATGAGCTGCCGGGGGTGGGCGTGGTCGACCTCACCGCCGCGCTCACGAGCGTCCTCCTGCTGAGCGTGCTCGCGCTGAAGCCTGATCGCTTCCCTTGGATCGTCGATGCAGCGTTGTTCCTCATACTCGTCGAGGTCCTGGCGGGGACGATCCTCCTGGGCGGGCTGGTGCCGTCGGACCTGGTGATCCTGTGGGGCTCGTTGGTCGTCATCGGCTCGCTGATCGTTCTCACCCCCAAGGCGGCGTTCCTGTGGTTCCTTGCCTACGGGCTCACGCTCGTCCTGGCCGTGGTGCTGCCCGAACGGATCGAGCCCTTGTACGTGGTCGAGGGGTCGCCCGCCGGCATCGCCAGAGGGATCGTCGGGGTCTTGGTCTTCGTGTTCGCCTCCATGGCCTACTTCGTGCGCCAACGTGTCCGGCTCCAGAAGGAATCCGACGATCTGTTGCATGCCATCTTGCCGGACGAGATCGCCCAGCGGCTCAAGTCGGACAGAACGATGATCGCCGACGCTCACGAGTCGGCCTCGGTCCTGTTCGCTGACGTGGTCGGCTTCACACCGATGTCGGCAACGATGTCCCCGCCCGAACTCGTGGGGCTGCTGAACAGCGTGTTCACGATCTTCGACGGGTTCGTGGAGGAGCTGGGTCTGGAGAAGATCAAGACCGTGGGAGACGAATACATGGTTGCCGCCGGCGTGCCGCACGGACGGTCCGATCACGCGCACGCCATCGCCGAGCTGGCGCTTCGGATCCGCGACCACACCGAGCGACACCGGTTCCACGGCCATGACATCAGCCTGCGGATCGGGATCAATTCGGGCCCGGTCGTCGCCGGGATCGTGGGCACCCACAAGTTCGCCTACGACCTGTGGGGAGATGTCGTGAACACGGCAAGCCGCATGGAGTCTGAAGGGGTCGCGGGATCGATCCAGGTGACCCCGGCGACCTACGAGCTGATCCGAGACGAGTTCGTCTGCGAGCCGCGCGGCGTCGTCTCGGTGAAGGGCAAAGGCGACATGAACACCTACATCCTCGTCTCCAGGGCATGAGCTGCGCCCAGCGAGGGATCGATTCGGCCACGGCGGCCGTCGATCTCGAGGCCCTGGGGAAGGCGTGCCGGGTAGCCTCGTCCCCTCCAACCGTCTGCACCAGAGGGACGCCGATCGCAAACGCGGGTTCAACCGGACCGAGAACGCGACCCACCCCTCCCTCGGACCCGGACTTCCCGCGCCGGTCGAGATGCTCGGCTGGGCCGTGATGGTCAACGCCCACACGATGGCCCGCCACAGAAGCGTCGAGGACCTCGAAGCCGCCGCCTGACTGACTCCACTTCCGGCACCACCCGGCAAGGATCCTGCCTGCCTCGGAAACATCCCTCAGGACGAGATGGCGTTACCGAGCCCGGACCCACCTCCACTCGCTACACTTCAACGCGCTGGTAGTGACCTCGGTGGCGATTTCTGCCAGGTTTTCTACCGGCCCGGGCCAGGTCGGGGTGGTAGAAATCGCCTCCCGCCCAGGTCTCACGCGGTGCTCACATCCCGCTGGTAACGGAATTCGCGGATTTGGTAACGCCCGAGTGCGCGGGGCAACCTTGGCTAGGCACTATTCCACGACTCCAGGTAGAGGGAACGATTTCGCGCATGACAGACCTCGTCGCAGCAAGCCTGGTCCCGGCGCTTACCAACGAGTCGCCCGCGCGGCCCTACGCGATTAGGGTGAGCGGATGAGTTCGAGTTCGAGCACCGAGTTCTGGGCGGGAGTGCTGCTGATCCTCGCGCCGATCTGGTTCAACGTGACGTTCGCCTTGCTCGCCAAGCGCTTCGAGTATCCAGGCGTGCTGCGCCTGCCAACCCAAGAGATCCTGGAGCGATTTCGCCAAGGCGGCTCGTCCTTGATCCTGCTGTGGTGGGCCTTCATGCTCTCCGGGCTGCTGATGATCGGGGCGGTCGTCCTCTTGTCGACCTCGCTTGGCTTCGGCCCGCTCGTTGTGCTGGCGACCGTGATCGGCGTGCTCGCTGGCTTGGTGCAGATGATCGGGCTCCTACGCTGGGTGTATCTGGTGCCCAGCCTCGCTCGCTCGTATCTCGACCCGGAGGCAAGTCAGTCCCAGCGTGACGCGGACGCGGCCGTCTTCCGCGCGTTCCATCAGTTCCTGGGTGTTGGCGTGGGAGAGCATCTCGGCTAC
>CAZZND010000268.1:0-2559 GCA_964655465.1 uncultured Actinomycetes bacterium
GCTACGGATGTGCAGCCTGCGCTCGCCTCGATCAGGGTGCCGACGTTGGTTCTTCACCGAGTGGGCGACCGGATCGACCGGATCGAAGAGGGTCGGTATATCGCTCGGCTGGTTCCTGGCGCGCAACTGGCCGAACTGCCCGGGGAAGACCACCAGTGGTTCGTGGGCGACACCGATTCGATGACCGACGCGATCGAGGTGTTCTTGACGGGGGAGCGGCAGGATCGTGATCTAGATCGCGAGCTCGCGACCGTCTTGTTCACGGACATCGTGGGCTCTACCGAGAGGGCCGCCGAGCTGGGTGATGTCCGCTGGAAGGGACTCATGGCGGAACATGATGCGCACGCGAAGCTGGAGATCGAGCGACACCGCGGGCGCTACGTCGCGTCGACGGGCGACGGGCTCCTGGCGACGTTCGACGGCCCGGCCCGCGCGGTGCGCTGTGCACTGGTGCTCTCTGACTCGCTGCGTTCACTCGGTGTTGCAGTGAGGGCGGGTTGTCACACGGGAGAGATCGAGCTTGCCGGCCTGGAAGTGCGAGGCATCGCTGTCCACATCGCAGCTCGGGTGGCGGCGCTGGCCGAGGCTTCCGAGGTCCTAGTCTCCTCGACGGTGAAGGACCTCACCGCGGGATCCGGCCTCGCCTTCGAGGGTGCCGGTGAGCACGAGTTGAAGGGCGTCCCCGACCGCTGGCGTCTCTTCCGGGTAGTAGCCGAAGGATGACCCCTTCGCTCAGACGATAACTTCACTCGCTCGCTCGCCTCTCGCCTGCGAGGAAGCGAGTTAGCGCAGCGCCCTCGCCTCGGCTGCATCGCAAACAAGGTCGTCGGTTCGAGTCCGGTCGTCTCCGCCGGGCGTTGCGGGCCTGCGTCGGCGGGATGCTCGAGGTCTGTCGGACCGGCGCGACGTCCTCCCTCGGGGGTTTCCCCATCTCTCTGGCTCGGGGTGTTCAGGTCCCCCGCTGACGCGCCGAAGCAGAACCGGTAGGGGCGGCCGAGCCCCTCGATCGGTGAACCGCGGGGAGCACAGGGATGGTCATGTCGAAGGCCAGAGGCGGGCGTTGGCCCATCTTCATGGTGCTGGCCGTCTTGCTCCTCGGCGTGGCCTTCTTCACGACCACGCTCGAGAAGGGTGGTCTGCAGAAGGCTATCGACGCCGAGGTCGGCAAGGTCAGCTCGTTCGTGGACGGCTCGCTCTCGGACATGCTCGTAGGCGTCGACGTCTCGAAGGAGCTCAACCGTGGCAAGGCCGACGAGCTGACGCAGGAGCTCTCCCGCGAGATCTTGAGCGGTGGCACGGCCGAACGCCTGCGTCTGTTCGCTCCCGATGGCACGCTGATCTACTCGACCGACGGCGGTGACAAGCTCGGGACGCGTCTCGGCGCCGCCGATGCGATCCGTGCCGCCGCCGGGGGCACGCCGACCGGCATCGAGTCGTTCGACCGGGTGGGCACCGGCGAGGCTGACCCGCAGTCGTTGCGATTGCTGACGTCGTACGTCCCGCTCAAGAGCCAGGGCGACGGGACGCTCGCGGTCGTGGCTGTCGACGAGCGCTACCGGCTCATCGAGGAGCGCGCGAAGGGTCCGTGGGGGACCGTCCAGATCGGCCTCCTGCTCGCGGCCGTCGTGATGCTCGAGCTGGGACTCTTCGGGCTCGCGCGCAACATCACGGCCAAGCGGCTCGCGGCTCGGTCCGGGTTCCAGCCGGCGGCTTCGAAGGCCGCGCCGTCCGCCAAGCCGATGGTCAAGGACGAGAAGCAGGTCGCGAAGGCGGCCGAGCAGGAGGCCAAGATCCGCCAGGCCCTGGAGGACCAGCTCGAGACCTTGCGCACGGAAGCCCGCCTGCAGCAGGAGGACGCGGTCCGCTCCGCCCGCGAGTTCACCGAGCAGCTGAAGGCGGCCGCCACCCGCGCGGAGCAGGCCGAGGCGAAGCAGAAGCAGGCCGTCACGCCCGACCCGAAGGTCGAGGAGCGCGCGCGTGAGGCGGCACAGAAGCTCGAGCAGGCAGAGCAGCGGGCCCTTGAGGCCGAAGCCCAGGTCGCGGAGCTCGACGCGAAGCTGGTCGCGGTCATGAGGGAGGCCGACGAACGCCCGGAGATGCCCGATCTTCCCGAAGACCTCGCCGAGATGGCGAAGGAGCTGCACGACGCCCGGCAACGTGCCACCGAGCAGCAGCGCCGCGCCCTCGAGGAGGGGCAGCACGCCCTCGTCGCGGCGGAGAAGCAGCAGGAGCTGCTCGGTCATCTGGACGAGTTGAAGGCCGAGCTCTCCACCACGGAAGGTGAGCTCGAGGAGACCCGCGCCGAAGCGAGCCGAGGTCGCGGTCGCCCAGGTAAGCGCCCTGCAGGCGGAGCTGGGTGAGGCCCAAGACGCTGCCGAGATCGCGCGCCGCCGCGAGGAAGCCGCGGAGCAGCGGATCGCCCAGCAGGAGCAGAAGGCCGCATCGGTGGAAGCGGCGATGGCTGAGCTCGAGGCCTCGCTCGCCCAGAGTGGCGCGAACGGGCGCGAGCAGGAGCAGCGCACGCACGAGCTCGAGGCGAAGCTGCAGGAGGCGGTCGAG
>CAZZND010000269.1:0-2551 GCA_964655465.1 uncultured Actinomycetes bacterium
GCAGGGGGAGCGGCACGTCGGATCGATCGTGGTCGGGTCCGTCTGCGACGATCGAGGCTCAGATGGACGACATCCGCGCCGTCATGGACGCCGCGGACTCCCAACGAGCGGTGCTGTTCGGTATCGAAAGCGGCGCGTCGCTCTGCTTCACGTTCGCCGCGACCTACCCGGAGCGCACTGGCGCTCTGGTCGTGTACGGGGCGGCGGTGCGGGGGACCTGGGCCCCCGACTACCCATCTGGCTGGACCGACGAACAGTACGACGCCTGGATCGAGCGGTTGGAACGGGAGTGGGGCTCGCCGGCGTTCGTGCGCCACATGGCCGAGTGGCTCTCCCCGTCACTCGCCGGCGACGGAGCCTTCGTCCGGGCGATGGGCAAGCTGCTCCGACTCTCGGCGAGCCCGGGCGACGCCATGGCGCGCGACCGGGTTGCGCGCGACACGGATGTTCGTCACATCCTGCCCACCATCCAGGTCCCCACACTGGTGATCCACCGCACCGGGGACCAGGTCGAGCCCGTCGAGGCTGGTCGCTACATCGCCGAGCGAACCCCGGGGGCGTCCTTCCTCGAACTCCCGGGCGAAGATCACCTCTTCCCGCTCGACGACCTCGTCCCGCACATCGGGCGCTTCCTGGAGACGCTCCGGGCGGAACAGGCTGAGTTCGACCGCGTCCTCGCCACGGTGCTGTTCACTGACATCGTCGACTCGACGGCGCAGGCCGCCGCGATCGGGGACGCACGATGGAAGGACACGCGAGCGCGGCACGACCAGATCGTGCGCGCGCAGATCGCCCGCTACCGGGGCCGCGAGATCAAGACGATGGGCGACGGTTTCCTCGCGATCTTCGACGGGCCGGCCCGCGGGGTTCGATGCGCGGAGGCCATCGCGTCAGGCGTGAAGCCGCTCGGCATCGAGATCCGCGCCGGTCTGCATACGGGTGAGGTCGCGCTGGAAGGCGAGGACGTCGCAGGTCTCGGCGTCGCGATCGGTGCGCGGGTCGGCGCGAAGGCGGCAGCGTCCGAGGTGCTGGTCTCCCAGACGGTGAAGGATCTGGTCGCGGGCTCAGGCCTCACCTTCGAGGACGTCGGCGAACACGAACTCAAGGGCGTGCCCGACCGCTGGCGCCTCTACCGGGTGGTCGAACCATGACGGCCGTCCCGGGCGTGCGATACGCGAAGAACGACGATCTGCTGCTCGCCTACCAGGTGGTGGGCGCGGGCACGAGGGATCTGGTCTACCTCCTGTTCGAGACGCCTACCGTGGTCGGTCATTGGCTCATCCCGGAGAACGCGCGGTTCCTTGAACGCCTGGCGTCGTTCTCACGACTCATCTTGACCGATCGGCGCGGGATGGGCTGTTCCGACCGACTCCCTCCCGAGGTGTCCCCGACCCTCGAAGACCTCGTCGAGGACGTCCTGGCGATCATGGAGGATGCGTACGCGAAACGGCCCGTCCTCATGGGCGGGTTCGAGTCCGCGTTCATCGCCATGATGGCGGCCGCGACCCATCCCGATATGTTCGACGGGTTGATCCTGTTCGGCCCGGCCCCCAGTTGGCAACGATCGGACGATCTGCCATGGGAACGTTCCGAGGACCAGTTGCGGCATGAGCTGGGCGTGATCCGCAAGGCCACCGATCTGCATGCGTGGGCGGAGCAGTACGCCCGAGAGTTGATCCCGTCGCGAGCCGGGGACCCACAGGTGGTGTCGACCCTGGAGGCGCTGTCGGCGCTCTCCGGCACCCCCGAAGCGTGGTACTGGGACCAACTGGTGTGGAACGGGGTCGACCTCATCGATCTCCTTCCGGCGATCCAGGTCTCTACGTTGGTGCTCTCGCGACCGGATGCCCGCGGTTATTCGGACCCTCGGAGCGCACGCCTCGTCGCGGAGCGGATACCGGGAGCCAGGCTCGTGGAGCTGCCTAGCCGCGATGCCCTGCCATGGTCCAGCGAGTCCGAAGCGGTGCTCGCCGAGATCCGAGAGTTCGTCACGGGGTCCCGCGATACCCCACCGGCCGAGCGGCGGCTGGCAACCGTGCTGTTCACCGACATCGTCGGTTCGACCGAACGAGCGGCCGAGCTCGGCGGCACCGCGTGGAAGCGGGCCCTCGAGGATCATCTGGCGGCCGTCCGGCAAGCGTTCGCCCGTCACGGCGGCCGTGAGATCAGCACCGCCGGCGACGGGTTCCTCGCGACGTTCGACGGCCCCGCGGCCGCGACTCGCTGTGCGATCGAGATCGCGAAGGAGGCCGAAGCGACAGACCTGCCGATCCGCGCCGGCGTCCACACCGGGGAGGTTGAGCTGATCGACGGCGAGATCGGTGGTATCGGCGTCACGATCGGAGCCCGGGTCGCCGCACGGGCTGAAGCCTCGGAGGTCCTGGTCACGTCGACGGTGAAGGACCTCACGGCCGGCTCGGGCCTCACCTTCGAGGACGCCGGCGAACACGAGCTCAAGGGTGTGCCCGACCGCTGGCGCCTCTATCGGGTGGTCGGCTGATGCCGGATCGACCGGAAACCCTCTACACCTGGAGCGACGGATGGGCGCTCG
>CAZZND010000270.1:0-2548 GCA_964655465.1 uncultured Actinomycetes bacterium
CGCCGAGCGGTTCGCGCAGCTCAGCGGCATCGTCGCCGGGCAGGGCCCGTTGCTAGCATCCCGGCCTCCAGGCGAGGGCCGGGTCGTGGCCGAAAGGTGGGATACCCCGTGGGTGAAGGTGCGTCCGAACCGGTGCTCCTGATCGAGGACATCGGACCCGTACGGCGGCTCACGATGAACCGCCCGCAGGCTCTGAACGCTCTGAACCACGAACTTCTGGAGGCGCTGGTGGCGGCCGTCGTGCACGCGGGTGCCGACCACGCGGTCTCGGTCGTGGTGCTGCGCGCGGCGGGCCGCGCGTTCTGCGCGGGGTACGACCTCACCGAGGACGCCGACGAAGGTGAGCTCGACGCGCGCGGATGGCACGCGAGCCTCGCGAACGGCACCGCGCAGATGCTCGAGATCCTCGACTGTCCCAAGCCCGTGATCGCGAGCGTGCAGTCCTACTGCCTCGCCGGCGGGACGGACCTGATGCTCGCCTGCGATCTGGCCGTCGCGGCCGACGATGCCTACTTCGGCTACGTCGACATCCGATTCGGGTCCGGCGTCGTGTCGATGTTCCTGCCGTGGGTCGTCGGCGTGCGTAAGGCGAAGGAGCTGCTGTTCACGGGCGAGGACCGCGTCCCCGCCGGCGAGGCCCTTCGGATCGGGTTGGTGAACCGGGTCGTGCCGCGCGACGAGCTCGACGACGCGACGCTCGCGCTCGCGCAGGAGATCGCGAAGAACGAGCCGTTCGTGGTGCAGACCACCAAGCGCGCGGTCAACCGCGCGTGGGACGTGGCCGGGTTCCGAGCGGCGATGGCGGCGAACACGGAGCTCGACGTGCTGATCGAGACGACCAACCTGCCGGCGCGCGACGAGTTCCGGCGGATCACCAACGAGCAGGGGCTCAAGGCCGCGATCGCGTGGCGCGACGCGAAGTTCCGCGGGCAGGAGTGAACCGTGGCCGCCCCCCGTTGGAACCTGACCCCGCTCCTCGCGCCTCGCTCCATCGCGATCGTCGGCGCGTCGGAGTCGCCCGACTCGTGGGCGCCCGAGATCGAGCGCTCCCTGCGGCACCTCGGTTATGACGGCGAGCTCCACCCGATCAACCCGAAGTACGACACCGTGTGGGGCCGGCCTTGCCTGAAGGGGATCGAGGAGCTGCCGCGCGGGGTCGACCTCGTCGTCTTCGTCGTGCCGGCGCGCGTCGTCGTGCGGATGATCGACGCCTGCGGCGAGCGCGGCGTGAAGGGCATCATGGTCGTCAGCTCGGGCTTCGCCGAAGCCGGCGAGGAGGGCCGGGCCCTGCAGGAGCAGCTCCGCGAGGCGGCGCTGCGGCACCGCATCCCCGTGCTCGGGCCGAACGTCGAGGGATTCGTCAATTACGTCGACCATGTCGCACCGTACGGAACGACGCCGCCCGCGGCGCCCGTCGCCGGGGGCATCAGCGTGATCTCGCAGTCGGGGACCGTGGCGTGGACCATGAACCAGATGGCCTCGGACCGCGCCGTGGGGCTGCGGATCATCCTGGGCGTCGGGAACGAGGCCGTGCTCGGCCTCGGCGACCTGTTCTCGTGGGCGGCTGCCGACCCGAAGACCAGGGTGGTCACGAGCTACATCGAGACGATGCGTGACGTGGGTGCGATCGGCCGGGGCCTGGACGCGCTCCGCGCGGCCCGAAAGCCCGTGCTGATCTGCGCACCGGAGGGTCGATCCGAGGCCGCGCTCCGGTCGATCATCGCCCACACGGGGGCGCTCGCCGGGAACACGGGTCTCCGCGATGCCTGGCTCCGTGGGCACGGCGTCGTGCTCGTCGAGGACCCGGTCATCATGTTCGAGGCCGCGCTGCTGCTCTCCCACACGAAGAAGCTTCGGACCGAGGGCGTGACGGCCGCGCTCCAGTCCGGCGGCGCGTGCACCTTGTTCGCCGAGGCCGCCGGGGCGGCGGACCTGCCGCTGCCCGAGCTCAGCGTCCGCACCGCGCGGGCGCTCCGGAAGGCCCTGCCGTCGTTCGCGTCGCAGAACAACCCGCTCGACGTGACGGGGCAGGCCGCCGTCGAGACGCGCATGTTCGTCGACGCGCTCACCGCGCTCGCCGCGGATCCGGGGATCGGGCTGGTTGCCTTCGACGCGTTCCCGCCGCGGCTCGAGGGTGAGGCGCCCTGGGCCGATGACGTTCTGGCGAAGGCCGTCGAGCTGCAGCGCTCGACCGGCGTGGTGTTCGCGTCGGTATGCATGAGCCCGCTCGCCTACACCGACGAGGCGAAGGCCTTCACGAGGAAGTGGAGGCGGCTGCCCTTCCTGCAGGGTCACCGTGCCGCGGCGGGGGCCATCCGCGCGCTGCTCGACCATCAGAGCGTGCGCCACGGCGCGACGCGCGCGCTGCCCCCGCACCGCAACCGGTCGGCGGCCCTCCGCGCGCTGCGCGGGCTGTCCGGCCCCGTCGACGAGGCGACCGGGGCGAAGATCCTGTCCCTGTACGGGGTGCGCCGGCCGCGGGAGGCGTCGGTGCGAACGCCGGGGGACGCCGCCGCCGCCGCGGCGAGGATCGGCGGGCCCGTCGCGA
>CAZZND010000271.1:0-2505 GCA_964655465.1 uncultured Actinomycetes bacterium
CGATCGCGATCACGAGCATGTACGAGTTGTTCGCCTACTACCTCCAGCGCGGCCTGGTCGACGTCGCGTTCCTGGGCGGTGCGCAGATCGACCGGTTCGGCAACCTGAACACGACGGTGATCGGCGACTACGACCACCCGAAGGTCCGGTTGCCGGGCTCGGGCGGCGCCTGCGAGATCGCGATCCACGCGAAGCAGATCCTGGTGATCATGCGGCAGGCGCAGCGTTCGTTCGTGGCCGAGCTGGATTTCCGGACCTCGCCCGGGCACAGCGGCGATCCTGCGCACGACGCTGCGCGCGGTTGGTCCGGCAGCGGGCCGACGGGTGTCGTCACGGACCTCGGCACCTACGCCTTCGACGACGCCACCGGCGAGATGACGCTTCGGACCCTGCATCCGGGGGTCACGCTGGACGACGTGCGGGCCAACATGGGGTGGGACCCGCGGGTCGCCGACGACCTCGGCGAGACCCTGCCGCCGACCCCCGAGGAGCTCCGCCTGATCCGCGAGGTCTTGGATCCGGGGGGCATCTACACGAAGTAGGGTCTGCTGGTGAGCGACCCACCGTTGCTCGGCGAGCCGGTCTGGTACGGCCCGCTGCGCAAGCCCGAGTGGCTCCTTCCGCCCGTGCGCGAGGGCGCGCCGCTGGTCGTGGTGACGCCGGCGCCCTCGCTCGACGTCGCGCCCGGTCCCGCCCGGTCGCTGCACCTCGGCCTGCCGCTGTACCTAAGCGACGCGATCCGCTTCAGCACCGACGCGCGCGTGCTCGCGAGCACGGACCCGTGGGCGGGGGCGCGCGGCGCCGTGGCGAACGTCGTGACCTCGGTGGCAGGCGGCCAGGTGAGCGCGGGCGACGTTCGCCACGGCGCCGCAGACGATGCCGAGCTCGGGCATGTCCTGTCGGGCCTGGCCCCGGAGGTGGTCGCGTCGCTCGCGGGGGTTGGCGTGCGCGCGGCGTGGTCCACCGTGTACTCGGCGCCACCACCCGCGGTCGCACCCGCCCTGGTGCGCGGCCACCACGCCGTGACCTGGCTCGCGGATCCCGCGACGCACGAGCCGGTAGAGGGCGATCGCGATGCGTCCGCCGCGCGCCGGGCCGGCGTGCACCGGGTGCTCGCGGGGCTCGCCGAGGTGGCTTCGCGCGCCGCCGGCGTCACGGGCGTCGCCCTGTTCTACGCGGGGCTCGCGCTCACCAAGGCCGCCGGCTCCGACGTCCACGGCGCCTTCCGCCTGCAGGCGAACGCGCTCGCGATGGGCGCGAGCGACCCGCGCGACCCGGTCTACCGGCTCTCGATCGCGGCGCTCAGCATCTTCGGCGAGGACGAGGCTGCCGCGAGCCGCGCGCGCGAGCTGAAGCGGGGCGCCGACGAGGCGCTCGCCCGCTGGCTCGCCTCGGCCGTCCGGATCGGCAAGACGCCCGAGCCGGGCTGGGCCGACGAGATCCGCCGTCTGCGAGGCGAGCGGGGGGAGCACTTGCGTCAGCAGCTCGGCGAAGACGCGGCCGACGATCCGGACCGACCGCCTCCGCCCGTGTAGTAGTATGCAACAACGATGCTGACCGTACCCGAAGCCGCGAAGCGCGTGGGCAAGGATCCCGAAACGGTCCGCCGATGGATCCGCTCCGGCAAGCTCCGTTCGCAACGGATCGGGACGCAGTACCTGATCGACGAGGACGATCTGGTGCCGTTCGAGGACGAAGGAGACATGCTCCCCCTGCCTCCCGAGTGGCGCCTGATGTCGAACGGGAAGCCCCAGCCTGACTGGGTGCGGATCATCCGTCGCCAGCGGGAGAGCCACTGAGGTGCTTGTGATCGACGCGAACGTCGCGGTCGTCGCGTCCGGTGTCGAAGATGGGTTCCGTTCCTTCGGGCGCCACGAGTTGGTCGCCCCTCCATTGCTCTGGTCAGAGGTCCGCTCGGCCCTGCACGAGGCCATGTGGCGGCGTGAGGTCGATGCAGACCAGACCGAGGTCGCTCTCGCACGCTTCGAGCGATCGCGGCTGCGGATGAAGGCCCCGCGTGCGCTCGCCCGCGAGGCATGGGCCATCGCGGACCAACTCGGATGGGCCAAGACTTACGATGCGGAGTACGTGGCCCTCGCCAAGATCCTGGGTTGTCGACTCGTGACCCTCGATGGTCGTCTGAGGCGCGGCGCCGATAGGCTCGGATTCGTCGTGACACCGACGGAGCTCTCGGCCCGATGAGCCATGTGTTCCCGCGGGTGAGCCGCGAGCTGCCGACCGCCGCGCACGCCGAGGGCGCCTGGATCACCGCCGCCGACGGCACACGCTACCTCGACGGTGCGGGCGGCGCGATCGTCGTCGGCGTCGGCCACGGTGACCGGGCGCTGATCGACGCGGCGAAGGCCCAGCTCGACGCCACCCAGTACACCCACGGCACCGCGTTCACGACGGATGCGCTCGAGACCTACGCCGACGAGCTCGCGCCGCTCCTACCGCTCGACGACGCGCGGATCTATCCCGTGAGCGGGGGCTCCGAGGCCGTCG
>CAZZND010000272.1:0-2482 GCA_964655465.1 uncultured Actinomycetes bacterium
CGCCGCCGCGAAGACCTGCTTCACGGACGACGACTCGTACCAGCTCTGCGACGCAGGTGCGCTGGGCCTGATCGAGACGTCGCTGGTGTTCCAACTAGCCGCTTCGACCGACCCCGCCACTGTCAGCGTGGCCGTGGATGACGTCTTGGACCCAGCAACGGTCATCGGTCTGGCTGCGTTCTCGAAGGCAGGCAACTGCTTCTACCTGCAGGACGACCCGCAGGCCGGGACGACGTATGACTCGGTCACGGACAACGCTCAGACGTCGTGCGACGCTGCCAACGCGATCGGCGCCACGGGCGCAAGCTGGTAAGTCACATCGCACCCGCAGCACAGTGAAGGGGCGGCCCCGAAGGGGCCGCCCTTTCTCCGTGTCGGCCCTTCGGCCGACACCCGTTCCCTCAAGGTGGCCCACGACCGCGCCGATGAACAGGGGAAGGCTGAAGGAGGCCGTTGATGTCGCGATGGATCCATGACCGTGTGCGAACCCGTCTGGCAGGAGAGGACGGCTTCACGCTCGTCGAAGGCGTCGTCGCCGTCAGCGTGCTCGCGGTCGGGATGCTCGCGATCGCCCAGGCCATGACCTTCAGCCTGCATTCGAGCGGGCTCGCGCGCCAGCGCCTGGGCGCGCGCGCGGCGATCGAGCAGCAGCTCGAGCTCGCCCGAGCCCTCAACTACGAGTCGCTCGTGCTCTCTGACGCCGACCCGCTCCCGAACGAGACCGATCCCGCGAACCCCGACTACTGGGTCGACCTCGCCGGTCTGAGGTACGACCCCGACGGCGACGGTCCGCTCGGCTACGAGGAGATTGCGCGCGAGCCCGGCGCGAACCCGTCCATCAATCACTACCAGGCGCCCGTCGTGTCGGGGAACACCACGTTCGCGGTGTACATGTATGTGACGTGGGTCGACAACGAAGACGACCTCCTGGCCGGCGAAGACCGGGACCTCGACACGCACGACGCGAAGCGGGTCACCGTCGTCATCACCTGGACCGACACCGTGACCGGTGGGACGAAGTCCAGCCAGGTGTCGTCCTTGTTCTCCGAGGGCAGCGTCCCGTACCAGGACGTGCAATCCGCCAACAACCAGACGCCCACAGTCGCCTGCCCCTCGACGACGAGCTCGGATCTGAGCTACACGTTCACGGCCGACGCGTCGGATGCGGACGGGTCGATCTCGAGCGTGGCTTGGGCCGTCGAGGGGTTCGGCATCGCCAACGGGTGGGACTACTACGGATCCGGCCAGACCTTCGCGGTCGACCTCGATACAGAGGGCCCGTACCGCGTGCTCACGACTGTCTACGACAACGACGGCGCGTCGGCCGACAACGCGTTGCTGGATTGCCAGGTGACCGGCGCGACGACGAGCAACAACGCGGCCGGCAACGGTGGCCCCAGCGGCACGATCGTGGTCAACAGCGGCTCGACCTACACCAACGCGACGCAGGTCACCCTGACACTGTCCTCTACCGCGACGAAGATGCAGTTCTCGAGCGACGGCAGCACGTGGACCACGAAGATCACGTACGCGACGACCGCCCTGTACACCCTGCCCAGCGGCGAGGGCTCGAAGACCGTCTACGCGCGGTTCATCGCGAGCGGCAAGTACGGACCTTGGTCGACCGACACCATCACCCTCGATACGACACCCCCGAACGCGCCGACCGAACTGTTCAAAGTGTCGGCAGTCAACTCGGGCAGCAAGAAGAACGTCACCTTCCAGTGGACCCTGCCGAGCCCGGTCTCGTCGGACTCGGCCGGTTACCGCATCTACTACCGCCCGACGACCTCCACCGGTTCGTTCACGGCGGCGACGTGCACGTCGCTCGCCTCGAACCGGTGCGTCGTGTCGGACCAGCTGAGCAAGGCCACCAGCTATCAGACGTATCTCGTGTACTACGACCAAGCGGGGAACGAGAGTGCGGCGACCAACACGATCACGGTGTGAGGACGAGCGGGGGTTCACCCTCGTCGAGCTCGTCGTGGCGATGGCGGTCATGAGCGTCGTGGCGACCGCGGCCATCTCGGTCGCGATGCGCACGATGCAGACGACCCTCACGGTGACGGACCGTCGAGACGTCTTCGCCGACGGCCGGTTCGCGCTGGATCAGATGTCGAAGGAGCTCCGTCAGGCCGAGTCGATCGACCTGACGAGCGACGCCGACACCGTGTCCGGACCCAGCTACCTGGCCGGCGAGCCGATCTACGTCGTCTGGCGAGCCACGGGAACGGCGGCACCGTACTCGCTCGAGCGCTCGCCCGGCGCCGGGACGACGTTCGCGCCGCTGATGACCTCGCTGGCGTCCAAGGACATCTTCGCCTACACGCTGCACGAAGGGGTGCTCGACCAGGTGACCATCGAGCTCGACGTGACGACGAAGACCACCACGGTGGAGCTCACCACCGACGTCTACCTGAGGAACGCGGACTGATGCTGCACTCACTGGTTCAACGGCTGCATCGCGATGACGACGGTTACG
>CAZZND010000273.1:0-2430 GCA_964655465.1 uncultured Actinomycetes bacterium
AGGCGGCGACATGCTCCGCATGCCGTTCGGCTCGCATGTCGAAGACCTCGTCGAGAGGAGCACCCGTTTCTTGCGACTCTCGGACCGTCGCATCCGCCTCGCGCACCACGCGGCTGATCTTCTTCACGACTGTGCCTCCCCCCGTCGGATCTCAGTGACGATAGGCGCATCGAGATCGGTTTCCCAGGGCCAAGAGGGGAGAACCCCGCCGGATACCGGTGACTCCCCATGGCTTTTCCGCGATACTCGGCGGCGTGAGCCAGAGACTGGATGATATCGACCTGCAGATCCTCGACGCGCTCCAAGTGGACGCCCGGACCCCTCTGGTGCGACTTGCGGAAAGGATCGGGATATCCGACACGACGGTCCGGGCGAGGATCGATCGTCTCGTGCGTCGATTCGGCGTGCGGTTCGTCGTCGATATCGACCCCAAGGAACTCGGGATGCTCTACTTCTACCTCGGCGTGCGGGTGCAAGGCCCCGCGATGACACGCGCAGTCGATCGGATGAACGCGCTTCCCGAGATCATCTTCCTCGGGCGCACGTTGGGCGGGTACGACCTGCTCGCGGAGATGGTGTGCCGCGACAACGCCGACATGGTACGGATGCTCGACGAGATCCGTTCGATCGCCGGCGTGACGCAGGTCGATGCCTACACCGTCTTGACCATCGAGAAGGAGAACTGGCGCTTCACCGCTCTCGCGCGCGGCTGGGTACCGCTACGTTGAGCGAGCGAAGGGATCCAGGGAGCCCATGAACGAAGCGCATAACGAGTTGTGCTCGAGCCCCGGATGGGCCGAGTACCTTCGAACCGAGGTGCTGCCGCTCGTCCTCGACGGGACCGACCTCGGTCACTACATGGTCGAGGTCGGACCGGGCTTCGGTCTCGCGACCGACGTCCTGCGGCATAGGGTCGCGGAGCTGACCGTGGTCGAGATCGACCCGGCTCTGGCCGGCGGGCTCGCAAGTCGTCTGGCCGGCACCAACGTCACCGTTCTTCAGGCCGACGGGGCCCATCTCCCATTCGACTCCGGACCCTTCAGCTCGGCCGCTTCTTTCACCATGCTTCACCATGTTCCATCCGCTGCCTTGCAGGACGCGCTCTTGGCCGAGCTGGCGCGGGTGCTGCAGCCCGGAGGTGTCCTGATCGGCGCTGACAGCCTCGACGATGCCGAGTTCAGGGAGTTCCACAGAGATGACGTGTGCGTTCCGGTGGATCCCGCAGATCTACCGGAGCGGCTCCGAAGAGCGGGGTTCGCAGACGTCAACGTCGGGACTTCGGAGGAAACACTCTGGTTCGTCGCCCGCACAGCATCAGCCTGACGGCTCAGGAGGGCTGTCGCCCAGCCCGCAGAGTTGCCTCTGTCTTCGACCGTCGTTCTCGGAGGAACGCGGCTCGGGTCTCACGAGGGGTGGACCGCTGATGGGGACCCGGTCACCGGCGTTGCCGTGATCCTCGTCGAAGGCCCGGTCCGTCGGCTCGGTATCGGCGGATCTCGAAGTCGCGGGTCTCGGAGATGGCCAAGGAACTCGATGAGGCGGTCGAGGCATTCCGCACCCGACTGCTCGATGCCCGGGTCACCAGGACGTTCCCAGATCGCCGAGATCCGTTCCGAGAACTCCCGGCGCACCCGTTTGACCAGGTCAGATCGGGTTTTCTGCCAGCCCCAGCTCGCGGTCGTAGTCTTCGCACGTGACCGTCTGCTCGAGCTGCGGCCAGGAGAACCCGGACGGGTTCCGCTTCTGCGGCGCGTGCGGAGCGGAGCTTGCCGTCCGACCCGAGCCCGCCCGCGATGTGCGCAAGACCGTGACCGTGCTCTTCTGCGACCTGGTCGGCTACACGAGCAAAGCCGAGCACCTCGACCCGGAGGCACTGCGCCGGCTGCAGTCGCGGTACTTCGAAGACGCGCGCACCGCGATCGAGCGGCACGGGGGCACGGTGGAGAAGTTCATCGGCGACGCGGTGATGGCCGTGTTCGGCATCCCGCAGCTGCACGAGGACGACGCCTTACGGGCGCTCAAGGCGGCGGTGGATCTGCGGCAGGCCGTCGCCGACCTCGACCTCCAAGCCCGGATCGGCGTCAACACGGGAGAGGTCGTGGCGGGTGTGGGCGACGCGCTCGTCACCGGCGACGCCGTCAACACGGCCGCGCGTCTGGAGCAGGCTGCTCCGGCGGGAGAGATCCTGATCGGCGAGCAGACGCTTCGACTCTGCCGCGATGCGGTCGAGGTGGAGGCGGTCGAGCCGCTCGACCTGAAGGGGAAGGGTGACGCCGTCGTCGCGTACCGGCTCTCGCGCGTCCTGGTGGGAGCGCCCGCCCACGAGCGCCGGCACGACGTCGAGATGGTCGGGCGGACCGGAGAGCTTCTCCTCATGCGACAGGCGTTCGACCGCGCCGTGTCCGAGCGCGGCTGCCATCTGTTCAGCGT
>CAZZND010000274.1:0-2430 GCA_964655465.1 uncultured Actinomycetes bacterium
CGTGAGCCCGGATCGCCTCGTCGAGGCGGCCGGTGGAGTAGGCGGCTTGGCCGAGCGCATCGAGATCGTCGGGGCCGAGCGCTCCCTCCGCGCCGGCCGGGGCGAGGGCGTCGTATGCCTCGCTCCAAGCGCTGCGAAGAAACGCCTCCCGGCCTCGTTGGAGCAGCGCTCCAAGAGTATCCTGCGTGTCCATCGCCTCCTGATCCTCGCTCATGGCTCGCTGCTCTTAGCGCCCCGGAGACCGTTTTCAAGACCGTCGCCTTCGTCCGCTCGGCCATCCTCCCAAGTGGGAGCCTATCGGGCGATCGAGCTGGGACGCGCCACGCTTAAGACCGTTGGACTTGGCCTCGGCTCTCGGTCGATTCCGGTGCGCGACGCCGAGCGCGATGTGGCGCGCCTCAGGGGAAGGTGATCGAGAGGCCGACGCCCCGCTCGCGAGCCCGGTCGTGCACGAGGGCACCGAGCGCGACGTCGTCCATCGCGATCCCCAGGTTCATGAAGATCCGACGGCCCCGCTCGGGAACGGGGAAGGCTCCCGTTACGACCTGCGCGAGCTCCGCTCCGGGCTCGGGGAACCCACCGAAGTGCTCGTCCATCATCGAGCGGTACTGGCTGAGGTCATCCACCACGTAGCACGCCGCGGCGCGGGCGGTGGTGGGGTCCATCGCGTCGTCGTAGTCCACGGGCAGCAGCACGGCGTCCTCGGCGGTCCCCTCGGCGGTGAGCCGGCGCTCGAGCCTCACCGTCACCGCCGTGACGACCAGCTCGGCTCCCTCGAGCGCCTCGTCGGGAGAGGCGGCCGCCACCGTGCGCCGGTCACCGGCGCCGGCGAGGAACCGGTCGGTGGCCTCGGGTGCGCGATCGTACGCTCGCACCTCCTCGATCTCGGGGCGCTCGGCCACGATGGCCTCGAGGTGGCGGCGGCCCTGCACGCCGCACCCGATGACCGCGACGGTCCGCGGCGCGCCGGGGACGTGGCGAAGGACGACGCCGGACACGCCGGCCGTGCGCATCTCGGTGATCCACGCGCCGTCGATGAGTGCGAGGGGTCGCCCCGTGTCGGCGTCGGTCAGCAGGAAGACCCCGTAGATGTACGGGAGGCCCTTCTCGCGGTTGCCCTCGTAGCCCGAGACCCACTTGATACCGACCCGATCCGAGCCGCCCAGGTACGCGGGCATCGCGTTGATAAAGGCGTCCGGTCGCGGATGAACCGCGGGCTTCGGCGGGTTCTGGACGAGCCCCGCCGCCTTCTGCGCGAACGCGTCCTCGAGGACACCGACCACGTCCGCCCACGAGAGGCCGAGTCCGTCCAGGTCGTCCTTGCGCAGTACCAGCACGTCGTCGTTCATCCGCCCTCCGGGGCCCGTCGCGAGTCTAGGCCTCGCTGCCCGCGGAGGCGAAGGAGAACCCGCGATGGGGCTACATGCGCATCAAGGGGGAACTGCAGAAGCTCGGGATCCGGGTGGCGGCGAACACGATCAAGGCGATCCTTTCACGGGCGGGTCTTCATCCGGCTCCCCGCCGTGGTCCCAGTTGGTCGGAGTTCCTCCGCGCTCAGACTCAAGGCATCCTGGCCTGTGATCTCTTCACCGTCGAGACACTCTCCCTTCGAACGCCCTACTGCTGTTCTTCATCGAGGTCGAAACCCGACGTCTTCTCCTCCGAAGGCGCCTCTGCCGAACGCGTGGTGCGAACGATCCGCTCGGACCTGCTTGACTGGACGCTCGTCCTCGAACGCCGACATCTGGACCGGATCCTTCGACGCTACGTGGAGCATTCAACAACGAGCGTCCACACCGAGGACTTGGGCTTGCAGTCCCTGATGGACCGACGCCCCTTCAGACCGGCTTCTTCACCAAGATCGAGAGAAGGGATGTCCTCGGTGGACTCATCCACGAGTAGCACGCGGTCGCCGCATGATGGTTCAGGGGTTCTTGCACCCTTCACCTCTCACGCATTCTCCCCGCCGGCGAAAGCTGAGCTTGGCCCCGGTTTCGCGCTGGGTTCAGCCCTTCGAGATGCTTCGTGCGAGGTCGCGCATGGAGACGATGCCCACCAGCGTCCCGCCGTCCATGACCGGCAGATGTCGGAACCCGCCATCGAGCATCCTGTCCATCGCCTCACCCACGGTGGCGTCGGGGCCGATCGTCAAAGGGTTCCAGGTCATGGCCTTCGACACGGGGGACACCCGGGCCGGGTCGGCACGGATCCGCTCGAAGGCCGACAGGATGTCTCGCTCGGTGAAGATGCCCACCAGCGCGCCCTCCTCCAGCACGAGGACCGAACCTACCCGCGCCGACGACATGGCTGCGGCGGCATCGATCATCATCGTCGACGGCTCCACCGTGACCAGATCGGTGCTCATGACATCGCGAACGGTCGTCATCATCGAGCCCCCCCTCGGGTCGCCTTCCAGAACCGTACTCCGCT
>CAZZND010000275.1:0-1922 GCA_964655465.1 uncultured Actinomycetes bacterium
GATCTGTCCCGCATCCAGCGCGCGGCGCTCGGCGGGTAGATGGCCTTCCCGGCCCGCGTGGTGCTCGCCACGCGGAACGACCACAAGATCCGGGAGCTCGGGCGCATCTGCGCCGATTGGCCGGTCACCTGGATGACGCTTCGTGACCCCGAGGCCGCCGGCGCGCCCGAGGTCGAGGAGACCGGCGAGACCTACCTCGAGAACGCGGTGCTGAAAGCCTCGGCGGTCGCCACGGCGCTCGGCGCCCCGGCGATCGCCGACGATTCGGGGATCGAGGTCGACGCCCTCGCCGGGCGCCCCGGGCCGCGGAGCGCCCGGTTCGCCGGCGAGGGCGCCACCGACGCCGAGAACCTCCAGGCCCTGTTGTCGTCGTTGAAAGGTGTGCCGTCGGGGGGCCGGACCGCCCGCTACCGGTGCGTGGCGGCGGTCGCGTTCCCCGACGGGGAGCCGGTCACGGCTGAGGGCGTCTGCGAGGGCGTCGTCATCGGCTCGCCGAAGGGTCGGGGCGGGTTCGGGTACGACCCGGTGTTCGTGCCCGTCGGCTGGGACGTGACGATGGCCGAGCTCACCGACGAGCAGAAGGACCGTATCTCTCACCGGGGGAGGGCGTTCCGCGCCCTCCGGGATCTGCTCGAGGGTTGACCGGAGGGGGATCACCGCGGCGTCTACCCCGCTCAAGGTAGGACCTTCGTTCGCCGACGTTTCCTGCGTGGGCGAGCGACGGACGGAAGGTGCAACGGGCGACGACGTCCCCTTCGAAGGGTTCTTCGGCGGGATCTCGGCGAGCCTCGGGCTCGCGCTCGGGATCGCATTCGTCGCGGTCGTCGCGTTCCTCGACCACCTGACGGGCGACCGACTGGTGCTCGCGCCGCTGTTCCTCATGCCCGTGTTGCTCGTGACGTGGAACGCGGGCAGGCTCGCGGGGCTGATCATGGGCGGTATCGCGGCCGTCGCGGCGCAGGCGGCCGATATCGGTGCAGGGGGCGCCGGGATCCCGTCGTGGAACGCGGTGGTGTGGCTCGCGGTCTTCATGCTCACGGTGTGGCTGCTGTCCTCATTGGAAGAGTCGATGCGGCGCCGAGGCCGGCGGATGGGCCAGCGCCTCGCCGAGGAAGAGGAGGAGGCCGACGATCTCCGCCAGCAGAACGATCTCAAGGACACGCTGCTCCACGCGGTCTCGCACGACATGAAGGGGCCGCTCGCCGGGATCCTCGGAGCTATGCAGACCATCCGCCGCGCCGGGATGCTCGGCCTCACCGACGTCGAGATGAACGACCTCTACGGCGTCATCGAACAGGCCGGGGCGAAGGCGGCCCGCCTGGTCGACGACCTGCTCGACCTCGACCGTCTGGATCGCGGGCAGCTCTCGGTCGATCGCGAAGCGGTCGACGTGACGGCCATGGCGCGCCGCTCGGCGAAGGAGATCCCGACGCTCGCTGGCCACCCCGTCCGGGTCGACGGGCCCGAGGTGCTGGTCGCACTCGACGGGCCGAAGGTGGAGAGGATCGTCGAGAACCTCCTCGGCAACGCGGCGCGCCACACGACCGCCGGAACGCCGATCCACGTCGAGGTGACGCCTCTCGCCCACGGTGTCGTGGTCGTCGTCGAGGACGAGGGGCCGGGGGTACCCGACGAGGTGAAGGTCGCGATCTTCCAGCCCTTCCGCCAGGGCGAGGCCGCGCGCGGCGGCGTGGGGATCGGGCTCTCGCTCGTGCAGCGCTTCGCCGAGCTCCACGGGGGCACCGCTCACGTCGAGGACCGGCCGGGTGGCGGGGCACGGTTCGTGGTGACCCTTCCCGGCGAGGTGGCGCAGCCGGCCGCGGCGCCGGCGCTCCGCGCCGTCTGAGGCGCGGGCGTATCCCTCGCAGCGCCGTCGGGCCGTGACCGCGCTGGTCGTGCTCCTCGTCGTGATCGTGGCCGGC
>CAZZND010000275.1:1932-2424 GCA_964655465.1 uncultured Actinomycetes bacterium
GCGACGGCGCGGTCGCCACCGACCTCGACCACCGCCGGACCGATCTGATGGGCGCAGCTCCCCACCATGGCTTGATGGCGGGCGCCGCGGATCATGTCGCGCACGCCTTGGCGCCCGCATCATTAGCATGCGGGGGGTTGGACGGAGGACGAGCCAGGGCGAGGGGGTCATGACGTGTCGAGCATCGTGAGGGCGGCGCTGCTGCAGACGGATTGGGCCGGGACCCAGGAGGCCATGACCGACAAGCATGAGGAGGCGGCGCGCGAGGCCGCGGCCCAGGGCGCCCAGGTCATCTGCTTCCAGGAGCTGTTCTACGGGCCGTACTTCTGTCAGGTGCAGGACGCCGAGTACTACAGCTACACCGAGCCCATCCCCGAAGGTCCTACCACGGCCCGCTTCCAGAGCGTGGCGAAAGAGCTCGGCATGGTGATGGTGCTGCCGATGTACGAGGTCGTTCTGCCCGGCCTCTACCACAACACCGCCGCGGTGATC
>CAZZND010000276.1:0-856 GCA_964655465.1 uncultured Actinomycetes bacterium
CGCCGAACCGCTGGCCGCCGAACTGGGCCTTGCCGCCCAGGGGCTGCTGCGTGATCATCGAGTAGGGGCCGGTCGAACGCGCGTGGATCTTGTCGTCGACCAGGTGGAGCAGCTTCAGGATGTAGGCGACCCCGACGGTGATCGGCTCGGCGTAGGGCTCGCCGGTGCGCCCGTCGAACAGGCGCGCCTTGCCCACGTCGTCGACCATCTTCTTGCCATCGGCGTTGGCGTGGGAGCTGCGGAGCGCCGCCAAGATCTCGGTCTCGCGAGCGCCGTCGAACACCGGCGTGGCCACGTGGACCGGACCAGCGTGCTCCTCGCCGTCCTTGGTGAACCCGACGAGGGCCGCGTAGCCCAGATGGGCCTCGAGCACCTGGCCCAGGTTCATCCGCGAGGGCACGCCGAGCGGGTTCAGGATGATGTCGACCGGCGTGCCGTCCTCGAGGAACGGCATGTCCTCCTCGGCCAAGATCGTCGAGATGACGCCCTTGTTGCCGTGGCGGCCGGCGAGCTTGTCGCCGTCGGAGATCTTGCGCTTCTGAGCCACGTAGACGCGGACCAGTTGGTTCACCCCGGGCGACAGCTCGTCGCCGTCGTCGCGGGTGAACACGCGGACCCCAATCACCTTGCCCGTCTCGCCGTGGGGCACCTTCAGTGAGGTGTCACGGACCTCGCGCGCCTTCTCACCGAAGATCGCGCGGAGCAGACGCTCCTCGGGGGTCAGCTCGGTCTCGCCCTTGGGGGTGACCTTGCCGACCAGATAGTCGCCGGGGTTGACCTCGGCGCCGATCCGCACGATCCCGCGCTCGTCGAGGTCCTTCAAGATCTCCTCGGAGGCGTTGGGGATGTCGCGGGT
>CAZZND010000276.1:866-2421 GCA_964655465.1 uncultured Actinomycetes bacterium
CTTCGTAGTTGTGGCCCTCCCACGGCATGTAGGCGACCACGAGGTTCTTGCCGAGCGCGATCTCGCCGGCCTCTGTCGAGGGACCGTCGGCCAGGACCTGGCCCTTGATCACCTTGTCGCCGGCCTGCACGATCGGCTTCTGGTTGACGTTGGTGCCCTGGTTGGACCGGCGGAACTTGACCAGGTCGTAGACCCTGAGCTTGCCGGTCGACTCCTTGACCACGATCTGGTCGGCCGAGACGTCGTCCACCACGCCGTTCGACTCCGAGACCAGAACGTCGCCGGCGTCGGCGGCCGCGCGGAACTCCACGCCGGTGCCGACCAGCGGGGCCTCGGAGCGGAGCAGCGGCACGGCCTGGCGCTGCATGTTCGAGCCCATCAGGGCCCGGTTGGCGTCGTCGTGCTCGAGGAACGGGATGAGCGCGGCGGGCACCGAGACCAGCTGCTTGGGCGAGACGTCCATGTAGTCGACGACCTCGGGCGGGACCGAGTCGACCTCGCCGCCCTTCTTCCGCACGAGCACCGAGTCGCCGATCATCTTGGTGGTCTTCGCGTCGTACTGGGTGTTGGCCTGGGCGATGACGTGACGGTCCTCTTCGTCGGCCGAGAGGTAGTCGATCTTGGTCGTGACCTTGCCGTCCTCGACCCGCCGGTACGGGGTCTCGATGAACCCGAACTGGTTGACGCGCCCGTAGCTCGACAGCGACCCGATCAGGCCGATGTTCGGACCCTCGGGCGTCTCGATCGGGCACATGCGCCCGTAGTGCGAGGGGTGCACGTCACGGACCTCGAAGCCCGCGCGCTCACGCGACAGACCGCCGGGTCCGAGCGCGCTCAGACGGCGCCGGTGCGTGAGCCCGGCCAGGGTGTTGGTCTGGTCCATGAACTGAGACAGCTGCGAGGTGCCGAAGAACTCCTTGATCGACGCCACGACCGGGCGGATGTTGATCAGGGTCTGCGGCGTGATGGCCTCGACGTCCTGGGTGGTCATGCGCTCCTTGACCACGCGCTCCATGCGCGACAGGCCGATCCGGATCTGGTTCTGGATCAGCTCGCCGACCGATCGCAGGCGCCGGTTGCCGAAGTGGTCGATGTCATCAGGGTCATAGCCCTCTGCAGCCGAGTGCAGCTTCACCAGGTACGAGATCGACTTGAGCAAGTCCTCGTAGGTGAGGACGCCCTTGTACTTGGGCGCTCCCAGGCCGAGCTCGTCCTTCAGCTGATCGGCGAACACCCGGGCCTTGAACTGCTCGAAGCCCTTCTTGTCGGGGTTGTCGAGCTCGCCGAGGGACTTGTGATGGGCGCGGAGCTGCTTGAGGAGCACGCCTGAGGCCTTGCCGAGCTTCTTGTCGACCTTGTGACGGCCGACCTTGGCGAGGTCGTAGCGCTTGGGGTTGAAGAACAGGTTCTCGAGCAGCGTCTTCGCGCTCTCGGCCGTCGGCGGCTCGCCCGGGCGGAGCTTGCGGTAGATGTCCTCGAGCGCCTCGACCTGGGTCTCGACGTGGTCCTTCTCGAGCGTCAGCTGGATCGAGGGCGCCTTGCCGAACAACGCGAG
>CAZZND010000277.1:0-1226 GCA_964655465.1 uncultured Actinomycetes bacterium
CGGGTCCTTCTCGAGCGCACGCAGCACGATCGCCTCGATGGCGGACGGGATCGCGGTGATGAACGCTGGCGTCATCGAGCACCTCGGCTCGCCCCGCGACGTCTACGAGCGTCCGGCGACACCGTTCGTGGCGGACTTCGTGGGGGTGCTGAATGCAGCGGAACTCACCGTGAGCGCGATCGAGAACGGCCGCGCCGTGATGACCGTGAACGACCGCGACCGCCTGATCGCGCCGGTCGAGGGCCTCGACCTCGCGGCGGGCGCGAACGTGCTGGCGGCGGTACGTCCCGAGCGGATCGACATCGCGAAGGGGTCGGTCGACGCAGGCGAGGGCTCACACCTGTCGGGTACCGTAGCCCAGATCGTCTACCTGGGAACGCTGATGCAGTTCCACGTCGACACGAGCGCCGAGCGGCGGTTCATCGTGCATCAGTTGTCGAGCGACGCCAGCGACACGATCGACGAGGGCGACGACGTCACGCTGACGTGGCCCGTCGAGGACACCTCGATCCTGCACGTCGGCGCCTGAGCACGCCGTGGTGCGCTTCGTCTACAGACCGGATCATCTCGGGCACGACCCCGATCTCGGTTCGTTCTACGGCGAGCTCAGGCCCGTGTCGAGACCCCCACCCGAGCCGAGACGATCCGGCACGTGCTCGGTGCCGATGAGGCATTCTCGGAGATGGCGCCCACCGCCCACGGGATGGCGCCGCCGGTCGAACCTGCGATCGTGTTCGCGCGTCAGGCCGTGTACACGTTCGATGCCTCGACCCCGATCGTTGCGGGCACCTACCGGGCTGCGCGCAGCGCGGTGGATGTGGCGCTCACCGCAGCGGACGCCGTCCTCGAGGGCGACGGGGCCGCCTACGGACTCTGCCGGCCTCGCGGTCATCACGCTCCGAGCGCGGCGCTCGGAGGCTTCTGCTATCTGAACAACGCCGCGATCGCCGCCCAGCACGTCGTGGAGCGAGCCAGTGAGCCGGTGGCGATCCTCGAACGTGGACTACCACCACGGGAACGGCACCCAGCAGATCTCCTATGACCGCGCCGACGTGCTCTACGCCTCACTGCACGGAGACCCGGCACGGGCTTACCCCTACCTCATGGGCTTCGCGGATGAGCGCGGCACCGGTGAGGGCGACGGAACGAAGATCAACGTGCCGCTGCCCGCGTCGACGGACGACGACGCCTACCTCGAGGTCCTCGAGCCGGTGTTGGAGCGGATC
>CAZZND010000277.1:1236-2350 GCA_964655465.1 uncultured Actinomycetes bacterium
CCGGGATCGGTCCTGGTCGTGTCGCTCGGGTTCGACACCTATCACCTCGATCCGATCGCCGATCTGGCCCTCACCACCGAGGGCTACCACCGGATCGGGGCGCGCGTGGGCGCCACCGGCAAGCGCCTGGTCATCCTCCAGGAGGGTGGGTATCACGTGGGCGACATCGGGCGTAACGCGCAGGCATGGCTACGAGGAGCCGCCGGCCTCACGCCCGCCGTCACCTGAAACGCGTCGAGCAGCAGGAGGGAAACGTCCTCGGCGGCCACGAACGCTTGCGCGTCTCTTTCGATCGTGATCAGCCGACGAGCGCCCGTGCCCCCCGCTTCCCCAGCTGGTCCGCGACGATGTTGCGCTGGACCTCGCTGGTGCCTTCCCAGATGCGGTCGACGCGCACTTCGCGCCAGAAGCGCTCGGCCACGTTCTCGCGCATGTAGCCGCGGCCGCCGAAGATCTGCACGGCGCGGTCCGCGACCCGCCCGGCCATCTCGCTCGCGAACAGCTTGGCCATCGAGCACTGACCGTGCGCGATCTTCACGTCGACGCCGGCGTCGATGTTCTCGGCCAGGCGGTAGGTCATCAGGCGCGCGGCCCACAGCTCGGTGAGCGAGTCGGCGAGCATGAACCCGATCGCCTGGTTCTCGATGATGGGCCGGCCGAACTGCACGCGCTCCTGCGCGAAAGCGGTGGCCTCCTCGATCAGCCGCTCGGCCGCGCCGCAGCAGCGCGCCGCGATCATCAGCCGCTCGTAGCGGAACCACTCGTAGGTGAACGCCATGCCGTCACCCTCGGCGCCGATCAGCTGGGAGGCCGGCACGCGCACGCCGTCGAACGCGACGATCGCGTGGGTGTCCGGGTACGTGTGCATGTAGCGGGGTTCGGCCACCAGACGCACGCCGGGCGTGTCCTTGTCGACGACGAACATCGCGTGCGCGCCTTCGTTCTCGCCACCGGCGAGCTTGGCCTGGAAGAAGAGATGGTCGGCCGTGTTGTACGACGTCACGTGCATCTTCTCGCCGCTGAGGACGTAATCGTCGCCGTCACGGCGCGCCGTCGCCTCGATCGCGTCGACGTCGGAGCCGGCGCCGGCCTCGGTGATCGCGTAGCACTCGTG
>CAZZND010000278.1:0-2332 GCA_964655465.1 uncultured Actinomycetes bacterium
GAACCGTCGTTGAGCGCGTCCAGGCAGTACGTGTCGATGTTGTCGCCGTACCACTCCGTCGTGCAGCGTTCGAACGCGCCGCCGGCGAGGTCGCCTCGGTAGATCGCGGCGCGGCCGCCGCGCGGTCCGTTCGACGCGGATACGAGGACCGCGTCGCCACTCACGACCACCGCGCGCGCATACGGAGCATCCAGACCGTCGCTGCGCATCTCCCACGTCGAGCCGCGGTCGGCGCTCGTCGCGAGCCCGCCGGCGCACGCCGCCAGGACGAGATCCTGCGTGATCGCGACCTGGTGCACGTCGGCGTCGATGTCGATCGTCGGGGTCCAGGTCTCGCCGTGATCGTTCGTGTGCAGGATGCCGCCGACGTGCACGTTGACGAAGACGTCGTCGTCCCATTCGGTGATGCTTCGGGTGTCTGGAGGCCCGCCCCACGGCGTGTACCAGTCCGCGCGCCCCTCGGCCCGATCGAAACCGTCCAGGGGTTCGAGTTCGGTTCCGGCGAGCCGGAACAGCCGCGCCTCCGACGTGCCGATGAGCACGGCGTCGGTCATCGCGATGCCGGTGGCCGTGTGGCTTTCAAGTCTGGCGATCTCGGCCCACTCGACGTCGGGCGCGTGCCAGACCTCGGCGCCGTCGAGGATCGCCCACAGTTGCGGCCCGTCGCGCATGACAGCGGTCACCGAACGACCGGCGTGCTGGACTGGCCCGGCGCTCCCTCGTCCGTCGAAGACGTGCAATCCGTCGCTCGTGGCGACCAGTGTCTGCGGCATGCCCCGACCCTGTCACAGATCCTCCGATCGCGGCATGCACCTCATGACCCCCTCTGGAGGAGGAAGCCATGAGCAAGCGAACGTGGACCGGCGGCGCCGTGATCGTCGCCATCGTTGCGGCAACCCTGGTGGTGGCCCTGGTCACCGCGGCCTCGGGGCAGGACGCCGCAGCCCCGGCGAACGGCCGGGAGCACACCATTACGGTCTCGTCGACCGCCACGATCAGCACGAAACCCGACCAGGCGGTCATCACGTTCAGCGTCCACACCCAGGACGCCGACAGCACCGTCGCCCTCAACGAGAACGCCCGGATCATGAACGACGTTCTCGCCGCGATGACGGGACTGGGCATCGCGGACAAGGACATGGAGACGACGAACATCAGCCTTTCGCCGCAGACGATCAACCGTGGGCAGCCGGATGAGGCAACCGTCTACAACTCCTCGACGTCGCTCGAGGTCAAGATCCACGACTTCGATGTCATCGGCCCCGCGATCCAGAAGGGCGTGGCGGCCGGCGCAACGAGCGTGAAGGGCGTCCGGTTCCAGGTCGCCGACCCGGTCGGCGTCAGGACGCAGGCCCTCGAAGCCGCGGTGGTGAGCGCTCGTGAGAAGGCCGACGCCCTGGCCGGAGCGGCAGGGACCGCGGTGACCGGCGTCATCCAGATCCGCGAGGGCGGATCGCCCGCCGTGCCGCAGCCCTATTACGCCCGCGCCACGTTCGCCCTTTCGAGCGACGCGGGCCTTGCCGTGGTTCCTCCACACGACATCACGACCAAGGTGTCGATCAACGTGATCTGGAGCATCAACTGAGCGCGCCGGGCAGGATTTGAACCTGCGACCTCGGGATTAGAAGTCCCTCGCTCTATCCGGGCTGAGCTACCGGCGCGTGCGGCAAGCCTAGCGCCGAGCGAGGCGGCGACCCGAGAGCATTCCACCGATATGGTGGAGGACATGACCGAGGAATCGGGAGACGGGCTCGTCCCTGACCCCGAAGACGCGTCGTTCGTCTTGCGGGCCTTCACCGATCAGGACGCTCAAGACGTCCTGTCGTGGCGATACCCAGCGCCCTACGACGTGTATGACGATTGGGACGCGGACGATGCAGCCGAGTTCATGGATCCTGCTCGTCGCGATGGGGTCTGGTTCGCGGTCGACGATGCGTCCACGGGGATCTTCGCCGGTTTCGCGGAGTTGCGGATGATGGGCACAATCGTTGAGATCGGTCTCGGGATGCGTCCTTACCTCATCGGGCGCGGTCTCGGCGTGTCCTTCATCACGGCGATCCTCGCATTCGCCCAGGAGCGATGGAGACCGAGCGCGTTCGCGCTGGACGTATTCCCGTGGAACGAGCGTGCGATCCGTGCATACGAGCGGGCGGGGTTCGCCAGAGGCAAGGTGTACGAGCGGACGTTCCCCAACGGGAAGCAGGCGACGTTCCTGCGTATGGCCCGACCCGCCTGATCCGACGGCGAGCCTCGTCGTCACGAGGTTCCTGCACGTCCTTCCTGGAGCGGGTGACGGGGATCGAACCCGCATAGCCAGCTTGGAAGGCTGGAA
>CAZZND010000279.1:0-2322 GCA_964655465.1 uncultured Actinomycetes bacterium
CGCGCTCGACCTCGAGTGAATCCCATGTGTGGCACAGGTCGAGCTCGCCCTGGGTCGAGAACAGCAGGTTGAAGTCGAGCTCCTGGCTGAGCGTCCGCCAGATCTTCAGGCTCGCCTTGTACAGGGGGACGTTCTCGGGCGTGTTGTAGTTCGCCCGCACGACCTGCGTGTTCCGCCCGCTGCCCCCACCGCCGATGTAGCCGCGGTCGAGCACCCCGACGTTCGAGATGCCGTGGTGCGCGGCGAGGTTGTGAGCGAGGGAGAGCCCGTTCACCCCACCGCCGACGATGACCACGTCGTAGGTCGCGGCCGGCGCCTGATGCCGGAGGAACGTGCGGTGGCGGAAGAGCCCGGTCACCGCGAGGCCTCTACGGCACCGGCGTCGGCCAGCGAGAGCTGGCGGACGTGATCGCCCCAGTACGCCGGCACCAGCAGGGTGAGCGCGCCATCCGGCTCGCCGATCGCCTTGACACCGACGCGGGCGACGTCGCCCTGGACGAACGCGCCGTCCTCCGGCGGCTCGAGCGCCGAGAGCCGGGAGAACGCCTCGTTCGCATCGGCGCCGCTCAGGGTCCACGCCGACCACCCGTCGGTGACGTCGAGAGCGAGCGCGTGGGGATCGAGCGCCGCGACCCGGTCGGCGACCTCGCGCAGGACGTCGGCACCGGTGCCGGCCTGTGCGACGACGAGCAGCTCGTCGGGCGCGGTCCGCAGGATCCGCGAGCCGTGCCCGGGGGGCACCAAGCGATCGAGCGTGGCGGCGTCGGCCTGGCAGAGCACGACGTCGAGCGCGACGTGGCGGAGCTCAGGCACGCAGCCTCGCCCCCTCCGGGTCGTAGAACGGGGTCGGCACGACCGTGGCCGTGAGCGTGCCGGCCCGGAGGTCCTGAGGGAACGCGCCGTCGACGGCGCGGATCCATCCCAGCCCGATCGCCTCGCCCACGGCCTCGGACATCGTGCACGACGTCACGCGGCCCACGATGCGGCCGTCGACCGACATCGGACCTCCCCGTTGGGGGGTGCCGTCGAACCGCAGCCCGACGAGCTTGCGTTCCAGCGGCAGCGCCGCCATCCGCTCGAGCGAGGCCTTCCCTACGAACGCAGGCTTGTCCATCGCCACGGCCCATCTCAGGCCGAGCTTGGTCGGGTGGTCGTCGGGGAGGGTGTCCTGTGCGAGGAAGAAGTGCCCCTTCTCAAGACGAAGGACGTCGAGCGCGTCCAGACCGTGAGGGCGCACGTCCCAGGTGCGTCCTGCCGTCACCAGCGCGTCCCACAGCGCGACGCTCCGCAAGCGGGGGTGATGGAGCTCGTACGAGAGCTCACCGACGAAGCCGACGGCGATCGCTCGGCAAGGCACGCCCGCGACCGTGACGTCGGCGTGACCCGGGTACGGGATGGCCTCGCGCGAGAGATCGTCGTCGCTGAGTGCCGCGAGCAGGTCTCGCGCGTGCGGGCCAGCGACGTTGATCGCGCCCAGCTGCGCCGTCTGGTTCACGAGGTGGACGTGGAGGTCGAGGCGGTCGGTCCAGTCGCGGAGCCAGGCCTCCATCCGGTCGGCGCCCCCCGAGGTCGAGGTCAGGTAGTAGCGACCGTCGCCCAGCGACGAGAGCAGGCCGTCGTCCATGACGTAGCCCGCTTCGTCCAGGGCCAGCAGGTACCTGGCCTTCCCGGGCGCGACGCCCGCCACGTCGAGCGGGAAGACCCGATCCAGCAGCACGCGGGCGTCGCGCCCGGCGACCAGGAACTTGCCCAGCGTCGAGACGTCCATCACGCTCACGCGCTGACGGACGGCCCGTATCTCATCGGCGACGTCGCCGTAGGTGCCCGGCCGGAGCCAGGCCCCGGAGCGATCCATCCGAGCGCCGCCCTCGACGTGGCGTCCGTGCAGCGCGGTGCGCCGATCGATGACCTCGTGGACGCCGCCGATCAGGTCGGCCAGACGCGGCGCGCGCACGGGCGGCCGCGCGGTGGTGCGGCCGGTCGCGGACGGCGCCGCTCCCTTGAACGCGGTGAACGCCGCGAGGTGGCGCGAGCACAGGGCCCCCTGACAGGGCCCCATCGTCGCGGTCGTGTAGCGCTTCAGGATCTCCGAGGACGTCCAGCCTTCTCTCCAGGCGGCCTCGAGCTCGTGCACGCCGACGTCCTCGCAGGGGCAGACGTAGCCGTCGGTCCCCAGGTCCGGCCACGGATCGGGCTCGCGGGCCTCGACGGCCTCGCCGCGTCCCGCCGCCCGGCCGTCGGCGATGGCCTCATCGAGCGAGCACCCGGGCCGGACGACGTCGCCGGCGCCGAGGACCGGGTCCTCGGCGGCCATCCGCAGCA
>CAZZND010000280.1:0-802 GCA_964655465.1 uncultured Actinomycetes bacterium
AGGGCATCACGCGGGACACGATCATGACCCTCGCGCGCGAGGTCGCCGGCGTCGAGACGGAGGCCCGTCCCGTGGACCGGACCGAGCTCTACGTTGCGGACGAGGTGTTCCTCTGCGGGACCGCGGCCCAGGTCGTGCCCGTGACGCGGATCGACGGGAGGATGGTCGGGGACGGGAAGACAGGGGCGATCACGGCGGAGCTGGTGCGTGCGTACGACCGCCTGGTCCGCCGCCGCGAACGCAAACGGCGCAACCAGCGGATCTCGGCAGGCGCAGTTGGGATCGCGGTCTTCGTGGCGGCGATCTGGATCGCGGCGACCGTTGGGCCGCTCGATCGCACCCAGATGCCAGCCGATCCCAGACCGACGGTGGCGCAGCCGAGCGACCCTCACATCTCGTATCCGGATGTCGGCCAGCGGCTACCACGTCTGCGGCAACTCGCCGAGTACGCATTGTCCACGCTCGACGACGGCGTCACCGAGGTCGACCAAGCCTTCGTTGACAGCATCAACGGATGTGAGCGTCTCCTGGTGACGCAACAGGAAGTGAAGGCCGCGCTCGGCTTCCGCGCGGAGGACCCGGTTCCGTTCGAACGGGTCTCCTCCGTCAACCAGCCGGCAGCTACGATTGAAGGATGGGGTGGTGTCGTGTTCGGCTGCGAGTACCCCTCCCTCGACGATGACGGTATGGTGGTGAATGGCCAACTGGTGATCAGCGCGTATATGGCCGATGCGCCTCCGCCGTTGGGCCGCTCCGAGCCCGTCCAGGGCATCGGTGACCAAGCGAGATTCTCGCCTTTCGG
>CAZZND010000280.1:812-1084 GCA_964655465.1 uncultured Actinomycetes bacterium
AGCTGCCCGTACGACTGGTACGACCAGCATTTCCGATGCCCGGCTGCCTGAGCTACGGGTCGATCATCGTCGCACCCGTTCGTGAACGACGGTCCAGTTCTACCCCTCCGTTCTACCCTCCGCGTCGAATAGGCCGTTCGTGGCGGACCAGACGGAACGACGGCCGGACGCAAGCGCAGTCAGCGACTGGAAGACGACCGGCCGGACGAACCTTCGCGCCTTGCCAAGGTGCAGGTCGCGGGTTCGACCCCCGTCTCCCGCTCCAATTATTC
>CAZZND010000280.1:1094-2319 GCA_964655465.1 uncultured Actinomycetes bacterium
GGATCCCGTCGTCCGCTCCAGATGGCGAGGGGGTCTCCGTGAGGAGATCTCCGAGCCGACCACCGGTATCGCGAGGGCTTGGTAGAGTCGGCGCGATCATGGGTGGGACAGCCACGACATCTTCGTACGTGGTGCTGCGTCAGGTGGACAAGGACACCTGGCGCGTGGTCGGCGAGGTGCGCCGCCGAGTGAACGGATCTCACGCGTTCACTGGAGCGAAGCGGCAGCTGCCGACGGCCTCACGGAGCAGAACGAGATCTCGCGTCGGTCAGTCGTCGCTGGAGGGCCGGTCGTCGGGCTTCACCGGCGGGGCGAGGAGACGACGGAGCGTGTAGTTCTTCGACCGGTCAGCCGCCGGCCGGCCGATCCGATGGTCGGAGGCCCAGTCGCAATTACCGCAGACGAAGGCCTCGATCAGACCGTCCGGGATGACCTGCCTCGACGTGGCGCGGATCTCACGTGAACCGCATTCCGGGCAGCGCTCCGGGGCGTCCATGATGCGCGATCATAGCTCGCACGCTTCGCTTCGGGCTCGCGCCACGGCGTGTGTTTGGGGTCGCGCTAGACTGGGCACCGGCCCGGCATCCCACCGGGCTTTCACGTCGGCGGGGTGGCCGAGTGGTTAGGCAGCGGCCTGCAAAGCCGCGCACACCGGTTCGATTCCGGTCCCCGCCTCCGAGCGTCGCGCTAGCATGAGCGGCGGTCTCGAGGGCGGTTAGCTCAGGGGGAGAGCGCTTCCTTGACACGGAAGAGGTCAGAGGTTCAAATCCTCTACCGCCCACCAGGGTCCGAGCACCCGGTTAGGCTTCGCCGGTCAACCTGAGGTCGGTGTATGTGGGCCTCGACCGGGCCTCTCGCCGGTCGCCCTAGTCCGAAGGACCATCCGCATCGTCGCCCTCCGGGGGAAGCTCTCACCGCCCGGACGGCCTACGATCCCTGCATGGAGCCGCTGCCGCCGCCTCGAGGGGGATCCTCACCGGACACCGAACGCCTGCTCTCGCGCGTGGGTGAGCTGCGCTCGCAGCTCAGCGCTCTCGCTCCACGGACCGAGGAGGAGCTCACCCGGTCGCGCGCCGCCGCCGACGCGGCCGTCGACGCGTCCGAGCGCATCCAGGTCCTCGAGAAGCTCCTCGCCGCGTCGCGCGAACGCGAAGAGGAGCTGACGGCGAACATCATCCGCGAGTCCGGGATCACGGCCGATCTCCACGCGCAGCTGGCCGAGATG
>CAZZND010000281.1:0-2306 GCA_964655465.1 uncultured Actinomycetes bacterium
CCGGCGGGGGCGCCGCCGACCCCGACCGTCGAGGACAGACCCGTCAGCGGGTCCACGCGGGACACCAGATCGGCTGACCTGCTGGCCACCCAGACCGCTCCCTCGCCGATGGCGATCGCGGTCGCAGCGCCGCGGAGGCCGGGAGAGGAAACGACCAAGCCGGAGCCGGCGTCGATGCGCCACAGCAGCGGTGACAGGGAGTCGCCCACCCAGACGTCATCCTCGCCCGCCGCGATCGCACCGGGACTCGCGGCGCCCGCCTCTCCGAGGGGGATCGTCGCGGCGATCTCCTCCGTCTGCGGATCGATCCGCGTCACGGTCGCATCGAGCGTGTTCGAGACCCACACGGCTCCGGCTCCGAAGGCGATCCCGGCCGATCCGGACGGCACCTCGATCGTGGCCGTGATGTCGTTCGTCCTCGGGTCGATCGCGAGGACCGTCCCGTGCAGACCGTTCAGCACCCAGACGACTCCCCCGCCCGCGGCCAGCGCGGTGGGGGCTCCGTCGGTCGGCACCGTCTGGACCACCCGCTCGCTCACGGGGTCGATCCTCGCGACCGTCCTGGACGCGGTGTTCGCGACCCACAGCGCATCGTCGAACCACACGAGAGCCGTCGGGCCGGTGCCCGCCGTCGGGACCGCAGCGACCAGGAGCCCGTTGTCGGGGTCGATCCTCACGACGGTGTCGGCCTCGACCGGGGGCACCAGGGGCCGAGACCCGGAGTTCCGCGCGACGACCGCGACCGTCGCCGTCCCCCCGAGCACCACGATCGCGACGAGCGCCACGGCGACGGCACGCCGCCGGCGCGGGCTGGGCGGTGTGACAGGGCCGGGGAAGGGCGCGCGGGTCGGAGCGATGTCGAGCTCCGGGTCCTGCTCCAGGATCGCCCTCTCCAAACGCTGGAGGTCGGGGGACGGATCGATACCGAGCTCGTCGGCCAGGAGCTGCCGCGCATCCCGGTAGACCGCAAGGGCCTCAGCCTGCCGTCCCGACCGGTACAGCGCGAGCATGAGGTGGGCCCGGATCCGCTCGCGGAACGGATGCTCCGCCGCCAGGGCCTGCAGCTCCCCGACGAGCTCGCCATGCCGCCCGAGCGCGAGGTCGGCCTCGATCCGGTCCTCGACCGCCGACAGCCACAGGTCCTCGATGCGCGCGATCTCTGGTTGGGCGAAGGCCTGGTGGGCGAACTCCCCGAACGGCGGCCCTCGCCACAGCTCGAGCGCCTCTTCGAGCACCTCGGCCGCCCGCTCCGGCTCACCGGCAGCGAGGGCGCGCCTCCCCTCGCCGATGGTCCGCTCGAAGCGGTGGAGGTCGACCGCGTCGGCCTGGACACGCAGGAGGTAGCCCCGCCCCTCGGTGACAAGGACCGTCTCGGGCGGCGGCGAGCCCGGGACCCGCAGCGTCTTGCGCAGCTGGGACACGTAGACCTGGAGCGTGTGCGCCGCTCCTTCGGGCGCTTGCTCGCCCCACAGCGCGTCGATCAGCCGGTCGGTGGAAACGACCCGGTTGGCGTGCATCAGGAGAACGGCGAGGAGAGCTCGCTGCTTCGCTCCTCCGAGGACGAGCGACCTTCCCTCGGTGACGACCTCGAGGGACCCGAGCACGCGGAATTCCATCTCAACCCCGGCGGACCGTAGCACGCCCTCCAACCTGCAGCGATGACGGGGGCAGAGCGGATCTTGAGCGACCCTGACCGGCCCCTGAGCGCCGAGCTCGACGCTGCGCCGGAACGCGAGGAGAGGACCGGAGGGGTCGATGGCACAGGCGATCGCGCGAGGGATCTCGGAGGCCAGTTCGTGGTCGACGCGGGTCGGGTCGCTCCTGCGGCCGCCCGTCACCTGTCCGGCAGGCACGACTGCCCGGGAAGCGGCGGCGCTCATGACCCACGAGCGCACCCCGTGGCTGCTCGTGTTCCGCCCCGGCGGCTGGGGGGTCCTCACGGAGCAGGACCTCAGCGGGCAGGTCCTCGCCACGGGCAGGAGCCCCGAGACGGCCGTCGGCGAGCTGATCCCCCGCGTCATCTCCGGCGTGCCCAGCGATCGCACGGCCGCAGAGATCCTGCTCCTCATGCTCGAGTCCGGCATCCGTCACGTGCCCATCCTCGACGCGCACCGCCGCGTCCTCGGCGTCGTGACGGACGCCGACCTGGTCGGGCTTACCTGGCGGTCGCCCCTGGCCCTCAGAAGCACGATCGAGTCGGCCGAGGACGAGAGCAACGTCGTCGCGGCCGGCCGCGAACTTCCGCACGCGCTGTGGTCGATGGTGGAGGCGGGCGTCGACGCGGTGGACGCCGGCCGGATGATCAC
>CAZZND010000282.1:0-2295 GCA_964655465.1 uncultured Actinomycetes bacterium
GATCCCATGGCATCCCTCCGCTTCGATTCCCCCGAGGGTCGCAGCGTGGGTGGACCGCTTCGATCAACCCGGACGATCGGGCACCCGGACCGATGGGACTCGACCGCAGCCGGCTTGCTGGTCCCGAGCCGGTGGTTGACGCCCGGCTCCATCGTGGGCAGCAAGCCCTAAACGAAGGGCTTCGTCTGCTCGGCGCGGGCCAGGGCGACCAGCGTCGCTGCGCCGAAGGCGCCGTTCGTCACAGCGAGCATCCACCAGTAGACCGTCGCGACCCCATCCACCGGCCCGAACAGAGCCTGGAGCGCCGCGATACTTGCCAGGCCCGCGTTGCCGATGGCGAAGGCCCAGGCCCACCACCAGACGTCGTCGAGGCGCTGCGCCACCAGCACCATGAACAGCGCGATCACGATCACCGCCATGCCCATCGACCGCACGTAGGCGTAGTCGGCGTATGGAGGTTGGCGGAAGAGGCTGACGAGATACCGATGGGGGGCGATGAGAGTGACGGTGCCGCCGAGCGCCCAGAGTGCGGCCTCGAACTTCAACAACTTGCGCAGGAACGTCATCGGGACCCTCGGGCGGCCCCGGAGGGGGCGCGGAACCGGCTGCTAGCATAGGGGAACCGCGGAACCTCCCCGGCGTTCAGCGCGCCCGTTCCGCACGGAACCCGAGCCGCCGAGGAGTCGGTCATGCAGCAGGGCCCCAGGGTCGTCGTCGTCGGGCTGGACTGTGGCACCCCCAAGCTCCTGTTCGACGACCTCAACGCCGAGGTACCGACCCTCGCCAAGCTGATGGGCGAGGGGATGTACGGCGATCTCGCCTCGATCACCCCGCCGATCACGGTGCCGGCCTGGGCCTGTGGCCTGACCGGGACCGTGCCGGGCCAGCTCGGCCTCTACGGCTTCCGCAACCGCAAGGACACGACCTACGAGGGCCTTTCGATCGCCCACTCCGGCTCGATCAAGCACCCCGCTGTCTGGGACGCGCTGGGTGCCCAGGGCAAGCGCTCGGTGCTGATCGGGGTCCCCCCGTCGTTCCCGCCGCCCAAGGAGTTCCCCGGTTGGCGCGTCGGTTGCTTCCTCACCCCGCCGAGCGCCGAGCACTGGGCCTTCCCGCAGGAGCTCGAGGTCGAGATCGAAGAGGAGCTCGGCGGCAAGGGCGAGTACATCTTCGACATCCCGAACTTCCGCCAGGCAGGGTTCGACGTCACGCTCAACCAGGTGTTCAAGATGACCGAGCGGCGGTTCCAGGTGGGGCGGCGCCTCATCGCGAACAAGCCGTGGGACTTCTTCATGCTGTGCGACATCGCGCCGGACCGCCTGCACCACGTGTTCTGGCAGTTCTACGATCGTCGCCACCCGCTCTACGAGGCCGGGAACCAGTACGAGACGATCTTCCACGACTACTACCGGTTCCTCGATCGCCAGCTGGCCGACTTCCTCGAGCTCGTGCCCGACGACGCCGTGACGATCGTGATGAGCGACCACGGTGCGCGCCCCATGATGGGGGGCCTGTGCTTCAACGACTGGCTGATCCAGGAGCGGTACCTCACGCTCGCCGAGCCCGTCACGGACGGGCCGATCCCGATCAGGGACGCGAAGATCGACTGGAGCCGCACGATCGCCTGGGGCGACGGCGGCTACTACGGCCGGCTCTTCCTCAACGTGAAGGGCCGCGAGCCGCAGGGGGTCGTGGAGCCCGCGAGCTACGAGGCGACGCGCGACGAGCTGATCTCGAAGCTCGAGGCGCAGCTCGGGCCCCACGGCCAGCTTCTGGGCACCAAGGTGATGAAGCCCCAGGACGTCTATCCGGAGGTCCGGGGGGTCGCACCCGACCTGCTCGTGTACTTCGGCGACCTCGAGTGGCGCTCGGTCGGCTCGGTCGGGAATCCGAGCCTCTACACCTACGAGAACGACACGGGTCCCGACGGCGCCAACCACGATCGCGACGGCGTGTTCGTCATGACCGGGCTGCCTGGTCAGCCGACCGGCAAGGTCGACGGGCTGAGCCTCGTCGACGTCGGGCCGTCCATCCTGTCCATCTATGACATCGACTCGACCACGGCCCTGCCGGGTGCGGTCGGAAGGAGCTTCCTACAGTGAGCGACCAGAAGGGTTTCACCGTGTGGTTCACCGGCCTCTCGGGTTCGGGCAAGTCCACGATCGCCGAGATGCTCTACCACGAGCTCCAGGCGCGCGGGATGCAGACGGAGATCCTGGATGGCGACGAGGTGCGCAAGAACCTGTCCAAGGGGCTCGGCTTCTCGAAGGAGGACCGCGACACGAACATCGAGCG
>CAZZND010000283.1:0-1902 GCA_964655465.1 uncultured Actinomycetes bacterium
GTCGCCGGCGGCTACCAACGGCTCGAGCCTGCCGGGCCCGTCCACGTCGACGATCACGACGTCGGGCTCGAGCCCCGCGGCGACGGCGATGCTCGGGGCGAACGGGCCGCTCATGCGGATGTGGGAACCGCGACAGGCGGCGGCGACCGCTCGCGCCAGCTCCGCCTCTCCCACGACCAGGACATGCAGTACGTTCATCACCCGATGCATCGGCAGCGGGGGCCCCAGGCTGAACGTGAACGCGCGCGAGCGTTCAGACTGGAGCCCATGCCCGAACGGCCCCCGAACCGCCTGATCGACGCGACGAGCCCGTACCTGTTGCAGCACGCCCACAACCCCGTCGATTGGTACCCATGGGGGGACGAGGCCTTCGCGCGGGCGCGCGAGCGGGACGTGCCGGTCTTCCTCTCGGTCGGCTACTCGGCGTGCCACTGGTGCCACGTGATGGAGCGCGAATCGTTCGAGGACGACGACACGGCCGCGTTCCTCAACGGGCGGTTCGTCGCGGTTAAGGTCGACCGCGAGGAAAGACCCGACGTCGACGGCATCTACATGGACGCCGTGCAGGCGATGAACCGTGGCCAGGGCGGGTGGCCGATGTCGGTGTTCCTGACGCCCGGCGGCGAGCCGTTCTTCGCCGGGACGTACTTCCCCGACGAACCGCGCCACGGGATGCCGTCGTTCCGGCAGGTGCTCCAGGGCATCGACGAAGCGTGGCGGGAGCGGCGCGACGAGGTCGAGCGGGCCGGCGGCGCGATCACGTCCACGCTCACCGACGTCGTGCGGTTGCAGGCGTCGGACGAGCCGCTCGGCGCCGACGTGACGGCCGCCGCGTTCACGGAGCTCCGCCGCGCGTTCGACGCGCGGTGGGGTGGCTTCGGCGGCGCGCCGAAGTTCCCCCAGCCGATGACGCTCGAGCTCCTGCTGCGGCTGGCGGTACGCGGTGAGCCAGACGCGCTCGAGATGGTGGTCCTCACCCTGGACCGGATGGCCGGCGGCGGGATGCACGACCAGCTGGGCGGGGGGTTCGCGCGCTACAGCGTCGACGAGCGCTGGCACGTCCCGCACTTCGAGAAGATGCTCTACGACAACGCGCAGCTCGCGCAGCTCTACACCCGAGCGTGGCTCGTGACGCGAGACCCCGAGCATCAGCGCGTCGCCCGTGGGGTCGCCGACTACCTCCTGCGCGAGATGCAGCACCCCGAGGGCGGCTTCTTCTCCTCGCAGGACGCCGACAGCGAAGGCGTGGAGGGCAGGTTCTTCACGTGGTCGTGGGACGAGCTGGTGTCGCTCGTCGGCGAGGACCTCGCGGCGGCGTTCGGGGCCACGCCCGCGGGCAACTGGATCGGCGAGGAAGGCGGCACGAACGTGCTCGTCCGGCCGTCGACGGGCTGGACGGATGAGGCGGAGCTCGCCCGCGAACGGCTCTTCGAAACCCGCGAGACACGGGTGCGGCCCGGGACCGACGACAAGATCCTGGCGGCCTGGAACGGCCTCGCGATCCGCGCCTTGTGTGAAGCGGGGCGGGCCTTCGGCGAGCCGGCCTACATCGAAGCCGCGCGGCGGTGCGCCGCCTTCGTGTGGACCCACCTTCGCGACGAACGCGGCCGGCTGCTGCGGTCGTGGCGCGGTGGTGTGGCCTCCGGCCTGGGGTTCGCCGAGGACCACGCGCTGCTCGCCGCCGGGTACCTCGCGCTGTTCGAGACGACCGCCGAGGTCGCGTGGTTCGCGCGGGCCCGCGAGCTGTGCGATGCGTTACTGGCCCGGTTCCACGACGCCGAACGAGGCGGGTTCTTCCAGACCGCCACCGACGCCGAGCCGCTGATCGTCCGCCCGAAGGAGCTCTACGACAACGCGGTGCCGAGCGGGGCATCGGCGGCCGCCGAGGTGCTGCAGCGGATG
>CAZZND010000283.1:1912-2281 GCA_964655465.1 uncultured Actinomycetes bacterium
CTACGAACGGGCGGGCGTATCCGCGCTGCGGCTGGTCCGAGACGCGATGATGCGGGCGCCGAGCGGGTTCGGGCACGCGCTCGGCGCCGTCGATCTCTACCTGGGCCCGGCACGCGAGATCGCGATCGTCGGCGACCTCGGCGACGAGGCCACGCGAGCCCTGATCGACGAGGTGACCCGGGAGCGCTACCTGCCCAACGCGGTGCTCGCCGTGGCGGCGCCGAGCGACACGGACGCGACCACGACGGTACCGCTGCTGGTTGATCGGCCGCAGGTGGACGGCGCGCCGACCGCGTACGTGTGCGAGCGGTTCGTGTGCCAGCGCCCGGTGACCGAACCGGGTGCGCTCGCGTCGGCGCTCGCTACCCC
>CAZZND010000284.1:0-2269 GCA_964655465.1 uncultured Actinomycetes bacterium
GATCTGGTGAAGATCACGCGGTGAGTCATGCAAGCGATCACTACCAGACCGCTAGCCGGGCGCAGGCCCCGACTCGGCCATCTTTCGATTCATCGTCAGCGCCCACAGCGCGAGGGCGATGCCGAGCCCCAAGGACATGAGCGTCCCGAAGTAGCCTGCCGTGCTCAACTCCTCGCGGACGAACACATGAATCAGGAAGTGCGGCACGGCGAAGACAAGGAACCCAAGAAGCGCACCTCGGATCAGGGATCGACTCGGCCGGAGCGCCGTGTACAAGAGCAGTGATCCGAACGCGAGGTACGCGCCGCCGATGTCCTGGATGAGGTGCTCGTTGTAGTCGCCGAAAACCATCACCCACCCGAGTCCCTTGCCGGGGAAATCTGCGTACCAGGAACTCGGCCATACCAGCGCCCAGACCCCAGTCACGAGGTTCGGCACGGCAAGTACGACTAAGGCCAGCTGAAGCCTCCGAAGATCGCTGCGAGAGCCCGCCCTCTTCATCGCTGCTCCTTTCCTGTCCGCCCGCCGCCTGGTTGACATCGAGGTTCCCGTAGGTCGTTGACGCCTCGAGTGGCTTCGGCCCCCGTCAGCACCATCAACGCCTCAACCGCGGGCTCGGGTGTCCACGCGGAGAGAACACCCGCCCGGGCTCGGAAGGAACCAGCATCACCGTCGCTCCTCCATACGTAGGCATCATCGTGGACCAGGCCTTGCCTAGGGCCGGCCGAGGCACACTCAGCAGGCCGCCGCTGACTGCTCCTTCGTCGCGAAAGAGACATGGACTCCAGCTCGGCAACGCTCTGACCTGGAGAGGCTGTAGGTCATCGACGCGTCGCTGGCCGGGCGGGGCTGCCTGATCGAGTTCTTGTACCCCACGGGCCCGAGAGGGAACCTCGGGAATACCGAGGGATCCCGCCAGGTTGGTGTCGGTATCGTCGCCGCGGAGTACTGCGGCCCGTCATGGGGGGCTCAGCCAGATGGCAGAGGGAGCTCGCGGGGTCGAGGGCGTCACCGTCCCGCCCGCGGGCAAGTGGGAGCTCGACCCCGCGCACACGATGGTCGAGTTCGTGGCCCGACACATGATCACGAAGGTCCGGGGGCGGTTCACGGAGTTCTCCGGGACGATCGAGATCGGAGACGAGCCGGAGGACACCCACATTGAGGTCGAGATCCAGGCCGCCAGCATCCAGACGAACCTGGAGATGCGGGACAACCACCTGAGGAGCGGTGACTTCCTCGAGATCGAGAAGTACCCGACGCTCACGTTCAAGAGCACGGCGTTCCGTCCGGTGGGCGGCGCCCGCTTCGAGCTCGACGGCGAGCTCACGATCAAAGACGTCACGCGACCGGTCACGCTCGAGAGCGAGTTCCTCGGATAGGGCCCGGCGCTGCAGGACCGGACGGTTCTGAGTGCATCCGCGAAGACCACGGTCGACCGCGAGGACTGGGGCATGACCTGGAACATGGTCGTCGAGACCGGAGGGTTCCTGGTCAGCAAGAAGATCGACCTCGAGATCGAGGACTGGGAGGCGTACCTGGCCGGCTGATCCGCCAAGTCACCCGACGACCGGGGGGGCCGGAGGCCCCGGGTCGTACCATCCGAACTCGAACGGGGGGCGGTAGCGGACGACGGACAACGCCGCCCCGGGCGGGTATCACCGGCCATCGCCGCTTGTGCCGCGAAGGAGCGGCCCCGCGAACTACAGCTGGTTCAGGGAATCGACGAACTGGCGGAGGGTCACCCTCTTCGCGTTCATGTCGGCAGTGTTGCCCCGAGCCCAGCGAACGCTCTGATTCCCGACCCAGAGCTTTCCGACGTTCTTGCCGCTGTCATCTCTGATGCGGATCAGGATCCCCCTTTGGTTCATCGGGACGGTCGGGATGTCCTCGACGCTCACCTTCATGACCGAACTCCCTTCCTAACGGTCAGCGGTAGTTCCACCATGCAGCAGGTGCTCATGAAGAACACCATACGGGACAGTCGGAAGTGCCGCTTTCGATTCGAAGCACGCGTTTCGCCACTTCGGCGCCGGCCGATGCGCCGCCTGCCACACACTCGTTGTGGCGGCGCGATAGGCGCAGCGGCGCACCCGGATGCTGCGCATGGAGCTGCTCTTGACACGTGGGCAAACGCATTCGTCGGGTGCCGAAGGTAAGCCGAAGACCGTTTTCAAGACCGTCGCCTTCGTCCGCTCGGCCATCCTCCCAGGTGGGAGCCTAGACATCCCACGACCCGGTGTCGTCAAGCAGCGGTCTCCAGCTGACCTCC
>CAZZND010000285.1:0-2213 GCA_964655465.1 uncultured Actinomycetes bacterium
GACCCCGCCGATCTCGTCGCGGCGACGATCGGCACGAGCCATCAGTACCCGGATGGCCTGGCGCTCTATCTCGGCACCATGTTCGCCCCGGTCGAGGACCGCGATCAAGCAGCGCGCGCCCTCGCCCTCCTGACCGCTCGCCAGCGCGCGGCACTCGTCCTCACCGAGGCGCTCGGCTATTCGGGTGAGGAGACGGCCCAGCTGCTCGGCATCAAGGCATCGACCGTCTACGCGCTCACGTACCAGGCGCGTTCCGCGCTCGCCGAGGTGGAGGAACTCCGATGACCGATCCCCGCACCCTCATCGAACGTGAGCTCGACCGAGTCGAACGGAGCCCGTTGACCCTCGAGGGGCTGCATCGTCGGCGTGAGCAGAAGCAGCGCCGGAAGGGGTTGACGGCGGGAGCCGTCGGGCTCGCGATCGCGGCGGCGGTGGCCCTCGCAGGCATCACGGCACTTCACGATCGGGGGCCGGATGACCCGGTGACGCAGCCGCCTCCCACGGTAACGGAGCCACCTGCGCCATTGGTCGAGCTCGATGCCGGACTCCACATCGTCGACGTCAAAACCGGGGAGGCGTCTCCATTGCCTGCACGCATCGCCGACGTCGAAGGAGCCGGCAACTTCTCCGTGTCCCCGGACGGATCGATGATCCTCTTCGATACCCCCGGCATCTCTTTGCCCGGATTTCCTCTCGTGACGATCCTCGTCGCGAACATCGACGGCAGCGCCCGGCGTCCGCTGACGGACGGCCTCCGCCCCCCCTCCACAGCCTCCCTCGGGAGCTGGTCCCCCGACGGCACGAAGGTCGTGGCCTTCGGCGGATCGTACGGCGACGTGGTGAACGTCCCCGGCGAGTGGCCCTATTGCCGTTGCCCTGACTCTCGCGTTGACCTCATGGTCGTGGACGTGGCGACGGGTGCGACCACGAGGGTGGCGCAAGGTGCGGCCCAAGACTTCCAACACCCGTTCTTCGCCGCGGACGGAAGCAGGATCGTCTTCACCCGACGAGACGATCCCGCCGACGAGGGACCCGGTGATCCGCTTGTGGACGATCTGTGGACGATCCCCGTCGGGGGTGGTCCTCAGGAGCTTCTCCTCGAGGACGTCGGCTACGCGGTTCCGTCGCCCGACGGGACCTCGATCCTCTACCCACGCCTGGTCACGTGGAACACCGACACCATGGGTGGCGGATACAACGAGTTGTGGATCAGCGATGCCGATGGCGGTCACCCGCGTGCGCTCTTCGACGACGCTTCGAAGCAGTTCGCGGACCGGCCGGCCCCGGGGGAAGCCGTGGAGGGGCCGCCCGACTGGTCGCCCGACGGGGCGCGGATCGCCTACCCGTCGGACCGGAGCATCTACGTGTTGGACGTCGGCACCGGACATGCGACGCTCATCACCGATGGCTGGAGAAGAGCCGAGTGGCTCGACGACCACACCTTGATCATCCGGGCAACCTGAGGCGGGAGGCCGCTGGGGCGGACAAGTGATGGGTGGTCACGTGCCTTCAGGTTCCTCTGTCCGAAAGGACGTGGGGGTTCAAATCCCCCCTCGCCCACCAGCCTCTCCCGTGATCCCTCGTAGCAGAATCCCTTCTGAGAGGTTCATGACTCGGAATGGCAGAGTTCACCCATCTCGTGGCCGAGGGCCACGGTCCTGCACAGGCGGTCACGACCTCGTTCGAGGCCTTCGTCGCCGAGCACCAAGCCCGCCTGTTCGGCGCGCTGTGCCTGGTGACCGGCGACCGATTCGAAGCCGAGGAGATCGCGCAGGAAGCGTTCATGCGGGTCTTCGAACGGTGGGACCGCGTGGCTGGCATGGAGGATTCCGGCGGGTACCTGTTCCGAGTTTCGACGAACGTGTTCCGGACGAGACGGAGGCGGGCCGCGCTTGCGTTGCGCCGCGTGGTCCGCGTTGCTCCAGATCCGGACGTGTTCGCCGCGGTGGACGATCGAGAGACCGTCATGCGGGGCCTTGCAGGACTCTCGGCCGATCAGCGAGCGGCGCTCATCGTCACGTCGCTGTACGGATTCAGCTCCGAAGAAGCGGGTCGGCTGCTCAGGATCCGGCCATCGACCGTGCGGGCGCGCGCGTCTCGTGCGCGAGCGTCACTTCGCGAGGCGCTAGGTGAGAACCCATGATCGACGAACGAGAGTTGCTGGAACGAGAGCTCGAGAGGTTCACACCGGATCCGGGGATGCTCGAACGGGT
>CAZZND010000286.1:0-2184 GCA_964655465.1 uncultured Actinomycetes bacterium
CCTGGGCGCCGATGTCTGCGGCTCCGGCACACGCGTCGACGTGGTGCTGCACCGCGGCGCCGGGGCCTACATCTGCGGGGAGGAGACGGCGCTGCTGAACTCGCTGGAGGGCCTGCGCGGACAGCCTCGCCTGCGCCCGCCGTTCCCGGCCGTCGAGGGGCTGTTCGCGAGCCCGACCGTCATCAACAACGTCGAGACCCTCATGAACGTGCCCGACATCATCACGCGCGGGGTTGAGTGGTTCCGCTCGGTGGGCACCGAGAAGTCGCCCGGCACGAAGATGATCACGATCAGCGGCAAGGTGGAGCGACCCGGCAACTACGAGGTCCCGCTGGGCACGCCGTTCGCGGCCGTGCTGGAGGAGCTTGCCGGCGGTGTGCTCGACGGCCGCGCGCTGAAGGCCTGGACGCCCGGCGGGTCCTCGACGCCGATGCTGACGGCCGCGCACGCCGATACCGCGCTGGACTACGAGTCGCTGGCGGCGGCCGGCTCGATGCTCGGCACCGCGGCCATCATGGTGCTCGACGAGACCGACTGCGTCGTGGACTGCGCGCAGCGCATGGTCGAGTTCTACGCACACGAGTCCTGCGGCAAGTGCACGCCGTGCCGCGAAGGCACCTGGTGGGCGACGCGCGTGCTCGAGCGTCTCGAGGACGGCCACGGACGCGCCGAGGACCTGCCCTTGATGCAGGACATGGGGACCAACATCTTGTTTCGGGCGTTCTGCGCGCTGGCCGACGGCACGGCGAGCGTCATCAACTCCTCGCTCGCGCACTTCGCCGACGAGTACGAGGAGCACGTGCGGCTCGGGCGGTGCCCCATGCGCGAGGCGCCGGCGGAGGTGCATGCGTGAGCGCCAACCTCGTGACGCTCACGATCGACGGCAAGGAGGTCACCGTGCCCAAGGGCACGCTGATCATCCGCGCCGCCGAGCAGGTGGGGGTCGAGATCCCGCGGTTCTGCGACCACCCGTACCTCGAGCCGGCCGGCGCGTGCCGCCAGTGCTACGTCCAGATCGAGGGGCAGCCGAAGCTGGCCACCTCGTGCACGGCCACCGTGGCCCCGGGCATGGTCGTGACCACGCAGAACACGAGCGAACCGGTGCGCCAGGCACAGGTGGCGAACCTCGAGTTCCTGTTGCTGAACCACCCGCTGGACTGTCCGGTGTGCGATCGCGGCGGCGAGTGCCCGCTGCAGGACCAGGCGCTTGCGTTCGGGCCGGGCGAGAGCCGCTTCACCGAGGCCAAGCGCACCTACCCGAAGCCGATCCCGATGTCGCCGCTGGTCGGGCTCGACCGCGAGCGCTGCGTGCTGTGCGCGCGGTGCACGCGGTTCTGCGATCAGATCAGCGGCGACCGGTTCCTGGAGCTGTACGCGCGCGGCGCGGGGGAGCGCGTGTCGATCGCGGCCGGCGAGGACCTGCGCTCGCCGTTCTCGGGCAACGTCGTGCAGATCTGCCCGGTCGGCGCGCTGACCGCGACCCCCTACCGGTTCGTCGCGCGGCCCTTCGACCTCACGAGCGTGGACAGCGTGTGCCCGCACTGCAGCGCCGGGTGCGCGGTCCGCGTCGATCAGCGCCGCGGCGAGGTCGTGCGCGTGCTCGCGCGCGAGAACCCGGACGTGAACGACGCATGGATCTGCGACAAGGGACGGTTCGCGTTCTACCACGACGACGCGGACGGCCGGATCACGACGCCGCTCGTGCGCGATCGCGGCCTCGAGCCGACCTCCTTCGGCGAGGCGCTGACCGCGGTGGCCGATGCGTGCCGCGGCGCCCGCGTCGGGGTGATCACGGGCGGCCGCCTGCTGGACGAGGACGCCTACGCGCTGTCGAAGCTCGCGCGGACCGTGCTGCGCACCAACGACCTGGACCACCGCCGGGCGCCGCACGGCGCGTCGGCCGAGCGGCTCGCCGCGGCCGGTGCCGACGCCCTCACGTATCGCGACGTCGAGCGGGCCGCGGTGATCGTGGTCGCCGGCCTCGACGCCGAGCAGGAGGTACCGATCCTGCACCTGCGGCTGCGCAAGGCGGCGAAGCGCGGCGCCCGGATCGTGGTCGTCGCGTCGCGTCGCACTCGCCCGCACGATGTCGCCGAGCACGTGCTCGTGCGTCCCGGCGCCGAGGCCGCGGCGCTCGCCGCGATCGGGGCGGGCACCGACGCGGCCGGCATCGGCGCCGCGCTT
>CAZZND010000287.1:0-2151 GCA_964655465.1 uncultured Actinomycetes bacterium
CGGCCATCCTGCGTGGACCGATGGTGGGCAAGTTCCTGAGCTTCTTCATCGGCTCCGTGCAATGGGGAGAGCAAGACGCCCTGGTTCTCGACCTCCCCCCAGGAACGGGTGACACCCAGCTGACGCTGGCTCAGAGCTTCCCGCTGTCGGGGGCGATCATCGTGACAACGCCGCAGGACGTGAGTCTCAAGATCGCCCGCCGTGGGCTGCGGATGTTCGAGACTGTGCATGTCCCCATCCTTGGCATCATCGAGAACATGAGCACGTTCACCTGCCCGCACTGCGGGAAGGACACGGATGTCTTCCGCCGCGGCGGCGGCGAGCGGATGAGTCAGCAGCTCGGGGTCCCGTTCCTTGGTGCGATACCTCTTGACGCCGACATCGTCACCGGCGGGGACGAGGGACGACCGATCATCGTTGATAGACCGAACTCGGTCGCAGCCCAGGCCTACCGGGCGATCGCCACGACGCTCGCCGACCGGCTCGAAGGGCTCCCGACCACGGCGCTGAGGCCATTCGCGTGGACATGGGAGACGGGCGAGGGCGAGCCCGCCTGGGTCGAGAGCACCGTTCGGCCGTCGGGTCCTCGGACAACGCCGGTTGGCTTCCGCCGGCGAGATGCCCGAACGCTGTCCGTGCTCTGGGAGGATGGGCACGGTGACGACTTCGACGTCAGAGACCTTCGATTGGCATGCCCCTGTGCCGTCTGCATCGAGGAGACCAGCGGGCGGCCGCTGTTGGACCCGAAGAGCGTGCGGCCTGACATAACTCCGCGCGTGATCTCGAGCGTCGGCAACTACGCGATCACCATCAGCTGGAACGACGGCCACAGCACCGGGATCTACTCCTTCGAGCGCCTGCAGGCCCTCGGTGAGCTCGACGCAGGAAAGGTCATGGAAGATGTCTGATGTTCCACCGGTCGATCCGACCATCAGGATCCGTGCAGAGACTCTGCTCGCCGACCCCGACGCGTGCAAGTTCACGGTGAGCCGGACGGTACATCCCGGCGGCCCGTTCTTCTTCGACGACAAGGAACGCGCCGCCGGGTCCCCGCTCCCTGAGCGGTTGTTCGCGCTTCCCGGCGTTGCGTATGTGCTCGTCGCCGACGACGTCGTGACCGTCGGGAAGGAGCCGAGCACCTCCTGGTCTGGGCTGAAGTCGGCGATCGGAACGGATATCCGGACGCAGCTGCTCACCGGAGTGCCGGCCATCCTCGAGGCTCCCCGCAACGCTCGCACCCTCGATCGGACTGACGCTGAGATCCGTGCCGTCGTTCAGGAACTGTTGGACCGGGAGGTCAACCGTTCCATCGCCGCTCACGGTGGACAGATCTCGATCGTCGACGTCCGGGACGGAAGCCTCTTCATCGCCATGAGTGGCGGGTGCCAGGGGTGTGCGGCATCTAAGGTGACCCTGCGCCAGGGGTTCGAGGTCATGGTGCGTGGGGTCGCGCCGGAGATCGAGAACATCGTTGACACGACGGACCACGCTGCGGGGAATACCCCCTTCTACCGCCGAGCGGGTGGCGGGAAGCTTGCCTCCGCCAGTTCCGTGAGGCAGTAGAGGTACCGCGGCCGTCCCGCCCGGCCGTGCTGAGGGCTTCGCCGCCGTATTCAGTAAGAAAACCCTTGTTAAACTGACACCAGCGCGGTAGCCTCGACCTGGCGTTCATCCCGAGCAGAAGCATAGGAAGGAAACGGCATGGCGACGACCACCGAACAGATCGAGGAGCTGGCAAACCGCGAGTACCGGTACGGGTTCGTCACCGAGATCGAGTCGGACTCGGCGCCGCGCGGGCTGAACGAGGACATCATCCGCCTGATCTCGGCCAAGAAGAACGAGCCCGAGTGGATGCTGGACTGGCGGCTGAAGTCATACAACTACTGGGCGAGCCTGGAGCAACTGAACAAGGAGCCCAAGTGGGCCAACATCCACTACGGGCCGATCGACTACCAGGACATCATCTACTATGCGGCGCCGAAGCCGAAGGGGGAGCCGAACGGCTCTGGTGTGATCGACCCGGAGCTGCTCGCCACGTTCGAGAAGCTCGGCATCCCGCTCGGGGAGCAGAAGCGCCTGGCCGGGGTCGCTGTCGATGCGATCTTCGACAGCGTCTCCGTGGCGACCACGTTCAAGGAGAAGCTGGCCGAG
>CAZZND010000288.1:0-2132 GCA_964655465.1 uncultured Actinomycetes bacterium
GCCCAGGCGGCGGCGCCCCCGGAAGGCGTGGCGCCGGTCGTCGCGTTCCTCGCCAGCGATCGCGCCGCGCACATTACCGGCCAGGTGATCCACGTGCGCGGCAACGAGGTGTCGGTGTGGTCGCATCCGGCGCCGCTACGGACCGCGGTGAACCCGAACGGCTGGACGCCCGAAGCGCTCGCCGACATCTACGACCGCGCGATCGGCCAGGACCGCCTGCGCCGGCTCGACTCCTTCGGCATCCCCTGGCCGCCGGCCGCCCCGGCGTCGTGAAGCGAGGACGTGAATCATGCGTGGACGCGCGGTGGCACTCGTGCTGGTCCTGGCTCTCCCGCTGCTCGGCGGCTGTGCCGCACCCACGACGGCTCCTCCTCCCGCGGCCGCCGTCGGGCGGGTGGTGTTCCTTGACTTCAACAAGGGAATCGTCGTGGTCGATTTCAGTGGCCGGCAGATGTTCGTGAACATGGACTTGCGCGAGATGAACGCCTACGCGCCTGGCGACGAGATCCGCATCGACGCGGCCGGTCGGCCACTCCGCCGCCTGTAGCCGGCCACGCGTTCTCACGCTCGTGAACCACGCGTGCTGAGACCGAGATGACGGTCGAGGAGCTCCTCGCCGAGCTTCAGCGACGAAGAGCGCTCGGGCTCGGGAAGATGGCCGGCGGCATGACGATAGACAGCGTCTGCGAAGAGTACGACTTGACGCGCGACGACATCCTCGCCGCCCAATCGGCCGCCTACTACCTCGATACGGACGAGCACGTCATTGCCTTCGTGAAGAATGCCGACCTGGGCTTCGCCATTCCGTATCTGCACCATGGCCAGAGCCGCGAGTACGTGCCCGATTTCGTCGCTCGACTTCGCCGAGGCGGCCGAGAAGTCGGAACGCTCATTCTGGAATCCAAGGACGTCGACCCGCTGACGCACGCCAAGGTCGCCGCCGCGCAACGCTGGGTCGCCGCCGTGAACACGGAAGGATCGTATGGCCGCTGGGCGTATCGCATCGTGACAGCACCCGCCGGTGTGCCGGTGGCCATCCGATCCGCCGCCCGAGAACTGGCCGAGCCGGCACGGCCGGGTTGGAGAGTGACGCTCGGGAAGTTCGTCGAGGAGGTGAAGACCGCATACGGCCCGCGAGTCCAGAATGTTGTCCTGTACGGTTCGCGGGCGCGCGGGGACGCCGAGCCATCCTCGGACGTCGATGTCCTCGTCGTGTTCGCTCCGGGCGAAGACGCACGAGGTGAGCGCCACCGTCTCGGCGAGATCGCCGCACGAGTCTCTGCCGACCACGATTACCTGATTTCGGCCCTTCCCGCTGATGCCGAGGAGTTCCGCAGCGGCGATCGGCCCCTCATCGTCAATGCCCGTGCTGAAGGCACAGTCGTCGCGTGACCGAGCAGGCGCAAACTTCTCGCCAAAGCGCGCCGGAGTCTGTCGAACGCACGCCGCACGCTCGCTGACGGCGACTTCGACTTCGCCGTCTCGCGAGCCTATTTCGCGATGTTCTACGCGGCCACCGCCCTTCTCCTGAACCGGGGACTTCGGTTCCGTAAACACTCGGCGGTACTCACGGCCATCAACCGCGAGTTCGTGCGAACCGGCGAGCTGGACCACGCACTTCATGGCGTTGCAGCTCGCGTTCGAGGAACGTAACAGCGCCGACTATGGCTACGACGATTCCGTGACAGCCGAGACCGCCGAGCGTGTGCTACGTGGAGCGGACGCGTTCGTGAGCGCGGCGGAGACGATGCTCGGGGCCTGACCGTGGCCACCCGCCTCGCGGACGGTTCCCAGGCCGAGGGATGCCGTGGGAGATTTCCGCTTGACAGCCGGCGCCAATACGAATGGCGAGGTGTCGGCGGTGCCGAGAAGATGCCGGCTCAGCGGCCCATGCGGGACCGGCAATGGCGGGTGGACGTGACCGAACCTAAAAACCACGGCTCGTCCCGGAATCGCCGGTCCTGGAGGCTCGCAGGTGGCTCCGAAACCCGGGTGTAGAGTCGCCCCAGCACACGGGAGACTCGCCATGGAAATCCATTCGCCGAGCATCTTCGCCGCCCCGGAGCGCGTCGCGGAACTGGACCGGCTGGGCGACGAGATCGCCGAGCTGTCGGCGCACCTCGAGGCCGCCA
>CAZZND010000289.1:0-2131 GCA_964655465.1 uncultured Actinomycetes bacterium
CTCCGGCAGACCGAGGATCTCGTCGACCGCGGCGCGCTCCTCGGCGGAGGGCTCTGCCGCCATCAGCTTCAGGTCCACGCCGCGCAGGCTACCTTCCCGCCACCACGGACAGCTTCTCCACCCGGATCGCGGTCGCCTTGAACTCCGAGGTGCCCGACTTCGGGTCGTACGCCTCGTTCGTGATCCGGTTCGTCTCGACCTCGTCGGGGAAGTGGAAGGTCATGAACGCGAGGCCCGGGCGCAGCGCCGTGGTCACGTGGACGGGCGCCTCGATGGCACCGCGGCGCGAGACGATCCTGACGACCTCGGCCGGTTTCACGCCCAGCGCCGCGGCATCCTCGGGCGAGAGGTCCAGCGTCTCGCCGCGGTGAAGCGGCGAGTCGAACGAGCTCGACTGGACGCCGGTGTTGAACGACTCGAGTCGCCGGCCGGTCGTCAGACGCATCGGGAACTCGTCGGTGAGCTCGTCCTTCGGCGGCGCGTCGATCACGACGCTGAACGGGGCCCTGCGTCCTTGCAGCTCGGGTTCGTCGAACCGCCACAGCCGTTCATGCAGGAACAGCGCGCCGTCGGGGTACTCCTCGTTGCACGGCCACTGGATGCCCCCGAGCTCCTCGATCCGTTGCCAGGACATGAGCGTGTGCATGGGCGAGAGCGAGCGCATCTCGTCCCACAGCTCCTCGGGGGTCGGATCGCCCCAGTCGACGCCCAGACGCTTCGCGAGCTGCGCGATGATCCAGATGTCGTCCTTCGCGTCGCCGGGCGGGTCGAGGGCCTTGCGCACCCGCTGGACCCGGCGCTCGGAGCTCGTGACCGTGCCTTCGGACTCGAACGACGCGTGGGATGCCGGGAAGACGACGTCGGCCATCTCGGCCGTCTTCGTCATCACCAGGTCCTGCACGATCAACGTGTCGAGACCCTCCAACAGGTGCTGGGCGTGGTCCATGTCGGCCTCGGAGGTCGCCGGGTTCTCGCCGATCACGTAGCAGGCGGTGAGCTCACCGCGCTCCATGGCCTCGAACATGTGGGTGAGGTGCCAGCCGTAGCGCGGCATGATCGGGACGCCCCAGGCTGCCTCGAACCGAGCGCGGGCCTCGTCGTCGGTCTCGACGTCCTGGAAGCCGGCGAGCTTGTTGGGGATCGCCCCCATGTCCCCGCCACCCTGGACGTTGTTCTGGCCGCGGAGCGGGTTCAGGCCGCTGCCGTAGCGACCGACGTGGCCGGTCAGCAAGCCGAGGTTGATGAGCGCAAGCACGTTATCGACCGCGTTGTGATGCTCGGTGATGCCGAGCGTCCAGCAGATCATCGCCTTCTCGGCCGTCGCGAAGGCGTGCGCGACCTCACGGATGACCTCGGCCGAGACTCCGGTCACCTGCTCCCCCCGCTCGAGTGACCAGTCCTCGACGCTCGCGGCATACTCCTCGTATCCCGTCGTTCCGCCAGCGACGAATACCTCGTGGGAGAGCCCGGCGTGGATGATCTCGCGGGCCATCGAGTTCGACAACGCGATGTCGGTCCCGACGTCGATGCCGAGCCACAGGTCGGCGAACTCCGCCGACTCGCTCCGACGGGGGTCGACCACGACCAGCTTCGCGCCGCGCTGGAGCGCCTTCAGGACGCGGTGGAAGAAGATCGGATGCGCGTTCCGCGCGTTCGACCCCCACAGCACGATGAGGTCGGTGCTCTCGGCCTCCTCGTACGAGCTGGTACCCCCACCGGCACCGAAGACGGTCGCCAGACCGACGACCGAAGGCGCGTGTCAGGTGCGGTTACAGCTGTCGATGTTGTTGGTCCGAAGGACCTGACGAGCGAACTTGCTTGCGGCGTAGTTCATCTCGTTAGTGGCCTTCGAACAGCTGAAGATCCCCGCTCCCCAGCCCGGGTTCCGCTCCATGGCGCGGCCGAGCCCCTCGGCGGCCCGGTCGAGGGCCTCGTCCCAGGTAGCGGTGCGCAGCGCATCATGCTCGCGGATCATGGGCTCGGTGAGCCGGGTCAGCGTGGCTGCCATCGATGCACGACTCCCTTCCTTCCTTGGCTCGGTCGTCCGTGCCGAGACCTCGCGATCGTATCGCGGTTCAGCCCGCGCACGTGGCTCGCGTTGCGCCTTGGGTGACCCGGCGGTCATGATGGG
>CAZZND010000290.1:0-2129 GCA_964655465.1 uncultured Actinomycetes bacterium
GCTTCCGTGTGGGCCGGTCCGGTGCCGCAGCAGCCGCCGATGACGCGGACGCCTTCCTCGAGCAGCGCCTGCGCGACCTCGGCGACGTAGACCGGCGTGGCAGGGTAGACGAACCGGCCGCCCCGGCGCGTCGGACCGCCGGCGTTGGGCCGCGCCGCGAGCGGCGTGCCCGCAGCCGCGGGGCGCATCGCACGGATGATGCGGAGCGCCTGAGCCGGTCCTTCACCACAGTTGACGCCGATGACGTCCACCCGGAGCGCGGCGAGCGCCGTCGCGACCTCAACCGGCGAGGAGCCGAGCAGCGTGCGGTCGTCCCGCGTGAACGTCGCGCTCGCCAGCACCGGCACCGCCGGTGCGGCCTCACGCGCCGCGAGCACGGCGAGCTCCATCTCGCGCAGGTCGGTTTGGGTCTCGACCACGAACACATCGACCCCCGCGTCCGCGAGCGCGCGGGCCTGCTCGGCGAACGCCGCTGCGGCATCTTCGGGCCGTACGCGCCCGTAGGGCTGCAAGCGGACGCCGAGCGGGCCCATCGACCCACCGAGCACCGGCGCTCCCGCGTCGCGGGCGATGCGCACGGCCGCGTGGCACACGTCGGTGACATCGTCGGCGAGGCCGTGCCGATCGAGCCGGAACCTGTTCGCACCGAACGTGTTCGTCAAGATCAGACGGGCCCCGGCCTCAACGAAGGCGCGATGGGCGCGTTCGACCAGGCTGGGGTCGTCGAGACTCAACGCCTCCAGGCATGCCTCGGGATGGACGCCTTCGGCCAGCAACCACGTGCCCATCCCTCCGTCGGCGAGCACGACGGATCGCTCCAGCAGCTCGCGGAACCCGGCGGCGTCCACGGCGCCAGCCTACGCAGGCGAGATCGTGAACGAGTGGGTAAGCTCGACGACCGGCCGAAGCGTCGCCGCGACGGCGCAGTACTTCCTCTCCGCGAGGTCGATCGCGCGCGCGGCCCTGCCTTCGTCGACGTTACCGGTGAGCGCGACCGACATGTGGATCGACCGGAACGTCCACGGGGGATCGGGGTCTTGGACCGACCGAACCGTGATGACGAGGGCGCGGAGATCCTGGCGCTGCTTTCGCAAGATCTCGACGACATCGTAGGCCGTGCACGCGGCGAGCGATAAGGGGAGCAGATCCGAGGGCTTGGCGCCGGCCCCGTCGGGCTCGCCGCCCACCGCGATGGGGTCGCCATAGCTGGTGAGGCCTGTGAACCGCAGACCCGCACCCGTCCATGTCAGCGTCACGTCGCCCATCGGGTGAGCGAGTCTATCGACCTAGGCCCAAGGCCCGTCGCGGGGCCCCCACGGAGCCTTCCGCCCGTAGCCCGCGCGTCGGCAGCGCAAGGTAGGCTACGCGCACGGGACCCCCCAAGGAGCATCGATCGCCCGGATGAGCGCGCACCCGATCCGCGTCGTGGTCGGCGAAGGCCACCCTGCCCGCAAGGGTCTGCTGCGATTCGTGCTCGAGGGCGAGGGCTTCGACGTCGTTGGCAGCGCCACCACCTCGGCGGAGCTCGCGCGCGTCCTGGCGGTCCACGAACCCGACGTCGTCGTCATGGACGACGGCATCGGCGCGACCGCGGTCCAGATGAGCCGCGAGGTCGCCCCTCGTACCAAGATCGTGCTCGTGTGGCCGGGCGCCGTCGTGCCGATCGGCGGCGACGCCAGGGTGGAGCCGTCCCAGGTGCTGCGCAGCCTCGCCGGGACCGTCGAGCGTGTCGTCGAGCGGAGCGCGCCGGTCGTGACGCTCCGTCAGCCTGAGTGGGTCGAGAAGGTCCGCAAGGACCCCGCGACCTTGCGCGACATCCTCGCGAAGAAGAGCCCGGCCCCGCGCGCGCGTCCGAGCGTCACCGAGCTCCAGAAGCGTGGCCAGCGCCTGCACCCCAGCACGGGACTGACCGAGAACGAGGCCGAGGTTCCCGACGCGGTCACGATCGTGCTCCCCCCCGACGACGACGAGGCCGCGGCGGTCATCGCACTCGGCGTTGCGGCGAGCGCAGCGGCCGTGGGTGCGGTGGCGAACGAGCCGGCCGCCGAGAGGCCCGCAGGTGCCACGGCCGACCCGGAGCGGATCGAGCTGCATCGGAAGCTGGGCGCGCTCGCGCTCGCGGGCGCCGC
>CAZZND010000291.1:0-2120 GCA_964655465.1 uncultured Actinomycetes bacterium
CGGGAACCCGGCCTCGAGGATGTCGACGTTCAGCCGCGCGAGCTGCTCGGCGATCTCGACCTTCTCGGGGCGGGTCAGCGCGATCCCGGGCGCCTGCTCCCCGTCACGCAGGGTGGTGTCAAAGATCCTTACTTGATCAGGATGGGCTACCGCTTCGCTGCTTGAGCCCGGTACGTCAGGGTCTGCGGTGGTCATCAGCTCGGCACTTTCTCCTCGGACTCCAGCCAGGGCATCATCTGGCGCAGCTGGCGTCCCACCTGCTCGAGCTGGGACGTCTGCGCCACCTGGCGAAGTCGAAGGAACTCCCCAAACCCGTCGTCCGCCTCGGCGATCCACCGCTTCGCGAACGTGCCGTCCTGGATCTCGGCCAGGATCTGCCGCATCTGGTCACGAGCGTGCTGGTCTACCACGCGCGGACCGCTCTGGTAGTCGCCCCACTCGGCCGTGTCGGACACGCTGTAACGCATCCACGACAGCCCGCCCTCATAGATCAGGTCGATGATCAGCTTCAGCTCGTGCAGACACTCGAAGTACGCGATCTCGGGCTGGTAGCCCGCCTCGACGAGCGTCTCGAAGCCGTTGCGGATGAGCTCGCTGATGCCGCCGCAGAGCACGGTCTGCTCGCCGAACAGGTCGGTCTCGGTCTCCTCTTTGAACGTGGTCTCGATGATGCCAGGCTTGGCGCACCCGATGGCGGCACCGTAGGCGAGCGCCCGCGCCCTCGCCTTCCCCGTGGCGTCCTGCTGGACGGCGACCAGGCCGGGCGTTCCGTTGCCCTCCTCGTAGGTCCGGCGCACCAGGTGGCCGGGCCCCTTGGGGGCGATCATGGTGACGTCGACGCCGGCGGGCGGCACGACCGTGCCGAAGTGGACCGAGAACCCATGAGCGAACATCAACATGTCACCGTCCCTCAGGTTCGGCGCGATGTCGGACCCATAGACCGCGCCGTGCGAGGTGTCGGGAAGCAGGCACATGACCACGTCGGCCTCGGCGACGGCGCCGGCGGTGTCGAGCACCCGCAGGCCCGCCTCCCCGGCCTTCACCCTGCTGGGTGAGCCGGCGCGGAGCCCGACCCGCACGTCCAGCCCGCTGTCCTGCAGGTTCTGCGCGTGGGCGTGGCCTTGGGACCCGAAACCGAGGACCGCGATCTTCTGGTCGCTCAGCACGCCGGGGTCGGTGTCCTTCTCGTAGTAGATCGTGGCCATCTCGCTCAAGCCTTTCGGTCGTGGGGTCTCGGTCAGCCGCTCTCCGCAGGTCGCAGGACGCGCTCGCGGATCCCGCGGTCGCCGCGCGACAACGCGATGCGTCCGGTGCGCGACAGCTCGACGATGCCGAAGTCCTCGAGCAGCGCCAGCAGCGCCTCGAGCTTCTCGGTCTTCCCGGTCGCCTCGAGCGTGACCGTCGCGCCCGTCACGTCGACGATGTTCACGCGGAACACGGTCGCGATCTCCATGATGCGCTGGCGAGCGTCGCCGGCCGCGCGCACCTTCACGAGCATCAGCTCGCGCTCGACGGCCGATCCCTGGTCGTGCTCCAAGATCTTGATGACGTTCACGAGCTTGTTGAGCTGCTTGGTCACCTGCTCGAGGGGCTTGGACTCGACGTCGACGACCACGGTCATCCGCGAGAGACCAGCGGTCTCGGTCGGACCGACCGCGAGCGAGTTGATGTTGTACCCGCGGGCGGCGAAAAGCCCGGCCACGCGCGTCAGCACGCCCGGCTTGTCTTCGACCAGGACCGAGATGGTGTGCAGCGTGTCATCGCTCATACGATCGGCGCCTCCCCCGGGATCTCGTGCTTCGCGAACTCCGGGCCCAAGATGATGTCGTCGTTCGAGCCGCCAGCGGGCACCATCGGGAACACGCCCTCGCGCGGGTCGGTACGGAAGTCGATCACGACGCTGCGGTCGGTCACCGAGTAGGCCTTCTCGATCGCGGTGTCGACCTCCTCGGCATGCTCCACGCGGATCCCCACGGCGCCGTAGGCCTCGGCGAGCTTCACGTAGTCGGGCACGTTCGGGTCGAGGTAGACGCCCGAGTACCGCTCGTCGAAGAACAGCTCCTGCCACTGGCGGACCATGCCCAGGTAGCCGTTGTTCAAGATCGCGGTGACGAACGGGA
>CAZZND010000292.1:0-2109 GCA_964655465.1 uncultured Actinomycetes bacterium
TGGAGGATTCCGGCGGGTACCTGTTCCGAGTTTCGACGAACGTGTTCCGGACGAGGCGGAGGCGCGCTGCGCTCGCGTGGCGCCGCGCGGTGGGCGTCGCTCCGGAGCCGGACGTGTTCGCCGCGGTGGACGATCGAGAAACCGTCAGGCGGGGCCTCGCAGGACTCACGGTCGATCAGCGAGCGGCGCTCATCGTCACGTCGCTGTACGGGTTCAGCTCCGAAGAAGCGGGCCGGCTGCTAAGGATCCGGCCATCGACCGTGCGGGCCCGCGCGACCCGTGCGCGAGCGTCGCTTCGCGAGGCGATAGGTGAGAACCCATGATCGACGAACGCGAGTTGCTGGAACGAGAGGTCGAGAGGTTCACACCGGAGCCGGGCATGCTCGAGCGCGTTGCGCTCAGGCGTGAGCGCAAGCAGCGCCGGCAGCGGTTGTCGGCCGGCGCCCTCGGGGTCGTGATCGCGGTTGCGGTGATCGCTGGTGCCGTCGCTACGCTCCGTTCGCAGGAGCCGGTGCCGGGCGACAACACGAGTACCCCGCCGCCTCCGACCCAGTCGTCCTCGCCTCCGACCCAGTCGGCGCTGCCGGAGCCGTTGGTCAAGCTCGACCCCGGCTATCACTTCGTCGACGTCCGCACCGGGGAGTCCACCCCGTTGCCGGTGAGCATCACGGCCGTCGAGGGCGCCGGCAACTTCGACGTGTCCCCGGACGGATCGATGATCCTCTTCGACAACGCCAGCCTCTGGGCCGCCTCCGATGAACCCGTCGAACTCGGTCTCCACCAGCTCTACGTCGCGAACATCGACGGCAGCGACCTGCATCAGCTCACGGACGACCCCGTCGGGGCCTCCCAGGGGAGCTGGTCTCCTGACGGGACGAAGGTCGTCTACCTCGGTGGGTGGGCCAAGCTCTGCTGCTATGCGAACCCCGCGGACCTCACGGTGCTAGACCTCGAGACGGGCACGAGCACGCGGGGAGCTCACGGTCCAGCGAAAGACTTCCAGGACCCGTTCTTCAGCGCAGACGGGAACGAGATCCTTGTCACGCGGGTTGATCCATCCCATGCCTACGTGCAAGATCAGCCGCAGGACGATCTGTGGACGATCCCCGTCAGTGGTGGGCACCTGGATCCTCTCCTCGAAGACCGCGGAAACGCAGTGGTGTCACCCGACGGTGCCTCAATCGTGTACCAGCGCATCGTGTATTGGCAAGAGGGCAACACGGGCGGCTCCTTCTCAGAAATGTGGATCAGCGACGCGGATGGCAGCCATCCCAGATTGCTCGTGCCCGCGACGCACGATCACCCAGGTGCGGTGGCGGCTGGCGGCTGGTCGCCCGATGGCGCGCGGATCGCCTACACCCAACTCCTGCGGTCGTACACGACGAGAGGGGTGTTCGTGCTGGACATCGAGTCGGGGAACAGGACTTTCATCGCCTTCGGCTCGGCCTTCGACTGGCTGGACGATCGCACGGTGCTCATCAAGGCTGGCCGAGGCGGGGAGGAATGACGATCGATCGCACGCTGGTCCCCGGGCTCGCGATCGCGCTGGCGCATCGCTCAACGACGTGATCGCAGTCGGCACACCGCCCGGCGTCATCACCGGCAAGCCCGTGACCCGGATCCTCGCCGCTGAGCAGCTGGCTAGGTCCGGCGAGGCGCCCGAAGGCGTGGCGGCCGAACTAGTGTTCGTCGAAACGCGCGGGCCCGGGTTCGCTGTCTGCTCAGGATACGGAAGCCCTCTGTGCCTGGTCATCGCCCGCCCGCGGAGACAAGGTGACGCGATGGTGACGCGCCATCGGGCAAATGTCCGTCAGCGACGGCCAGATGTGGTCACGCGACCCTGGACCTCACGCGCGGGCTGACCGTTGGTGGCCGTAGGTAGCCGCCCTTCGTCACCCGGACACGCGCTTCCGGTTCCCGTGTCCGCAAGGACGTGGGGGTTCAACTCCCCCCTCGCCTACCCTTCGAGCAGGGAGCACGCGTCCGGGTGTACGCGCCGATGCGGGCTCGGGGCGCTATGCCTAGGATGTTGCAGCGATGGCCACCTGCCGCGTCTGTGGATCCGATGCTCCCGATGACGCGCGGTTCTGCCCCTCGTGTGCCGCGCCG
>CAZZND010000293.1:0-384 GCA_964655465.1 uncultured Actinomycetes bacterium
CAGTCTCCCCGGGCCCTCGACGGTGAGCTTCGTCCCCGGGGCGGCGTGGGCCGTGTCGACGACGGCCAGCGCGAGGGTGCCGAAGCGCGGGGTCGTGTCGGCGCTGCGCACCTCGCCTACTCGTTCGTCGCCGGCGAACACGGGCGCGCCGTGCGGTGGAACGTCGCTGCCGTCCAGGACGAGCGTGACGAACGTCCGCAGGGGCACGCGGGCCCGCTCGATCACCGCCTCACGGCCGACGAACGTGTGGTCGTCGAGATCGAGGTACCGCTGCATGCCCAGCTCGATGGGATCCGTGGCGCCGGGCTCGTAGTCCTCCTCGGCGATATCGCGCTCGTGCTCGGTCATGCGATCACCCTCGTCTTCCTGCTTCCGCTTTGATCG
>CAZZND010000293.1:394-2056 GCA_964655465.1 uncultured Actinomycetes bacterium
TGCCGAGCTCCGTGGGGTCGGTGACCCCGGGGTCGTAGTCCTCCTCGGCGATCAACAGGCCGGCCTCGATCCGCACCTTCTCGATCGCGTCGAGCCCCACCGGGACCGCGCCCGCGTCGACGATCGCGTCCCACAGGGTCGTGGCGCCATCGTCCCCGTCCAGCAGGTAGAACTCGTAGCCGAGCTCACCGGTGAAGCCGGCCCTGAGCATGAGCACCCGGACCCCGGCGACCTCGACCGGGTCCGGCAGGCAGCGGAACCAGCGCAACTGGCCTATCTCGGCGTCGGTGAGCTTCGACACGACCTCGAACGATCGCGGGCCCTGCACGGCGAGGCAAGGGACGGCGCGACTCACGTCGACGATCGAGACGTCGAGCCCGCTCGTGTGCGCGAGCATATGGTCCACGAACGTCTGCGACGAGTCGTTCCCCAGCAGGTACGCCTCTTCATCGGACACGACAACGACGGTCGCCTCGTCGAGCATCAGGCCTTCCTCGTTGAGCAGCATCCCGTAGCGCACGATGCCCGAGGCGGCGCCGATGAGCCGCCGCGTGAACAGGCGATCGAGCGCGATGAGCGCGTCCGGCCCCGAGAACGAGAACTTCACGAGCGCGTACGTGTCCCACAAGGCCGCGCCGCGGCGGATCGCCCAGTACTCCGACACGGGGTCTCCGAACGTGGCGGTCCACAGCGTGCCGTAGTCCTCGTAGAAGCTGCCACCTCGCTTGCGTTGCCGGCCGTGGAACGGTCCCACGTCGATGCTGGGCGAGATGTCCTCAAGTGCGATCGGTTCCACCTATCCCCCCGGATGGTCGTGGCTAGTCGTGATCGGGCGTGAACTCGACTCCGTTGGGCGGGGAGATCCCATCCCACACCATGTCGGACCCCTCCGGTGGGACGACACTCGTGACGACCGCATGGTAGAAGCCTGGGGGGCAGGCGCGCTTGCCAGGTATCTCGCCATCCCACTTGCCAGCACCGATGCAGCAGAACCAGCCCGTCGTCGTGGGGCTGGCGGTTCCCGGCGCGCAGCCACGGCCCTTGTTCCTGCCGACCTTCTTGGTCGTGGAGGTGGTCGTGTCCTGCAGGTAGACGAACGGCTCCGATCCATCCATCCGGTCGTACGACGCGTCGAACGTCACCTGAGCCCCCGGCACACCGTGGCCTCGCTCGTCCTCCACGTGGAACTCGATGTGGATGTGGTCCCGATGGCCGCCTGAGAGGAACCAGTCGACACACGTGATCGAGATGGTGACGGGTTCCTCAGCGAGAGCAGCGGGGGACACGGGTGCAGCCAGTGACAGCATCGCGAACGAGGCGACGGCCACGATCATGTTCGATCTGGCGCTGCGGGTCCTCACGGTGTGCAACCTCCCGTAGTCGTCGTACCCGGAGTAGGGAGGCGACCTTGACACGTGGTCGGCCACGGAGGCGACCCCATATCTCCACGAATAGCTGAGAGAACCGGCGGTCTCGGCCCCTGCATCCTCGGAATCCGGTGCGTGAAGGTTCCACCCGTCGCACCCTGCTGCTCGTGGAACGGGGCCGACGTAGACGTCTGACGTATCGATCGGCTACGCGTCGGAAACCAAACAGAACTCGTTGCCCTCGGGGTCGAGCATCACCCTGAAGACGACGTCGTACTCGCTGATGTCGCCCTGT
>CAZZND010000294.1:0-703 GCA_964655465.1 uncultured Actinomycetes bacterium
AGGAAGACGACGGCGATCGACCGGACGTCGTTGTCCCGGACCAGGTGCCCGGCCGCCTCCACGAGCCCGGCTTCGTCCAGATCCTCGATCACCGAGCCTTCGTGATCGAGACGTCCGCGCACCCCCGCGGTGTCGCGACGCCGCACCAGGGGACGAGGCTGCTCGTACCGCAGGTCGTACATGTGCTCGAAAGGAACGTCGCCGCGACCGAGCTCGTAGATGTCCCTGAAGCCCTCGTTCGTCACGATGCCCGTGCGGACCCCTTTGCGCTCGAGCACGGCGTTGAGAGCGAGCGTCGTCCCGTGCACGATCACCTCGACCTGATCGAGGGGGATCCCCAGGGCCACGATCGCCTCGAGCACGCCGGCCGTCGGCTGCTGGGGGGTGGTGGCCACCTTGACCGACACCAGCTCGCCGGTCGTCACATCCTGAGCGACCGCATCGACGAACGTGCCGCCGATGTCCACCGCGATCCGATACCTCGAGGCCGGGTCGGGCTTCACAGGCCCCCGCCTCGGGTGTCACGAACGACCTCGCCTCGGCTCATGACCCAATCGATCGAACGCAGGGCGCTGATGTCTTCCAGCGGGTCGCCACGCAGGTCCACGATGAGGGCGAATGCCGTGAGCGTAGAGGACAGGAGTGCGGGATCCGAAAGTGCGCGTGCGCGCTCCATCGCCCCCGCCAGCCGCAGGGCTCCCGC
>CAZZND010000294.1:713-1373 GCA_964655465.1 uncultured Actinomycetes bacterium
CCGCGACCTTCCCGATCCGTGACCCCAGTCCCACCAGCTCCGCGGCGTTCGCGGTCGCGGCCAGGAGCGCCCCACGGGGTCCGAGCCCCGCGCGCGACAGGAGTTCGGCCTCGAGGACCGTCATCGTCGTGCCATCGACCGCCTCCGCGGGCAGTCCGTCGGTCCCGTGGACGATGGTGACGCCGTGGCGGATCGCCGTCTCGAGGCTCCGGGCGTGCATCGGCTCGACCTCGGCCGCCCGCTGCACCTGGGACTCGTCGAACCCCCGGGCGAGCATCCAGCTGCGGGCATGGGTGACGTTGATGGTCGGTGTGAGGAACGCGCCGCGCTCGACCATCGCGGCCGCGGTCGCGTCGTCCAACTCGTAGCCGTGCTCGAACGAGCGCACCCCAGCCTCGAGCGCGAGGGCGATCGACGCCGAGTTCCCGGCGTGCGCTACCACGTACCCCCCGTGGACCTCGGCGGCGCCCACCACCGCGCGCATCTCGTCGATCGACATCTGGACGGTGGTGATGTTCTCGCTCGCGTCACCGATCCCGCCCGAGATGAAGATCTTGATGTGGTCGGCGCCGGCGGCCAGCTCCTTGCGCGCGGCCTTCAGGAAGGCGTCGAGCCCGTCGGCACGGACGCAGCCACCCCCGCCATCGCCGTGCCCACCGG
>CAZZND010000294.1:1383-2024 GCA_964655465.1 uncultured Actinomycetes bacterium
GGCCGCGAGGATCCTGGGGGTCTTGACCCATCCACGCTCGTCGGCGGCCCGCAGGCGCAGGTCCGCCTGGTGCTGCTCGTGCACGCAGCGGATCGTCGTAACGCCGGCGTGCAGGGCCTGCGTCGCGGCACCCATCGCTCGCAACGCCGAGTCGGCCGATGTCTCGCCGTCGGCGGCCGCGAACGGGTACACCTCGGTCAGGTGCGTGTGACAGGTGATCAGGCCGGGCAGCAGCGCTCGGCCGTCCAGGTCAACCGCGGCCGACCCCGGAGGCGGGGCCCCCTCGGTGAACTCGGCGATCGCGCCATCTGCGACCCGGACGCTCCCGTGGAAGGACCGCCCCGGATTCTGGATGTCGACCACCGTGCAGTTCGTGAGCCACACAGGTACCTCCTTCAAGCCCACGTCCTGAACCGTTCGCCGAGCACGACCGGATCAGCGTGGAGCCACGGGATGTCCGGCGCGTTCTGCGGTGCGATCCTGACACGGAGCATGTGCGGACGTTGATCGCCGAGCGCGGTACGGAGCCCCGCGACGAGATCCTCGGTCGTGCGGACCTCGGCGGCGACGATCCCGCATCCCTCGGCGACCGCACACAGATCCAGCCGCGGTGACGTCGTCGGGATACCCAACGCCGACGC
>CAZZND010000295.1:0-2023 GCA_964655465.1 uncultured Actinomycetes bacterium
CCGCGTGCTGGGTGATGCCGGTCTGGCCGCCCGCCTCGGCGCGGCCGGCCGCCGCCGCGGGGCCGCTTTCGACTGGAGCGTCATCGCCGGACGGATCGAGGGCATCTACCGCGAGGCCGTCGACGGGGCCGGGCCGCCGCGCCCCGACGACCCGTCGCTACCATAGGCCGGTCATGTCACCCTGGATCTTCATCGCCCTGCCCGCCGTCGTCGTGCTGTGGGCAGCATGGGCCTACAACCGGCTCGTCACCCACCGCAACCGGACCGACGAGGGCTGGTCGCAGATCGACGTGCAGCTTCGTCGGCGCTACGACCTGATCCCCAACCTGGTCGAGACCGTGAAGGGCTACGCCGCGCACGAGCGCGAGGTCTTCGAGCGGGTGACCCAGGCGCGGGCGGCCGCCATCGGCGCGAGCGGGGTGGGCGGCCAGGCCTCGGCCGAGAACGCGATCACGGAGGGACTCCGCCAACTGCTCGCCGTCGTCGAGGCCTACCCCGAGCTGAAGGCCGACCGGAACTTCCTCGCCCTGCAGGAGGAGCTCACCGGCACCGAGTCGAAGATCGCGTACGCCCGCCAGTACTACAACGACCAGGTCCGGGCGCTGAACACCCAGATCCAGCGGTTCCCCTCGGTGCTCGTCGCGCGCGCCTTCCGGTTCCGCGAGCGCGAGTTCTTCACGATCGAGGATCCCGACGACCGCGGCCCGGTCGCGGTCGACCTCGGGGGGCGTTGATGCACGAGCAGATCGCCGCGAACAAGCGCAAGACCGTGATCCTGTTCGTCGTCGGTATCGCCTTCCTGGTCGTGATCGGGTCGGTGATCGGGTACTTCTTCGACGCGGGTCCCGCGGGCGCCGCGTTCGCGCTGGTGCTCGCGCTCGTCCTGTCGATCGTCTCGTGGTTCTCGGGGGACAAGCTCGTGCTCGCCTCGACGCGCGCCCGGCAGGTGAGCGCTGAGGAGGCGCCGCGCCTGCACAACCTCGTCGAGGGGCTCGCGATCGCCGCGGGGCTGCCGAAGCCGAAGATCTACGTCGTGCCCGAGCAGGCCCCGAACGCCTACGCGACCGGACGCGATCCCGAGCATTCGTCGATCGCGGTCACGCAGGGTCTGCTCGAGCAGCTCAACCGGGTCGAGCTCGAGGGTGTGGTCGCGCACGAGATGGCGCACATCCAGGACCGTGACGTCCTCGTCGGGACGGTCGTGGCAACCGTCGTCGGCGCCGCCGTCCTGATGTCGGAGTTCATGATGCGGTCCTGGTTCTGGGGAGGGTTCCGCGGCCGCCGGGGCGACGATTCGAACGGCGGTATCGCGTCGATCGTGCTCCTCGTCGTCGGGCTGCTTCTCCTGCTGGTCGCCCCTATCGCGGGGCAGATCATCAAGATGTCGGTCTCGCGCAACCGCGAGTACCTGGCTGATGCTCAGGGCGCCATGCTGACGCGGTACCCGCCCGGCCTCGCCGCCGCGCTCGGGAAGATCGCGTCGACGCCGACGGCGATGCACTCGGCGAACAACGCCACCGCACACCTGTGGCTGAGCGCCCCCTCGCGGTTCCGGGGCGAGAAGATGGGGCCGCTCGAGAAGCTGTTCCAGACCCACCCGCCCATCGAGGACCGGATCCGGCGCCTCGGGGAGATGTAGGTCACGGCGGTAGACTGACGGTTCACCGCCAGCATCCCCCTAGGAGGCGATACCCGTGCAGCGCGAGACCGGCACCTTCACCGTGAAGTCCGGCCTGGCCGAGATGCTCAAGGGCGGCGTCATCATGGACGTCACCACGGCCGAGCAGGCGAAGATCGCCGAGGATGCCGGCGCGTGCGCCGTCATGGCACTCGAGCGCGTCCCGGCTGACATCCGCCGCGACGGAGGCGTGGCGCGCATGGCCGACGCCACCAAGATCGAGGAGATCCAGCGGTCGGTCAGCATCCCCGTTATGGCGAAAGCCCGGATCGGGCACTTCGTCGAGGCGCAGATCCTCCAGTCGCTCGGGGTCGACTACATCGACGAGTCCGAGGTCCTGACGCC
>CAZZND010000296.1:0-2008 GCA_964655465.1 uncultured Actinomycetes bacterium
GATCTCAACGTCGTCGGCTATCTCGCGGACACCGTGGCCGTCATGTACCTGGGCAAGATCGTCGAGATGGGTCCGGCTCATCAGGTGCTGGAGACCCCTGTCCACCCCTATACGCAGGCGCTGCTGATGACGCCTGCCACCGAGGGGGCTCTCGGAGGAAGTGGCACACGGGGGGGTTCATCGCTCCGTGGCGAGATCCCGAGCCCCATCAACCCACCTGCAGGCTGCCGCTTCCATACCCGGTGTCCCTTCGCCGGGGATCGCTGCGACACGGATGATCCCGTCCTCGAGGCCGCCGGTGACGATCACGTCGCGGCGTGTCATCACTGGAGGGCGATCTCGGCCGGGTCGATGAGCCGAGCATGAGCCGTGCGCTCGCCACCCGGAGCTCGCTCCTGCTCGAGATGGTCGTGGTCGACGGCATGCCTGGCCGAGGCCCCAGGCTCGGGGACCCCGGCGGGTGGTCGAAGGTGCTAGCCTCCGGTCTCTGCCATGGCCCCGGACCCCGGATCCACAACGGAACCCATCGACGCCGCCCGGCGGACCACGCCTCGTGGCGACGCGACGCGTCGCCGGATCCTCGACGAGGCGAGCGAGGTCTTCGGGAAGCGCGGCTACGCAGCCACCCGGCTCGAAGACGTCGCGGTGCGTGTGGGGCTCTCACGACCAGCGGTCCTCCGGCACTTCAGCTCGAAGGAGGAGCTGTTCATCGCCGTCTACAAGCACGTGATGGTGTGGGTCCCCACTTGGTTCTCCGAGCCCGACGAGGTCCTCGAGCAGGGGTTCTACGAGGTGCTCCGGTACTGGTTCGGACGAGCGACCAAGGGTGACAGCAGCACGCTTCCCTACCGGATCTACTACATCGGCCGGTACTGCTGCGAGATGTCGACCCAGAAGGCGGTCGCCGACTTCACCCGCAGCGAGGACCCCGAGCGGACCCTCGAGTTCGTCGAGTGGGGGATGCGGCGGGGCGAGGTCGATCCCTCGCTGGACCGGTACCTCGCGGCGGCGTTCATCGAGTGGGTGGCGGATGGCTTCGAGAGCAGCGCCTTCTCCGAGGAGTTCGACCGGGGAGGTGTCTTCCGCAGAGGCGCCGCGCGGAACGACCGGTCGGAGCGGGCCGTCGAGCAGGCCATCGAGATCCTCCGACGCGCGCTCGAACCCCGGGGCGCCGGGGAGTCGAGCTAGGGAGTAGCCCGGATCCGCTCGCCGGCGGCGTCGTACGGGGGCGCCGGCAACACCGTGACCGGTCTCGGATCCCCTGCGACGACCGCGTGCAGTGGCGGCTGATCGCGGAGCACGTCTCGATCGAGGTAGGCGAGCGCGAGGCTGAGGTCCACGTAGTGACCGTAGCCGCCGGAGGTCACGAGTCCGACGAGTCGCTCGCCCGCCCACACTCCGTCATCCGGCGCCGCATCGGCGTCGACCGCATCCACCGACAGGAGCGCGAGACGACGAGGTGGGGGGTGCGATGCGTCGGTCCGAGCCGCCTCTCGGCCCACGAAGTCCCCCTTGTCGAGCTCGACGAACCGGTCGAGGCCGCACATGGCCGGTGTGATGTCGGGCCGGTACTCCGCGCCCCACACGCCGTAACCCTTCTCGAGCCGCAAGCTCTGGGCCGCGCGTGTGCCGAAGAGCCGGAGACCGTGTGCCTTCCCTGCCTCCTGGAGGACATCGAAGAGCGCTCGTTGCTGGAACGCAGGTACGACCAATTCGTAGCCGGTCTCACCGGTGAACGAGATGCGGGCGACGACCGAGGGACCGACGCCCGGGAACGAGACCTCGCGCACCTGGAACGGCGTGGGCAACGCGCCCTCGCCCCCCGCGATCTCGGCGAGGATCCCCGAGGCCGCGGGGCCGGCGACCACGAAGCCGATGAGGTCATCGCTCCGGTTCTCCAACGTGACCCCAGGTGCCATCGCGGCGCCGAACCATCGCTCGTGCCAGGCCTGCAGCCCGTAGGTGCCGGTCAGCAGGAACCGGTCGTCGTCGAGACGCGCCACGGACA
>CAZZND010000297.1:0-1959 GCA_964655465.1 uncultured Actinomycetes bacterium
GGGAACACAAGGCTCGCTCGCCGTGTCAAGGGACAGCGGGACTTCCTCCTGGGCGGACAGCTGATCTCCCGGTCGGCGGACACGTGATCTCCATCTCGACGGACAGCTGATCTCCGGTAGGTGGTCAGCCGAGCGGCACCACCCCCTTCCCCGCAGTCGCCTCGGCGAGCCGGTATGACGCGCCCTCGGTGAGGACGACGTGGGCGTGGTGGAGGAGCCGGTCGACGGTCGCGGTGGCGAGCGTCTTGGGCATGATCGTGTCGAAGCCCGACGGGTGGAGGTTGCTGGTCACCGCGACGCTGCGCCGCTCGTAGGCGGCGTCGACGACCCGGTAGAAGGCCTCGGCCGCCTCTTGCCCTGCGGGGAGCATCCCGATGTCGTCGACGACCATGAGATCGGAGCGGCAGATCCGGGCGACGACCCGCGAGACCGAGCCGTCGACCTTGGCCCGCCCCATCGTCACGGTGAGCGACTCGAGGCTGAACCAGGCGACCCGCAGCCCGGCCTCGATGGCGGCGCCGGCGAGGCCCTCCAGGTAATGGGTCTTGCCGGTGCCCGAGGGGCCGCACAGGGCGAGGTTCTCGGCCCGCCCCAGCCACTCGAGCGTGGCGAGGGCGCGCTGGGTCGGGAGCGGGATCGCCGATTCGGTCTCCCGCCAGCTCTCGAGCGTCTTGCCAGCCGGGAACCCGGCCGCCCGACGGCGCATCGCCGTCGTCGCCGCGTCCCGCCCGGAGGCCTCCTCGGTGAGCAGGACCCGGAGCACCTCGGCCGGATCCCAGCGCTGGGCGCGGGCCGTGGCCAGGACCTCGGGGGCGGCTCGGCGGATGTACGGCAGGCGGAGCCGATGGAGGACCGCGGTCAGCTCGGCCGGCAGGGCCGGCGGCACGGGCGGGTTCATCGCCCGAAGCCCGACCAGGCGTCCGTGCCCGCCTGGACGCTGAACGCCTCGTCGGCCCACGCGAGGTCGCCCTCGACGGTCCCGCTCGCCTGGTGGTCGAGGATGGACGCGAGGTCGCCCTCGGCGAAGCGCCCGGCGCCCGCCGCGAGGGCGAGCGCGACCTCGACCCGCTCGGTCCCGACGAGGGCTGCGAGCTCGACCGCGCGGGCCATCTTCGAGCGGACCCGGACCGTCCCGGACGCGGCCGCCTCGACGAGCCAGGTCTGGGCACCTGCTCCGAGGGCGAGGAAGGCCGACTCGGCCGGATCGACCGGTCTCGGTCGGGGCGAGCGGGTCCCTCTCCCGGCCGGATGATCGGGGAAGTGGGCATCGTCGAGCCGCGGGTTGCCCGGCGTCGAGCGTGGATGGCGGGCGATCTCGGCCAGCCCCGTCTCGGTTCGGGCGACGATGACGATCTCGTCGCCGCAGACGCGCACCCAGACCGGGGCTCCGACGAACGCGTGGGGGGTCGAGTAGCGGACCGAGCCCAGCCGGATCGTCTGGTCGTCGCCGACCGTGCGGGTCACCCCGAGAGCCGCGGTGTACGGCTCGATGGGCAGGACATGGAGGTGGGCGCGCTCGATCGCGAGCAGGTCATCGGGCCGCCGGGCGGTCTCGCGGTGGACCCGGCCGTTCACCTCCGCGCAGAACGCGACGCAGGCGGCGCTGAGTCCGGCGAAGCTCGTGTATCGGTCCAGCAGGTTCGCGCTGGTCGGCACGAGGTCGGCCTTGGCGATCTTGACGGTCGATTCCGAGCCGCCCTTGCTTTCCGGATCGAAAGGCACGCAGGCGTTGACCTCGACGCCATAGTGGCGGCCGGCGGCGACGATCTCAGGGTGGCGGACCCCGACGCCGGCGACCCGATCGATCGTGATCGTGCGCTCGTTGTCGGTCAGGGCATACGTCGGGGCGCCGCCGATCTGACGCAGGGTCGCATCGAGACAGGCGAGCAGGCTGCCCATCGTCCGGTCCCAGGTCGGGATGACGACCCGGAAGCGGCTCCAGGCGAGCCAGGCGCAGAA
>CAZZND010000298.1:0-1945 GCA_964655465.1 uncultured Actinomycetes bacterium
AGAATATCAACTCACCCTCCCCACACTTCGTTCCTGCATACTCCTGATGTGTCGAATCGGCCCCAACGACCGGGCCGATTGCTGGTCCCGACTCCACGGAGGAGAAGCTGGGCGCAGAACCCGAGGGTTGGTTAATCTGAAGTTCCGCCAGATTCTTCCCGCCTCGTAGCCCGCCAGCACTGCACAGATGGCCCGGGAACCGCCGAAAGGGCACTTGTCTGCCTGTGCGATATGTAGTCACTAAATAGCTTGACAGTCAGCACGGATTCGAGTATTCTACTCCTATGGCTAGCCGAGGAGGCGCGGTTCACGTCGTCACGACACGGCGCGAGTACAAGGGCAAGACCTATGAGAGCCACCTGCTCCGCCGCAGCTACCGCGAAGACGGCAAGGTCAAGAACGAGACCGTGGGCAACCTCTCGCACCTTCCCGACCACGTGATCGATCTCATTCGCGGCGCGCTCAAAGGCGAGAGCTTCACTCTGGTCGCCGATGCCTTCGAGATCACCGCCTCCGTTGCGCACGGCGATGCGAAGGCCGTGTCGATCGTCATGCAGCGCCTCGGCTTCAACGACCTGCTCTCCTCTCGCCCGTGCCGCGAAGCGGAGCTCGTCACCGCGATGGTCTCCGCCCGGATAATCGCTCCACACACCAAGCTGGCGACGACGCGGTGGTGGCGGACGAGCACGCTCGCCGAGGATCTCGGTGTCGCCAATGCCAGCGAGGACGATCTCTACAAGGCGATGGACTGGCTCCTCGAGCGCCAGCCGACCATCGAGAAGAAACTCGCGGCGCGGCACCTCGATGAGAACAGCCTGGTGCTCTATGACCTCAGCTCCAGTTACTTTGAAGGAACGACCTGCCCGCTCGCCAAGCTCGGCCACAACCGCGACGGCACCGGGCACAAGCTGCAGGTGAACTACGGCGTGTTGACGACGAGCCGAGGCTGCCCCGTCGCCGTGTCCGTCTACGCGGGCAACACCAACGACGCGAAGACGCTCATGCCGCAGGTGCGCAAGCTCAAGGACGACTTCGGCATCAACCGCCTCGTGCTCGCCGGCGATCGAGGCATGATCTCGCAGAAGGCGATCGACGAGATCAAGGAGATCGACGGGATCGACTGGATCACCGCGCTGAAGAGCGGACAGATCCGGGCGCTGCTCGACGGTGGCCACCTGCAGCTCGGGCTCTTCGACGAGCGGAACCTCTTCGAGCTATCCCACCCCGACTATCCCGGCGAGCGCCTCGTCGCCTGCCGAAACCCCGAGCTCGCGAAGCTGCGCAGTCACAAGCGGCAGTCGCTCCTCGAGGCGACCACGAAGGAGCTCACGAAGGTCAAGGGCATGGTCGAGCGCGGCCGGCTCCGTGGCGAGGCCGCCATCGGCGTCCGCGTCGGCAAGGTCGTGAACAAGTACAAGGTCGCAAAGCACTTCGCGCTCGACATCGCGGACAAGCGCTTCGACTTCCACGTCATCGCCGAGGAGGTCACGGCCGAAGCGGCGCTCGACGGCATCTACGTCATCCGCACCAGCGTGCCCAAAAAGCAGCTGAGCGCCGCCGACACCGTGCGCAGCTACAAGATGCTGAGCACGGTCGAGCGCGCCTTCCGAACGCTCAAGACGGTAGACCTCAAGGTCCGGCCCATCCACCACCGGCTCGAGGATCGCGTCCGCTGCCACATCTTCCTCTGCGTGCTCGCCTACTACGTCGAGTGGCACATGCGTGAAGCCTGGCGCTCCGTGATCTTCGCCGACGAGGATCAGGAAGCGAAGGCGTCCCGCGACCCCGTCGCGTCGGCGAAGCGCTCCGCCAAAGCCGAGGACAAAGCCTCGACGCACACCCTCGAGGACGGCACGCCCGCCCACAGCTTTCGTACCCTCATGCAGGACCTCGCGAGCATCGTACGGAACACGTGCCGCACCCCGGGCGCCGACGACGACGCGCC
>CAZZND010000299.1:0-1930 GCA_964655465.1 uncultured Actinomycetes bacterium
CGATCGACGTGCTCGTGCTCTCACCAGAGGTGAAGGAGCCCGACGCGCTCGGCCTAGCCGAGTTCGTCGGGCGCACCTCGCCCGGCACGGCGATCGTCCTGGTCCGCGATCACACCTGGAACGGCCTGCTGCCCGCCGCCATGCGCGCGGGGATCCGCGACGTGGTCGACATGACCCAAGGGAGCGACGAGCTCCGCGAGGCGGTCGAGCGGGCGATCGTGTGGGCCACGAGCCTGCGTTCGGCGACGAGCAACGCGGTCGCCCGCTCGGACGGCTCCCGGTCGGTCCGTGGTCACATCGTGTCGGTGTTCTCGTCCAAGGGCGGGTCCGGCAAGACGTTCCTGACCACCAACCTCGCGACGGCCATCGCCGACTTCACGGGTCTGGACACCGCCGTGGTGGACCTCGACGTCGACATGGGCGACGTGTTCACGTACTTCGGCCGCGAGCCGACTGCGACGATCCACGACCTGATGGAGCTCGGCGAGGGCGCGACCGGTGAAGAGATCCGGTCGGTGGGGGTCGAGGTCGCTCCGCACACCTGGGCCTTCGGTGCGCCACCGGACCCAGCCGCGGAGGCCCCGGCCGGTGAGGCCATCGGCAAGTTCCTGCGCGCCATCCGCAACGAGTTCACCTACGTCGTGGTGGACGCGTCGGTCGACTACTCGGATTCGGCGCTCGTGTGTTTCGACCTGTCCGACATGATCTGCCTCGTGACCGCCCTGGACGTCGTCGGCGTCAAGCACCTGGCGAAGGCGCTCGACACGCTGCTCACGATCGGGCTTCCGCGTGAGCGGTTCCGCGTCGTGCTCAACCGGGCCGACTCGAAGGTCGGTCTGGACGCCAGCGACGTCGAGCGGGTCATGAAGATCTCGGTCGACGCGATGATCCCGTCGAGCCGGCTGGTCCCGACGTCACTCAACAAGGGCCGTCCCGTCGTGCTGGACGAGCCCGGCTCCGAGGTCGCGCAGTCGATCCACCAGCTCGCCGCCCGTTTCGTCGGCGACACCCGCGTCGAGAACGCCGAGGTAGGGTTGGTCGCCGCCGGCGCAGGTGCGCCGGTGGGCGGAGGCAAGAAGAAGCGCGGTCTGTTCGCGAAGAAGAGCTGAGGGAAGAGGAGGCACTCCCCATGTCGCTCGCCGATCGACTGGCGAAGGCCCAGACACGAGACCGGATCTCCGAGGTGCGCGCGCGCGTGCAGGAGCGTCTGGTCGAGTCTCTCGGACCGCGCCTGTACGACGCCACGATGTCCGACACCGAGCTGGAAGGCCTGGTCCACCAGCGCCTCCGCGAGCTGCTTGATGAAGAGGAGAGCACGCTCTCCGCGCAGGAGAAGCTGCTCATCGTCCGCCAGATCGGCGACAGCGTGCTGGGTCTGGGCCCGCTGGAGCCGTTCGTGCGCGACCCGGAAGTGACCGAGATCATGGTCAACAACTGGGACACGATCTACGTCGAGCGCGCCGGCAAGCTGTACTGGACCGGTGTCAAGTTCCACGACGAGCAGCAGCTGCGCCGCACGATCGACAAGATCGTCGGCAAGGTCGGCCGTCGCGTCGACGAGTCGAGCCCCTATGTCGACGCCCGTCTGCCCGACGGTTCGCGTGTGAACGCGGTCGTCCCGCCGCTCGCCATCGACGGCCCTGCGCTCACGATCCGGAAGTTCGCGGCCGATCCGTACCAGGCAGACGATCTGGTCGAGTTCGGCACGATGACGTCAGCGGTGTCGCGGTTCCTCGAGGCGTGCGTCCGTGGCCGGATCAACGTCATCGTCGCCGGCGGGACCGGCGCGGGGAAGACGACCACGCTCAACGTGGTGAGCTCGTTCATCCCCGACGACGAGCGCATCCTGACCATCGAGGACGCCGCCGAGCTCCGGCTCCAGCAGCCCCACGTGATCCGGCTCGAGTCCCGTCCGCCGAACATCGAGGGC
>CAZZND010000300.1:0-1915 GCA_964655465.1 uncultured Actinomycetes bacterium
CGTAGCGAGCACGCGGTAGAGGCGCCAGCGGTCGGGGACGCCCTTCAGCTCGTGTTCGCCGGCGTCCTCGAACACGAGGCCCGATCCCGCGACAAGGTCTTTCACGGTGGAGGACACGAGAACCTCTCGTGGGGCGGCGAGGGCACTCACACGAGCTCCGATGTGAACCGCGATGCCCCGGACGTCGTCGGCGGTCAGCTCGACCTCACCCGCGTGGACACCGGCTCTGATCTCGATGCCGAGCGGCTCCATCGCCTCGCTCGCCCCGACGGCGCACCGCACGGCTCGGGCCGGCCCGTCGAACGTGGCGAAGAATCCGTCTCCCGCAGTGCCGCGCTCTCGTCCGCCGAAGCGCTGCAGCTCGTGGCGGATGATCTGGTGGTGTGACGCGAGGAGTTCCCTCCACGCCCGATCTCCCATGGTGCTCGCGCGATCGGTCGAGCCGACGATGTCCGTGAACAACACGGTCGCAAGGACACGGTCGGGCGACGCGACCTGTCGGGCGCCGGTGAGGAACTCCTCGATCTCGTCGGTGATGTCGTCCGTGTCGCTCACGACCCAGTAGTGGTCATCGCCGGGGAGCTCGACGAGCTTGGCCCCCGGCACGAGTGAGGCCGTGACGCGGGCGTGCCCGACCGGGTCGAGCCGGTCGTCTGCCCGGTGCAGGACGAGCGTCGGGGTGCCGATCGCCGGCAGGAGGCCGCGCACATCCGTCTGGTGGTAGAGACGCAGGAACGCTTCGGCGGCGCCCGGGCTTGCCGCGAGTCGCTGGACGACGACGAGCCACTCGATCAGCGCTTCATCGTCGACTCGCGATGGATTGGACAGCGCGATGTCCCAGCGGGCGTACTCGGGCGTTCCCCACGACGTGTCGACCCGGGCCAGGATGTCGTCCCAGAACGCTTCGCGCTGCGCCTCCGTCCGGGTTTCGTCCGACCCCCCAGGATCCATGCCGTAGACGGCCAATGCGGAGATCCGATCGGGCCGCCGGGCAGCCAGCATGCAGCAGATCAGCCCCCCGTCCTCGGCGCCGAACAGCGCGGCTCGTTCCGACCCGACCGCGTCCAGAACCACCTCGAGGTCGTCCGCGAGATCTTCGAGCGGGGAAGGTCTTGCGGTGAGAAGCGGTCCGAGAGGCCGGCGCCTCGTCGGTCGACGATGATCAAACGCGAGAACGAGGCCAGTCGCTCGAGGAAGCGGGCGTAGCTCGGCAGCTCCCACTGCCATTGGAGGTTGGAGGCGTACCCCGGCACGAAGAGCAGGTCGAGGGGGCCGTCACCGACGACCTGGTAGGCGATGTGCACGCCCTGCGGGGTCTTCGCGTAATGGACGTCAGGTGACCGCACGATCCACCACCCGGTAGAGGTGCCAGCGCTCTGGGACACCCTTCAGCTCGTGCTCGCCGGCGTCTTCGAAGGCCACGGACGAACCTGCGGACAGATCCTTCACCGTCGAAGAGACCAGGACTTCTGACGGTCCCGCGATCGACATCACGCGGGCGCCGATGTGCACCGCGATCCCACGAAGATCGTCGCCGTCGTGTTCGACCTCCCCGGTATGCACGCCGGCGCGGATCTCGATGCCGAGGGGTTGCACGTCCCGCGTCATGTCGAGGGCGCAGTCGACCGCCTGGGCCGCGGACCCGAAGGTGGCGAAGAACCCGTCGCCGGCGGTCCCCAGCTCGGTGCCGTGGTGTGTGCGCAGGTTCGTGCGCAGGATCTCGTTGTGGCGTTCCAGGAGCTGATGCCACGCCGCATCACCGAGCTCCACCGCGTGCACCGTGGAGCCGACGACGTCGGTGAACAACACCGTGGCGAGACTGCGCGTGGCGGCGGATCGCTCCCGCGAGCCGGTCATGAACTGCTGGATCTCGTCGGTGACGGCCTCCCAGTCGCCGACCCACGGGTAGACGTCC
>CAZZND010000301.1:0-1911 GCA_964655465.1 uncultured Actinomycetes bacterium
GGCGGTCGACGACGTCGCGCCACCGCTCCTCGTGCTCACGGAACCCGGCTTCGTCACCCGCGGCGAGCGCAGCCGCCGCCATCAAGACATGTCCGGAGCTATCGGAGATGGGATCGCCACCAGCGAACAGTTCCTGTGCATCCGTGGCGAAACGTGTGAACGGGACGGGTCCGACGAGCGCGAACCCGATCACGTCGCCGGCCCCCTGCGTCGCCTCCCTCGGGCGCCCGGCAGCGAGCGCGTGGAATATCGCCTTGGTCGCCCACCGCTGCGCCTCAGCGCAGCGCGCACGTACGAACTCGAGGTTGTCGACCGCGATGGCCGCCTCGGCCATGCCGATCTCGTCACCCGAAGCCTCGAACACGTCGAAGGCACGCCGCGCTTCCACGGATGCGGACTCGATCTCCGCTTCATCCGATGAGCGGTAGACCCGGTTGGACAGGAGCTGCACGGATGCGCGGAGCGCATCGCGCTCCGATCCCGTCGCGTGCGCCTGATCCACGGCCTCCGTCAGGAGCGCATCGCTCTCCTCCGCACGGCCCGAATCCGCGAGCGCGGCCCCAAGGCTCGGGAGGATCTCCATGCGGCGAGGGGATCCCTGCGGCAAGTGGGCCACAGCGCGGCTCAGGAAGTCGCGGGCCGTGATGTAGTCGAGCGCCGTGTACGCCCGAGACCCCGCGGTGGCGAAGAGCTCGCCGGCGCGCTCCGACAGGGCGGCCGATCGTTCATCTCGCGCGCCGAGCTCTTCGCGCAGATGCAGCGCATGCTCCAGGTGCCGCGCGACCGACTCCTCGACGTCGGCCTGGTCGGCGTCCTCCACGGTCATCCAGTCGGCGAGCCGTTCGTGCAGATCCGCTCGCAGCTCCTTCGAGAGGCCCCGGTAGGCGGCGTCCAGGACGAGCGCGTGGGCGAATCGCCACCGACCGGCGGCCTCATCCTCCGGTTGGACGAGACCCCGTCGTTCGAGTGAGGCGATGGCTTCGTCGACGTCGCCAGGGCTCAGCTCGGGGGCGAGGGCGCGGAGCGCAGCGATCCGGAACCGGCGTCCCTCCACCGATGCCCGCTCGAGGATCAGGCGCGGTGTGGGATCGAGGCGATCGAGCCTGGAGGCGAGCAGCGCTTGCAGGGTCTCGGGGATGTCGACATCGGCCTCGCCGGAGCCGACCCAGCGACCGTCGAGGAGGAACCCCTGGTCGGCGAGCATCGCGGTGAGCTGCTCCAGGTACAAGGGGTTCCCCTCGGCCGTCTCGCAGACCCGGTCGATGACGGCCGCAGGGGCTTCCTCTCCGAGCAGGAGCTCTGCGACCCGTCGTGCCTCTGGCGGCATCAGTGGAGGAAGCGTCATGGTGATCGCCCGTGGCTTGCCGGCCGCCCACGTGGGTCGCTGCTCGAGGAGCTCGGGTCTCGCGAGGCAGAGGAAGAGCACGGGACCGTGCACGCGCTCGATGACCGCATCGGCCAGGTCCAGCATCGGCGTCTCCGCCCAGTGGACGTCTTCGAGCACCACGACGAGCGGCCGGTCGGCGGCCATGACCTCGAGCACACGCCTGACCGCCCATGAGGCGTCGGATGCGAGCGCCTCGCCGACCCCGAGGACCTGGGCCAGCCGGTCCCCCACCGACGCGCCATCGTGCTGGTCGAGGAGCCGCTCGCGGAGCGCCGCCGCGACCTGCTCGGCGTCTCCCAAGGGCAGCCCGGCCGCCTGCGAGAGCAGCTCGACGAGCGACGCGAACGTGACGCCGCCATATGAAGGAGTCTGTCCAACGAGGACCGTCGCCCGTTCGTGCACCAACTCCGCGAACGCCAACGCGAGTCGCGACTTGCCCACCCCGGGCGGAGCCAGGACGGTGACCAGGACGCAGGCTTGGTCATCGATCGCGTCCTGCAGCGCCTGGTGAAGCACGCTCAAGT
>CAZZND010000302.1:0-1906 GCA_964655465.1 uncultured Actinomycetes bacterium
ACCCCCAACCTTCTGATCCGTAGTCAGATGCTCTATCCATTGAGCTACCGGCGCTCGCCGCACAGCATAACGGGGGCCGGCCAACGAGCTGCCTGTACAGGCCAGACGCTGGCCGTTTGCGTGGATGCGCGTCGGGGCGTAGAACCCCTGATAGGGAGGCAACGGGATGGCGGACCCACGCGCTGCCCACGCGCGCACACGCCTCCGTCGGTTGCGACGTGGCCTGGGACGCGTCCACGGGGGGCCCGTTGCACGCGGCCCACCGTCGCCGAGGCGTGGGTCACCGCAGACGCGAACATCGGAGGTGAACCTGATGCCCGTAGCAGGCATCGACGCTCGTCAGATCGAATCGTTCATGAAGGAGTACAACAAGTCGCCCGAGAGTTACACGCTCGGTCTCGAGGCAAGGACCATCTGGGAAGGCAGAGGCCTCGGGAACCTCGCCAAGGTAGGTCCGTGGAAGCTCGGCCCGAACGCGATCAAGAAGGCCTCGAGGGACTTCTCGGTGCAGCTCGGCTCGTGGCAGGAGGTCGGCGACGCACTCGGCGTGGAGGGTGCCGACGACCGCATCGAGCCCGTCGAGACGGCCCTCATGGCACTGTGCTCGTGCGTGACCGAAGCGATCACCCTGAACTGCGCCAGAACCGGTGTGAACCTCGAGGGACTCGAGGTGAGAGCGAACCTGGATGTGGATCCAGGCCCGATCGTCGGCGCGAAGGATCCGTCCGACTGGGAGAAGACCCTCAAGTCCATAAAGGTCGACGTGACGGCCCGAGGGAAGCTGTCGAAGAGCGACCAGCAGAAGGTGGAGGAAGGGGCGCATCGCTCGCCGGTGCATCACATCTTCGACCGAGCCCTCGACATGAGAACGACGTTCCACTACGCGTGAGCGTCGAGGGACATCGGAGGGGGCGGCAGATGGGCCGCCCCCTCCGCACGTCTCAGGCTGCGCCTAGATGGGCGCGGCAAGAGGCGCAGAGACCCACGTCGTCGTCCGCGTCGACGGCGCCGGTCATGCAACGCCAGCAGCACACCAGGACGTGCGTCCCCCAATACGAGTCGCGCACGACCTGGATCGGGTCGGCATCAAGGCTCTCGAGCAACGCCTCTCGGCACGAGCCGCACAAGACGCGTCCGGAGAGATCCCGGACAGCGTCGACGGACCCGCACCTCCAGCAACACGCGTCGAGCCAGTCGGCAGTCGCCACGGGATGGGTCACACCGGTGTGATTCTGCCCTCGGCGCGAGGGAACCGCAACGACCTGGTCACCACGCGGCGGTCGCGTTGGGTTCACGCATCTCGGGGGCCGTGCTGTGATGGGCAGACGTCGGCGGCCCCCCGCCGCCTGAGGGGAGGGAACGTGATGAGGAAGATCGCTGCGGTGCTGCTCGCGCTCGGCTTGGTCATGGCGACCGGGTCGGCCGCGATAGCCGGTGGACGGCCGTTCTCCACGCCGCTCGAGGGCGCGCAAGAGGTGCCCGGGCCCGGTGATTCCGACGGGTCCGGCTCCGTCGCCGTCACGGTGAACCCGGGCACGCTCGAGGTGTGCTACGACCTGCACGTCGCGGATGTGGACCCGATCGTGGCCGCCCACATCCACGTGGGGCCCGCGGGCGTCGCCGGGCCGGTCGTCGTGGACCTGATGCCCACGTTCGACGCCGACGGCAACGCGTCCGCGTGCGTGCACGCCACCAACCGCGCGCTCGCGAAGGCGATCGTGACGATGCCGTGGAACTACTACGTGAACGTGCACAACGCGACGTTCCCCGCGGGAGCGCTCCGCGGGCAGCTGGGCTGAGCGCCTGGGCGCGCGGCCTTGCACCCGCTCAGCCGGGGTCGCCGAGCGGGTGCTCGATGCTCCCGCGATCCGCCTTCGGCATCCCTATCTCGGCGGCGACCGAGCGC
>CAZZND010000303.1:0-1897 GCA_964655465.1 uncultured Actinomycetes bacterium
GCATCGACGGTACCAACGGCATCGACGGTACCAACGGCATCGACGGTACCAACGGCATCGACGGTACCAACGGTGTCGACGGTACCCCCGGAGCTGACGGTGCCCCCGGAGCTGACGGTGCCCCCGGTCCACAGGGTCCGGCGGGCGCCGACGGTGCCCCCGGAGCTGACGGTGCCCCCGGAGCTGACGGTGCCGATGGGACGATCGCCAGCGTGACGATCCGATCCAACGCGTCGGCGAGCAACTCGACCGACAAGAGTGTCACGGTGACGTGCCTCGCCGGGGAGAAGGTGTTCGGCGGTGGGTACGTCCTTACGAACCCGGGTGGCGCGGTCACCGCGGTGTCCAGCTACCCGTCGGCGACCGGCGAGTGGACGGCGGCCGCCATCGAGACGGACCCCTATAGCTCCAACTGGAGCGTCACGGCGTACGCGATCTGTGCGACCTGATGGGCTCGGGGCAACCGATGGAAGGGGCGGCCGGCAGGCCGCCCCTTCCGCGTTCGGCTTCGACCGATCGTCTACGATGCGAACGATGATCCGATCGGCTGCAGGTATCCCGGTGCTCGTCCTGCTGTTCCTGGCTGCGTGCTCATCCATCGATGTCGACTCGACGCTCCAACAGGGGCTGGACGCCCAGGAACGCGGCGACGTCGCGGCTGCGGAGGACGCCTTCCTCGCGGTTCTCGACGAGGAACCGGAGAACATCTACGCGCGGTACAACATGGGGCTGATCGAGCAGCAGCGCGATCGGGTCGATCTGGCCGAAGGGTACTACCGCTCGGCGACCGAGCAGGATCCCTCCTTCGTCCCGGCGCTGTACAACCTCGCCATCCTGCGTGCGGAAGCCGGCGATGCCGTGGAGGCGATGGACCTGTATCGGAAGGTGATCTTCCTCGAGCCCACGCACGCCGAGGGGCATCTCAACCTTGGCTTGCTGCTTCTCGAAGCCGGTTCGTTCGACGAAGCCGCTGCGCAGCTCGACCAGGCCATCGCGCTCGACCCGTCGCTCGCCTCTCGGCTGCCGTAGATCGCCGCGTGAGCGCCGGGTTGTCGCGACCTGCCCCTGCTGCGTACTCTCCTCGGGAGCCGTAGACAGCAGGAGCGTTCGCGCGTAATCCCCACGGGGTACCTGCCGAGGCAGCGAACCGAAGGTGCACCACGTGCGCGTCTTCCGCTGTCTGCGGGGACGCGTTTTTCGTTATCTGGAGCAGTTGGAGGCGCGATGGCCAACCCTGAGAAGGTCGCACGGGTCGCCGAGCTGAAGGAGCGGATCGACGGATCCAACGCTCTGCTGCTCGCCGAGTATCGCGGCCTCACGGTGGCCGAGATCGGGGAGCTGCGCCGGTCCCTCCGGGAGACCGACACCAGCTTCGCCGTGATCAAGAACACCCTGATGGCCCGTGCTGCGGCCGACGCTGGCCTCGCGGAGCTGGAGGCCATGCTCTCCGGCCCCAGCGCGGTGGCGTTCATCGGCGGCGACCCCGTCGCCGCGGCCAAGGCGCTGAAGGCCGCGAGCAAGCGGTTCCCCGCCCTGGTGTTGAAGGGCGGCTACATGGACGGCGCCGTCCTCGACGGGGCGGCGGCGAACAGACTGGCCGACCTCGAGAGCCGCGAGGTCATGCTGTCCAAGATCGCCGGTCTGATGAAGGGCGAGATGTCCCGCGCGGCGGCGTTGTTCGTCGGCGTGCAGTCGAAGTTCCTGAGCGTCCTCGAGGCCTACAAGGCGAAGTTCCCGGCCGAAGCAGAGCCCGAGGTCGAAGCGGAGTCTAAGAACGAGAGCAACGAGGAGGAGTAAGCGATGGCTACGACCAAGCTGAGTACCGATGATCTGCTCGCGCGATTCAAGGAGATGACCCTCCTGGAGCTGTCGGAGTTCATCAAGCAGTTCGAGGAGA
>CAZZND010000304.1:0-1882 GCA_964655465.1 uncultured Actinomycetes bacterium
AGGAACCCCACGGTAACCGCGCCGAGCGTGGCCGTGACGAGTCGTTGCCGCGTCCGCCACGGGATCATGGTGCCCCGAGCCGCCGAATGTCAACGAGCTTGAGGAGGACGGCGACCCCGAGGAGCATCGCGAGCATCAGGAGGACGGCGACGACCGCCGCGAAGGCGATCTGTCCCGAGTCGTAGAGCAGGATGACCAGGTTGCCCAGGAACGCGAACTTGTGGCCGCCGATGGCCTGCGCGGTCGCGAAGTCCGCCATGACGCTGAGAAACACCAGGATCTGCCCGATCACCACGCCGGGCAACGTCAGCGGGAAGACGATGCGCCAGAAGACGCGGAGTGGCGTCGCCCGGAGACACTGGGCGGCCTCGGGCAGCGAGCGCGGGACGTTGCGGAGCGTGTAGACGACCGGGCCGGTGGCGAGCAGCGTGTAGAAGGACACCTGGGCGAGCGTGATGCCCGTGCGCGAGAAGAGGAACGCTTCCACGGGACGGTCGACGGCGCCGATCAGGAGCAGGGCCTGGTTGATCACGCCGTTGACGCCGAGGAACGGGATCCACGCGATCGTGCGGATGAGCGCGCTCGTCCAGAACGGCACGACGAGGAGCAGGAACAGCGCGAGCTGGAATCCCGGGCGCCGCACGTGGACGACGAGGAAGTAGGCGATCGAGTAGCCGATGACGCCGGTGATCAGCATCATCAGGAGCGCCTGCTGCACGGTGTCGCCGAGCACCCGCACGTAGGCCGGTCGTACGAAGAACTTGGCGTAGTTCGCGAAGGTCAGCGGGCTCGCGAGCGTGAACCCGCGGGCCGCCCAGAGCGACACCCAGACGATGAAGATGGTCGGCACCACGAGCGCGGCCAGCATCCAGAGGCCGGCGGGGCCGGCGAGCGCGTAGCTCGCCGGCGACCGGTCGCGAAGGGTGCTCACGCCGGCTCCTCCGCCGGCGCGTGGAGCACGCCGTCCTCGATGCGCCACCCCAGCGTGACGGGCTCGCCCTCCGCGAGCCGGCGGCCGCGGCCGGTGAACTCCTCGAGCTTCAGCGACTGCCCGTCGCCGAGACGGAAGTCGTAGCGACGGATCGCGCCGAGGTACTCGACGGCGTGGCAGACCGCGGCCACCTGGTTCACGTGCTCGGGGCCGGGCTGCGCGGTGAGGAGCGCGGCCCGTACCGAAAACGACACCGACTCGCCGGCCGCCGGCGACCGGCCCGCGCGGGGCACCGGGAAGCTGCCGGTCGACGTGCGCACGCGGACGTGCTCGGCGTCCACGCTCTCCACGGTGCCGTCGAAGACGTTGGTGCCCTGGACGAACGTGGCGACGAACCGCGTGCGCGGACGCTCGGCGATGTCCTCCGGACCGCCGACCTGCTCGATGCGGGCGTGGTTCATGACGACGACCCGATCGCCGAGCGAGAACGCCTCGTTCTGGTCGTGAGTGACCCAGATGAACGAGATGCCGAGGCGCCGCTGGACGTCCCGGAGCTCGAGCATCACCGCCTCGCGGAGGCTGTAGTCGAGCGAGCCGATCGGCTCGTCGAGCAGCAGGAGACGGGGCTCGGTGATCAGCGCGCGGGCGAGCGCCACGCGCTGCTTCTGGCCGCCGGAGAGCGTATCGGGCTTGCGGTCGGCGAGCGCCGCGATCTCGAAGGCGGCCAGCGTGTCGGCGACGCGCCGCCGGATCTCCGCGGCGGGGCGGCGCAGCATCTCGAGCCCGAAGGCGACCTGGCGGGCAACGGTCATGTGCGGGAACAGCGCGAAGTCCTGGAACATCATCGCGATGTCCCGCTGCCACGGCGGCGTATCGTTCACGCGCGCGCCCACGATGCGGATCTCGCCCTCGTCGGCCGCCTCGAGCCCGGCGATCAGTCGGAGCGTCGTC
>CAZZND010000305.1:0-1877 GCA_964655465.1 uncultured Actinomycetes bacterium
GTTGAAGACGACCTGCCGTATCCGGCGCTCGTCGCCCTCGACGATGTCGACATCCGGATCCGCCTCGAGCTCGACCTGGACCCCGCCCTCCGTCGCCCGTTCGCGCACCATCACCACGCCGCGCTCGAGTGCCTCCCGCACGGAGAAGGGCCGAACCTCGAGCTCGACCTGTCCCGCCTCGACCTTCGACAGGTCAAGGACATCGTTGATCAGCGAGAGCAGATGGTTCCCCGACGAGAGGATGTCGTCGAGGTACTCCGCCTGCTTCTCGTTGACCGGGCCGAACATCTCGTCACGCAGCACCTGCGAGAAGCCGATGATCGCGTTCAGCGGGGTCCGCAGCTCGTGCGACATGCTGGCGAGAAACTCCGACTTGTGCTCGCTTGTGGCCTCGAGCTCCGCGTACAGACGGCGGAGCTCGTCGTTCATCCGGTTGACGTTCACCGCCAGCGCACCCAGCTCGTCGCGGTTCTCAACCTCGACGTGTCCCGAGAAGTCACCGGACGCGATCGCGGCCAGCCGGGAGTCGATCCCTTGGATGGGTCCGATCACCGACCACGAGAGGACGAACCCCAGCAGCAGCGCGAGGACGAGCGCCCCCATCGCGACGCCGATGAAGAGGTTCCGAGAGCGCTCGTACGAGCTCGCGTTGCTCGCGATCAGGTCGTCGATCTGCGCGGTCGCTCCATTGGCGAGCACCGCGGCTTCCTGATACAGATCCGTCGCGAGCCGCTCGGCCCGTTGACGGAGGATCACCCAGCGCTCGCCCGGCTCCGGTAGGAGGTCGAGTTCGATGATCCGCGGCATCAGCGTCGCGAGGTGTTCTGCCTTCTGGCGCATCTGACCGAGGGAGCGTTCGTCCTCCGGAGGGGGGATGATTCCGAGGCGGTCGGCGGCGGTTCCAGGCCCGAACCGAGCGACGGCGTTCACGAGGGCTTTGTCGACGGCGACGACCTCTTTCCGCGTTCCAGGCGGGATCCCCGTCCAGAACTTGTAGAGGTCTCGTCCCGGGTTCTCCGCGAGCAGAGCGCGGATGTATGACGCGTCGCGCTGGAGCTGGCCGTAGGCGAAGGCTCGTTCCTGGAGCGGCCCGAGGCTCGAGACCCGATCATTCGACTGGCCGAGCACGCGCAGCCCGAGGAGGCCGACGGCGACGAGCAGCAAGGACGTGCCCACGAACGCGATGAGCAGCTTGGTGTGGACGCGTGCCGGCTGGCGGCCGACGGCTCGGACGAGCGGGTTGTCACCCCGGCTCAGCCGCGGCTTCCCGCCGACGACGGCCTTTCGTTGCTTCGGCGCCAGAGCGTCCGACATGGCTCAGGGGGACAGCGTCGTCGTTCCACCCACCATATTGGTGATCGACCACCGTCCGTCGATCCGCGCGACATCCAGATCGGCGACCGTGACCGCCGCGATCTTGCCGATGTCGTAGTCGACGTAATGGCACTCGAAGTGCAACGTGCCCCGGTCGCCGTTGACCGTGATCTCGACCTTATACCCCGGGTGGTCCGAGATCCAGTGCGTCGCAGGCTTGAACGCGATCGACTTCTCGAGCCAGAACCGCCGGATCTCGTCTTGACCCGCCGCGGTCTCCCCCGGACCCACCGTGAACGTCGCGTTCGGCGCCCACAGGCCCATCATCAGGTCGATGTCCTTCATCGTGGTGGCTTGGTGGAAGTCCTTCTCGATCTGGTCGATCCTCCAGCTGTCTGCGTCCCGTTGCAGCGCCGCCTGGGCGGCGGAACTCGAACCCGAGTCCGTGCAGGCCGTGAGGGAGATGACCATGAGCCCGACCGCGCCGGCCATCAAGAGCCTCCGCATGTGAGCCTCCCTTCTGTTCAGGCTCGCCTGGGATGTCGGTGCCGATACTCACACCG
>CAZZND010000306.1:0-1855 GCA_964655465.1 uncultured Actinomycetes bacterium
GGAGACCGCGATCGTCGTGAACTCGATGGGGACGGCGTCGCCTTGGCGCACGCCTTCCTTCTCGAGGGCGGCCAGCTTGTCGAGGTGGTAGTTGCAGGGGGTCACCTCGTTCCAGCTGCTCGCGACCCCGACCTGCGGCTTGGCGAAGTCCTCCTCGGCGAACCCGACGGCGCGGAGCATGGCGCGAGCCGGCGCCCGTTCGGGGCCTTCGGTCACTTCCCAGCTGCGGGGACGCTGCCGCTCGCCTGCCATCGGGGTGAACCTCCTCGACGAAGCTCGGATGGAGAAGCCCCCAAGGTAACAACTGCCGCAACCGGCGACCCCTCGTAGACTGCGTGGCCAGTGTCCGCCGACCATGAGATCGGAGTCCCGCCCGACCAAGGCCGCAGCTGGTGGCTGCGCGAAGCGCTCGCGCTGCCCGAGCTCGCCGGCGACCCTGCGCCCCGCCTGGAGGGCGACACCAAGGCAGACGTCCTCATCCTCGGCGGCGGCTACACCGGGATGTGGACCGCCTGGTTCCTGAAGCAGCTCGACCCCGGCGTCGACGTGGTGCTCGTCGAGCAGGACATCTGCGGCGGGGGCCCGAGCGGGCGCAACGGCGGCTTCGTGAACTCGTTCTGGCAGGGTCTGCCCCGCCTGAGCAAGCGCTACGGCGACGAGCCGGCCATCAGGCTGTGCGAGGAGGGCGAGGCGAGCGTCCGCGCGATCGGCGAGTTCTGCCAGGAGCAGGGCTTCGATGCGTGGTTCCGCCCCGACGGGGAGCTGACCGCGGCGACCGCGGTGGCGCACGTCGGCGAGTGGGCGGACCAGGTGATCACGTTCGACCGACTCGGTCTCAGCGACCACCTGCACGTGTTGAGCGCGGGCGAGATGCGGGCGCGGGTCGACTCGCCTGCGATCCGGGGCGGGGTCCACATGGCCTACGGCGCCACCGTCCAACCGGCCCGCCTGGCCCGTGGCCTGCGGAACGCGCTCATGGCCGCCGGGGTGCGGATCTATGAGGAGACGCCCGTCACCCGGTTCGGCGCCGGGACGCCGGTCCGCGCCGAGACCCCCGGCGGGACCGTGACCGCGGGCGCGGCCGTGCTCGCGATGAACGCGTGGGCCCAGCATTGGAAGGCGTTCCGCCGCGTGATCACGGTGCGGGGCTCCTACATCGTGCTCACCGCACCTGCGCCCGAGAAGCTGGAAGCGATCGGGTGGACGACCGGCGTCAGCCTGGCCGACTACCGCGCCGCGGTCCACTACGTCCGGACCACGCCCGACGGGCGGATCGCGTTCGGCATCGGCGGCATGCAGCCCGACATGGCCCGAACGATCGACCACCGTTACGCCTACGACGAGGGCTCCCTCCGCGTCGCGATCCGCGACCTGCACCGCATGTTCCCCACCTTCGCCGACGTGCCGATCGAGGCCGGGTGGGGTGGCCCGATCGACGTCTCGGGTCGGCACGAGCCGTTCTTCGGGACGCTCCCCAGCGGCAACGTGCACTACGGCCTGGGCTATACGGGCAACGGCGTCGGCCCCGCGCACCTGGCGGGCAGGATCTTGTCGCACCGCACGCTCGGCCGGTTCGACGACGTGCTCACGCTGCCGCTCGTGGACGAGGAGCCGAGGAGGTTCCCGCCCGAACCCATCCGGTCACCGGGCGTGATGGTCGCGAACCACGCGATCCACCGCCGCGAGGTCTCGATCGACGCCGGCGAGGAGCCGAACCCGTTCGTCGACTTCGTGGCGAAGCTCCCGCGGCGGCTCGGCTACAACCTGGGGCCGTAGGTCAGCTGCGTCCGAACGCCTGCTCAGCGTCCGTAGACAGACACGTGTCTGCTGCTGGTGGAGTTGAAGGGTTCTCGGT
>CAZZND010000307.1:0-1854 GCA_964655465.1 uncultured Actinomycetes bacterium
TTCCTGACGCTCGGGGACACGATGGACGCGATCGGGAGGGGCGTCGACGTCTCGGACCTGGTCGCCTACGACGGCACCTCGTGGCGCGACATCGCCGCGCTCGACGAGGTCGACGGCCCATCGGCGTGCGACTGGCTCCAGGTCGCTCGGGAGCCGAGCGGCGCCATGGCGTGCTGGCTCGCGGGCACCGACCCCGGGGAGCTGATCGGGCGCGAGGGGTGGACCCCCGCCGACGCCCGCACCCTGCACTCGTTCACGCCGGACGAGGCCGAGGCGAGGCTCCGTCCCGGCATCTTGTGGCACGACTCGATCGAGCGAGCGGTTGAGATGGGCGGCGTTACGGCCTTCCTCGACGAGGAGACGGGCGAGTTCCTCTACGGCCGCGACGAGTGAGCCGTCACGGCCGGATCTCGTACAGCAGCGACTAGCCGGGCAACCGCGATCGCGATCCGCCGTAGTTTCACGCGCCTGTGCTCCCGCCAAGTCACAGTCCGTCTACGCCGAGGCGACTCCTCGGATCAGATCTCGGTCTCAGAGTGATCGCGGTACTCGTAGGCGGACATGACCTTGCCGGTCGATGACTTCCACTCCCGCTCGTCGGAGGGCAGCTTGCCGAGCACCTTCGCCATCGCTCGTACATGCGCCTGGACCGAGCCGCAGCACGAGCCGATGTAGTTGATGCCCGTGTCCCTCGCTTGCCGGGCGTATCCGGCCATGTCCTGTCGTGAGAGCTGCAGCGGGTCCAGTCCGTAGGGGAAGCTGCTGGTCGCGGTGAAGTCCGGCTGGTCATCGGTGGTTCGGTAGGCGACCGGTTGTGCGGCGAGGTAGACGGAGACCGCTTCGCGCATCTCGGCGGCGACCCGCAACTGCTGCTCCGGGCCGTTCAGGCAGTTGACCCCAACGATGTCAGCACCTGCGTCGACGAGCTTCCGGGCGCGATCGGCCGGCGTGTCACCTTCGTAGGAGCGCGGAACCGGCTGCTCGAAACACATCGTCGCCATCACCGGGATGCCGGTGCGCTTCGCGCGCTCGACGAACAGGAGCGCCTCGCCGACGAACGAGAACGTTTCGCCGATCCAGAGGTCCACGCCGCCGGCGTCGGTCTGGTCCTGTAACTGCCGGTCGAAGAGACCTCGCACATGGTCGGCGCTCACGGGATCTTCGGGATCGTAGGCCCACGTGAGGGAGAGGTTCCCCGCGACCAGCGCGTCGCCCTCGGCCGCCATCTGACGCGCGACCTGCACCGCGTTCCGGTTGATGTCGTCGACCTTGCCCTGCAGGCCGACGGTCGCGAGCTTGTCGTCGCTGGCATAGAACGTCATGGTCTGGAGCACGTCGACCCCGGCGCGCAGGAACTCGCGGTGCAGCTGCGCGAGCGCGTCCGGGTGCTCGATCACGACCTCCGGGGTGAACGGCCCGGCCTGGACGTAGCCCCGCTTCTCCAGCTCCAACAGGTACCCACCGTCACCGAGCACCGGACCGTCGGCCAGCCTTTCGAGGATCCCCTTGACCATGTCGCCACACCCTTCGTCGGTCGTTCGCCTCGAGGATTAGGACTCGGGCCCTCCAACGACATCCCTGGACTCACGGGCCTCTTGGAGCTCGATCAGCAGGAGGTTCCAGACGTCGCGGACGGGCTCCGACCACGCGGGAGGTTCCGCCATCGCCTCCATGCGCTCTTCGCGGGCTCCGATCGGGGCGTCGGCCCACGACGTGGGGAGGCGACGATGAACCAGGACGAACCTCCCGAACACGTTGAGCTCCGCATCCGGGAGGCCGGTGGTGGGGCTCTCGCCGGTGGCGCCGTCAGCGAGCCACTCGAAGACGGCAGCGAGGCCGTGCAGGGCCGCCACC
>CAZZND010000308.1:0-1006 GCA_964655465.1 uncultured Actinomycetes bacterium
GCATCGTCGCGACCACCCCGGAGGAGGCCGCCGCAGCCACGCGCGAGCTGGGGGGACGCTCCGTCGTCAAGATCCAGGTCCAGGTGGGTGGCCGCGGCAAGGGCGGCGGCGTGGTCTTGGTCGATTCGCCGGAAGGGGCGGCGGAAGAGGCGGCGCGGATGCTCGGGAGCGACTTCAAGGGCCACGAGGTCACGCAGGTCCTGGTCGAGGAACTGCTACCGATCGCCCGTGAGTTCTACACGTCGTTCCTGCTCGACCGTTCCAACGGCGAGTACCTCGGGATGATGACCGCCGAAGGCGGCGTCGACATCGAGACGCTCGCCACCGAGCGCCCCGAGGCGCTCCGGCGTGTGCACGTCGATCCCGGTCTCGGCCTTCGCGCGTGGCATGTCCGCGAGCTGACCGGCACGCTGCCCGCCGCGGCGCGCGAAGGGGCGGGCGAGGTGCTGCGCAAGGTCTGGGCTTTGCTGCAGGAGGCCGATGCGACGCTCGTCGAGATCAATCCGCTCGTGCAGCTCGACGATGGCAGCGTCGTCGCGCTCGACGCGAAGGTCACCATCGACGACAACGCGCTGTTCCGTCACCCCGACATCGAGTCGCTCGCGTCGCAGTTCCCGATCGACCCAGTGGAGAAGCGGGCGAAGGACGCCGACCTGCAGTACGTGAAGCTCGACGGCGAGGTCGGGATCATCGGCAACGGCGCCGGTCTGGTGATGTCGACCCTCGATGTGGTGGCGCAGGCGGGCGGGCGTGCGGCGAACTTCCTGGACATCGGCGGGGGCGCGAGCGCTGACACCATGGCGACCTCGCTCGAGGTGATCCTCTCGGACCCATCGGTGAAGGCGGTCTTCATCAACATCTTCGGGGGGATCACCCGCTGCGACGTCGTGGCAGGCGGCATCCTCGAGGCCCTCGGGCGCGTCGAGGCGACCGTGCCGCTGGTCGTGCGTCTGGACGGCACGAACGCGGAGGAAGGCCGGCGGATCCTCGCGCAGGCCGCCCACCC
>CAZZND010000308.1:1016-1846 GCA_964655465.1 uncultured Actinomycetes bacterium
GTGGATCGTCCCCGTGGCGACGATGGACGAGGCCGCCGCCGAGGCCGCACGGCTGGCGGGGGCGGCTGCATGAGTGTCCTCGTCGGCGCCGGCACGCGCCTGCTCGTCCAGGGCATCACCGGCTCCGAGGGCACGTTCCACACGCTGCGCGACCGCGCCTACGGCACGCAGGTGGTGGCCGGGGTGACCCCGGGCAAGGCCGGTCAGGACGTCGAAGGGATCCCGGTGTTCGACACGGTCGCCGATGCCGTCCGCGAGACCGGAGCCAACACGTCGATGATCTTCGTGCCCCCCCGGTTCGCCGCTGAGGCCATCTTGGAGGCCGCCGACGCCGAGGTCGACCTCGTCGTCTGTATCACGGAGGGCATCCCCGTGAAGGACATGGCGCACGTGCATTCCCACCTGAAGGGGACCGAGACGACACTCGTCGGGCCGAACTGTCCCGGCGTCATCACGCCGGGGGTCGCGAACGTCGGGATCATCCCCGGCGAGGTGTGCTCGCCCGGGCGGGTCGGGTTCGTGAGCCGCAGCGGCACGCTCGTCTATCAGATCGTGCACGAGCTCACGTCGAAGGGGATCGGGCAGTCCACCTGCATCGGGATGGGCGGCGACCCGGTCCACGGGATCGGGTTCATCGAGGCGCTCACGCTGTTCCAGGCCGACCCCGACACCGACCTGATGATCATGACCGGCGAGATCGGCGGCGACGACGAGGAGCGCGCGGCTGCGTTCATCGCCGAGCACGTGACGAAGCCCGTCGTGGGCTACACGGCGGGGTCCGGGCCGCCGCGGGGAAGGCGGAGGGGCAACGCCGGCGGGTCCGTCCCGGG
>CAZZND010000309.1:0-1844 GCA_964655465.1 uncultured Actinomycetes bacterium
TGCTGGCGATCAACGCCGTGCACGCGGAGGAGGGCTCGCGCGACGGCGATGCCGACGCGGTGCGCAAGGCGATCGACGAGCTGGCCCGGTGGCTCGGAGCGAAGGATCTCGCGTTCTCCGGCGCGATGCCCCCCGCGTGGCGGAAGGCGCTCCGCAGCTAGACTCCGACGTATGAAGCAGCCGGTGGCGGGGGTGATCATGGGGTCGCGCAACGACCGCGAGACCATGCAGCACGCCTGCGACACGCTGGAGGAGCTCGGGGTCGCGTTCGAGGCCCGCGTCGTGTCGGCGCATCGCACACCCGACCTGATGGCCGAGTACGCGAAGACCGCGGCCGACCGAGGCCTGAAGGTGATCATCGCCGGCGCAGGCGGCGCCGCACACCTGCCGGGGATGACCGCCGCCCACACGCACCTGCCGGTGTTCGGTGTGCCGATCGAGTCGCACTCCTTGAAGGGGATGGACTCGCTGCTGTCGATCGCGCAGATGCCGGCAGGCGTGCCGGTCGGAACGCTCGCGATCGGGCGGCCCGGCGCCATCAATGCGGCGCTGCTCGCGGCTGCCGTGATCGCGCTCGAGGACGAGGACGTGCGCGAGCGGCTCGTGGCCTTCCGCGAGACGCAGACCGCCTCGGTCCTGGACCACCCCGACCCGTTCGTCGACTGATGCACGTCGGCATCGTCGGCGGCGGCCAGCTCGGCCGTATGCTCGCCCTCGCCGGTCATGACCTCGGCATCTCGTGCACGACGCTGGACCCGGCGTCCGACTCACCGGCCTCGCAGGTCGCTCCGGCGATCGTCGGCGCCTACCACGACCGTGACTCGCTGCTCGCGCTGGCCGACGGCGCCGACGTCATCACCTACGAGTTCGAGAACGTGCCCGCCGAGAGCACGCGGTTCCTCGCCGAGCGCGGTGTCCCGCTGTACCCACCGCCCGAGGCGCTCGAGGTCTCCCAGGACCGGCTCGCCGAGAAGACGCTGTTCACCGAGGTCGGGTTGCCGGTCCCGATGTTCGCGGCCGTGGACGATCTCGTCTCTCTCCGGGCGGCGATCGCGGCCGTCGGTCTCCCTGGCGTCCTGAAGACCCGCCGGCTCGGCTACGACGGCAAGGGCCAGGCGGTGATCCGGCACGAGGAGCTCGCCGAGGATGCGTGGCGTTCGGTCGGCGAGGTGCCGTCTATCCTCGAGGCATTCGTCCGGTTCGACCGCGAGGTCTCGATCATCGGCGTTCGTGGCCGCGACGGCGGAACCGCGTTCTGGCCGGTCGTCGAGAACCACCACGTCGACGGCATCCTTCGGACGACCACGGCGCCTGCCCCGGGTCTGACTCCCCGCCTGACGGCCGACGCCGAGCGCCACGCCACCGCTGTGATGGAGCGCCTCGGCTACGTCGGCGTCCTCGCCATCGAGCTGTTCCAGTCGGGGGAGGGGCTCCTGGGCAACGAGATGGCGCCGCGCGTCCACAACTCCGGCCACTGGACGATCGAGGGTGCACGGACGAGCCAGTTCGAGAACCACCTGCGCGCTGTGTGCGGCCTGCCGCTCGGCGACACGTCGATGGATCGGGTCGCCGGCATGGTGAACGTGATCGGATCGATGCCCGAGGAGGCGCAGGTCCTAACGGTGCCCGAAGCCCACCTGCATCGCTACGGGAAGGAGCCCCGGCCCGGACGTAAGATCGGCCACGTGACCGTGCTGGCCGACGATCCGGATGCCTTGCAGGAGCGGATGCTTCAGGTGACGGCGATCGTGGCCGATGCCTGACCGCGTATGGCGGACATGACCTGCCCGGACTGCATGATGCCGAATCACGTCGGCGACGACGCGATCCGATACCACTGCTTC
>CAZZND010000310.1:0-1831 GCA_964655465.1 uncultured Actinomycetes bacterium
CGGACCGAAGTCGACGTGCAGCAACGGCGCAGCCGCAGGGATGCCGTCGTGCGCCACCGCGACCCGGCTCCCCGTGCCCGTGATGATGATCGCGAGGGCGTTGCCGCTGCTCCAGTTGCTGCGGTCGACGATCTGCTGGACGACGCTCGCCAGGTTCGGCGTCCGCTGGTCAACGCCGGCCACTCCCAGGGTCGGCCAGCCGACCGGCCCCCAGGTCACGAACGCGGATGTCCGTGGCCGTGAGGAGATGTCGTTGGTCGCCGTGGTGAACGTGAGGGCGTTGTCGCTCGCCTGGCCCTTGATCTGGAGCGAGACCGCGGTCGTGGTGGCCTCGTCGACCTGGAACTGCACGTAGGCGTTCAAGATGACGGCGTTCTTCGGAATGGCGACGCCGGCAAAGCGCATGCCGACCGTCTGAACGTGGCGGCCGTAGGTGACCAGCTGCAGATCCGAGCTCGTCAGCTTGACGGTGCCCGTCACCTCCTCGGCGTCGTCCGAGTTGGCAGTGACGCGCACCTCGACCGTGCCGCCGCCCGGGACGGTCGTAGTCGTCGTTGAGATCGTGCTCGTCGACGTGGACGTGGTGGCCAGGCTGGTCGTGGTCGTCGTCGACATCGTGGTGGTCGTGAGCCGTCGGATCAAGACCCCTTTGCCGGAGGCGATCACGACCTGCTCGTCGGTCCAGTTCGCCTTGGTGCTGGTCGGATCGTTGACGACGCCGGGGATCAGGGTCACCGTGGAGCCGAACTTGATCGTGCCCGCGGGCGAGTCGCGGTACACGATGTTGTCGTGGCTGTCCTCGCGCCACACGACACGAATGCGGTTTGTGGCTTCGTTCAACAGCACGATGCCACGCGTACCGCCATCGTCGACGAGGTAGAGGTTGTCCCAGGTGCCGCCCGGGTGTCTCTTGAGGAGCGCGATCTGCGGGAAGCCACTCGAGTTGTATGAGGTCTTCACGGCGCAGTAGAGCGTGCCGTCGGAGGCGGCCTTCATGCTCAGGTGGTCGTCGCCCATGCCGCCGCCGACGTTCAGAGCCGACTGCTCGGCAGGGACCTCGTCGGGCATCCACAGGAGCGGGTCCATGCCGTCGACGTGGAGGCGGAAGCCGAAGCGCTCGGTGTTCTGGTCGGACCAGAGGACGCCGATACTCGGCACGCCGGGGAGGGGAATGGCCTTCACCGAGGCGATGTCGTCGCTCGAGGTGTTCTGCGCGATGACGATCGGACCCTGGAAGGTGGAGTAGGGGAAGTTGCTGTAGTAGACGACGATGTCGTCGCTCGTGTCGGTGGCGAGCCACATGCGGCCCGTCGAATCCATGTCGATGGTCGCGGTCTCGCTGCTCGAGAGGCTGATCGACGTCGTCGTCGGGCGCTGCGACCAGAGGGCGTAGGTCTGGGAGCCTGGCTGATACTCGAGCGAGACCAGCTGTCCGTTGCCGGTGTGGAGCAGCACGTGCGTGACGCTGCCGATCTGGAGCGTGTCCGCCTTGCTGCTCGTGCTCGTCGACAGACGGAGCAGGTTCACCCACACGTTGTCGGGCCCGAGGCGCCACAGCCAGGTCCCGGTCGGGCTCGGCAGCACCGCCCACCAGCGGCCGTCGTGGCGCCAGACCTTCGATTGCGGTTTCTCACCCGTGCCGGCGGACAGGCTCAAGGGCGCGAGCGCGGTGACGGTCTCCTGCGCGTTCGCCTCGCCGCCGATGAGGAACGACAGCGCCAGCACGGGGAGGATGGACAAGAGGACGAAGCGTGCGCGTTTGAGCTGAGCCGGACCTCTGGAATCGCCTCGTCGTCCTCGCGGCATGGCTGTCCTCGTCCTGTCCTAGTCC
>CAZZND010000311.1:0-1794 GCA_964655465.1 uncultured Actinomycetes bacterium
GGTCGCACCGTGGGCGCAGGGCGCGTCGTCAAGATCGTGAAGTAGGGAGTCATGGCCAAGGAAGGCAACCGCCCGAAGATCACGCTCGCCTGCACCGAGTGCAAGCGGCGCAACTACAACACGGTCAAGAACCGCGTGAACGACCGCGACCGCATCGAGATGAAGAAGTACTGCCGGTGGTGCCGGCAGCACACGCTGCATAAGGAAACGCGCTAAGCGCGACTCACGCGGGTTAACCCGAGGCCGGCCCTTCCGGGCCGGCCTCGGGCGTTCCCCGCTCCGGCACGGCGAGGTCGGGAGGGGTGACCTTGCCCATCCGGATGACGGCGACGACCGCGTCGGTCTTCGAGTGGACCTGCAGCTTCGTCAGGATGTTCTGGACGTGGGTGCGCACCGTGTGCGGGCTCATCCCCAGGTCCGTGGCGATCGTGGCGCTCGACGCCCCCGAGGCCATCGCCTGCAGCACCTCGAGCTCTCGCGGCGTCAGCCGGCCGACGCGCCGCTGGAGCTCCTTGTCGGCCTCGGTGCGCGCGCGCGCGGTCTTCAAGGCCCGGTTGACCTCGGCGGGGCGGTGCAGCGGCTCGCCTGCGTGCGCGTGCCGGATGGCGTCGGTCAGGTCGGCAAGCGGCGCGGTCTTGGTGACCACCCCCCGTGCGCCGGCCTGGATCGCGCGCGCGAGCGACACGTCGTCGCTCTCACCGGTCAAGATGATGACGGCGCTCGACGCCCCTTGATCGCGGATCCGACGCGCGGCCTCGATCCCGTCGACGTTGGGCATCCGCAGGTCGATCAGGACCACGTCGGGCTCGTCGGCCGCGGCCGCGCGCACGACCTCCTGGCCGCCGTCGACCACCTCGATGACCGTCAGGTCGTCCTCTTTGTCCAGAGCGATCTGCAGCGCCTCGCCGAACGACCGGTGATCGTCGGCGATCACGACGCGGATGGGCGTACCAGACCGATCCGTCCCCCCCTTATTCACGGCCGGATCGTAGGCCGGGGAAGGGCTCGAACCGTGTAGCCCGGGTGGGCCATTTCGGGCGGCCCCGGAGGGGGGACGCCGCTCGCCGGATGTCCACATCGTTTGACGCGGGTGCCACGCGCCTCCTAGCGTGCGAGCGCCATGGACCCAGCCGTGCAAGGCATCGTCTACCCGGATACCCCGTTCAGCGTAGATGCTGCGCGCGTCGAGGCGTTCCGGCGCGCGGTCGGGCAGGACGCGCCCGGCGTGCCACCGACCTTCCTCACGGCCGCCGAGTTCACGGTCTTGCCGCAGGTGATCGGGGATCCGCGTCTGGCTTTGGACTTCTCGAGGGTCGTCCACGGCAACCAGGAGTTCGCCTACGAGCGGTCGCTCGAAGAAGGCGAGGAGCTGATGATCCGCGCGCGGATCGAGTCGATCAAGGTCCGCGGCGGCACCGGCTTCATGACCGTGGTGATGGAGCTGCGCGACGCGGCCGACCGACTCGTCGCGACGGCGCGCTCGACCATGATCGAGCGGGGGACCGATCCGTGACCCGCCGCGCCTTCGGCGACGTGCGCGTCGGCGACGAGCTGCCGCGGCGAGAACGCCTGGTGACCGCCGCCGACGTCGCTGCCTACGCCGAGGCCGGGGGCGATCACAATCCGCTGCACCGAGACGACGACATGGCGCGGGCGGCGGGGTTCCCCGGGATCATCGCGCACGGCATGTTCACGATGGGACACCTTGCGAGCTGCGTCGCGGCCTGGGCCGGTGACGCAGCCGCCGTCACCCGGCTGACCGGACCATAACGCGACTGCGGAACCCGCTCCATC
>CAZZND010000312.1:0-1773 GCA_964655465.1 uncultured Actinomycetes bacterium
GTGCGTCTTGCCGGTGCCCGGCGGCCCCAAGAACACGACGTTGTGTGCCTCGGCGAGGAAGTCGAGCTGCGCGAGATGGGCGATCTGGGTGCGCTTGATGGAGCGCTGGAAGCTGAAGTCGAAGTCGTCCACGGTCTTGACCTGTGGGAAGCGAGCCGCACGCACCCGATTCGCACCCCCGTGGTCTTCCCGGGATGAGACCTCCTCGGAAAGGACCGCGGCGAGGAAGACCTCGTAGTCCCAGGACTCCTCGCGAGCTCGGGCCGCGAGGCTCGGTGCCACCTCCCGGATCCTGGGGGCCTTGAGTGCCCTGGAGTAGAAGGCGATGTCCGATCCCGGCCCGCTCATGGGGCTGTTCCCGTCAAACGAGCCTCTGAGAGAGGCTGTGAGCCGTTCGCCGAAGCCGCGTCGACATCTGGGTCCGGCGATCGGTCCTGTTCAACGCCGAAGGTGCGGTCATAGCGAGCGAGGTCGATCTCAGGCACCTCGACGCCCGCATCCCGCAGCCGCGAACGTGCCTCTCGTGCCAGCCGCAGTGCCCGAGCGTGGGCAGGGGCGATCACGACGTCGGCCGGGACGTAGCTTCGATGATGACGGGCGATCTCGTGGCCCTCCAGGTGCGCCACGACCTCACCGAGGGAGATCCGGATCTGGACCCTGCGTCCTGCGAGGCCGGGAGGCACCGAGTAGTCGACATCTGCCACGCGGCAGAAGCCGTCGCGCGAGATCCGCGCCTCGGTGTGCCTGCTCGTGTCGGGGCGGGGATCGGGCAGCGCGCGCAGGAACCCTCGCTCCACCACCCAGGCGTCGTGCACGATCGCTCCGACGCGGCGGTGATGGCGTCTGAAGGCGATCTCGTTCGCCCAGGTGTCGTGCTGGGACTGCAGGTCAGGAAGATCGCAGAAGCTTCGGAGCGACAGGAACGAGCGATCGAAATAGCCGTTGGTCCGCTCGACGCTGCCCTTGGCCTGAGGATCGCCGGGGTTCAGCACGATCACCTTGGTCCCCAATGCCCCGAAGAACGCTGCCACCTCATCGTGCAGGATCGCCCTTCGGTCGATGCGGTCGCGCACGATCCCAGGATCGTTGTCGCACACCACCTTCTCGGGCGCTCCTCCGAGACGCTCGAAGCACCCCATGGCCGCTGCCAGCAGGTCACCCATCGTGCGTGCGAACGTGAACACCGCGGCATGGGCCGCGGAGTGAGGCAGCGTGGCGACCAGACCGAAGGCCTCCTTGCTCGCACCCTTGCCGACCGGGATCTGCCGGCCCGTGTGCCACCAGTCGAGCTGAGAGATCTCCCCCGGCAGGTAGCTGGTGCGCTGGAAGGTGCGCGCCGACACGAAGGACGGGCGCACCTTCCCGAGATGCTCCTTCAAGATCGTGATGCCCCCGGCATAGCCACCGCGGCGCAGATGCTGCAGCACCACGGTCGCAGGTGCCTTCGGGTCGGAATCCAGCATCGCCGCGATCTCGTCTTTGAACGGATCGAGCATCGAGCCGGTCGGCCCTCGCTCATAACGCGGCGACTCGCGAAGCGAGAGCAGCCTCGACACGGTGTTGCGGCTCATCCCGAGCTTGGCCGCGATCGCCGCCTTGCTCACGTGATCGACGTCATGGAGCCGGTGAACCTCAGCCCACTCCTGCACCTTGAACACTCCTCCTCCTCAGGTCCGCGATCGGACCTGAGCATCGGTTGAGAACCAAGCTCCCTACGGGAGCTGCTCAGTTTTCAACCGGCGAGAAGTGCTCAGTTTTCACCCGGCGTCGACA
>CAZZND010000313.1:0-1769 GCA_964655465.1 uncultured Actinomycetes bacterium
TGAAGAGCACGGCCCCGAGCACGCGCTGCATGCTCTCATCGACTCTCGCGAACGAGCGGACCCCGGCGACGTCGTAGGCGACGAAGGCCTCGTCGCCGACGACCCAGCCGTCGTGTCCGGGCGGGATGTCGTACAGCTCGCCGGGCCCGAGTTCGTAGACCGCGCCGTCCTCCAGCCCGACGCCCAGCACGCCCGAAAGCACGTACCCCATGTGGCGGGCCTGGCACCAGTCGCCGCCGACGAGATGCTTGAAGTGCTCGGACCAGCGCCAGCCGACCGGCTGCGTGCTCCGGGACAGGGTGAGCCCGCCGATCGTGATCAGCTCCTCGGTGCAGCCACCCAGCTCGACGACCTCGTCGGGCGCATCGAAGTTCCGGTTGAGGTCGGTCACGTCAACTCACCACCCGGTAGAGGCGCCAGCGGTCCGGGACGCCCTTCAGCTCGTGCTCGCCGGCATCCTCGAAGGTGAGGCCGGATCCCGCGACCAGGTCCTTCACGGTCTGGGAGACGAGGATCTCTGAGGCGCCGGCCTTCGCGCCCACCCGAGCCCCGATCGCCACGCCGAGCCCTGCGACGTCGTCGCCTTCGAACGCCACCTCGCCGGTGTGAAGTCCCGCACGGATCTCGATGCCGAGCGGCTTCACGCCCGACGCGATCGCTTCGGCGCAGCGGACGCCGCGCGCGGGCCCATCGAAGGTCGCGAGGAACCCGTCGCCTATCGTCTTGATCTCACGCCCGCGCGCGCGCCGCAGCTCGGCTCGGACGAGCCCGTCGTGTTGCTCGCGCACCTCGCTCCACCGGCGGTCGCCCATCGCTGCGCTCTGTGCGGTGGAGTCCACGATGTCGGTGAACAACACGGTCGCGAGTGCGAGATCAGGCTCCGGAGCACGGCGCTCGCCCGTAAGGAACAGCTCTATCTGGTCGAGCACCGCATCCGCCTCCCCGATCCACGGCAGGCCGTCCCCGCCGGGGAGCTCGGCGAGCTTGGCGTCGGGGATCCGCTCGGCGAGCAGCCGGCCGCTCTGCACGGACTGCAGGGGGTCGTCGGTCCGATGGAGCACGAGCGTTGGGACCCTTATCGTCGGCAGGAGGGCTCGCAGGTCGACCCGGCTCAGCATCTCGTCCTCCGCGATCCTCCCGCCGTGCCCACCGGTGACCGCGCTGTAGGAGGCCAGCGATCGGATGTCCGGATCCCGCAGCGAGGGAGCGAAGCGGTGCGCCCAGGCGGAGGCCCACTCCTGCGTGGAGGTGGAGCGGTGGAACATGTCGAGGCTCTGCCGCCAATCCTCCTCGGAGTCCTCCCAGGGGAGGTCCTCGGATCGCATCCAGCTGGGCGAGGCACTGAACAGGATGAGGCTGTCGAACCGATCCGGATGCGCCGCCGCGGCGAGCATCGCGACGAACGCGGACCGCCCACCGCCGAACAGCGTGGCGCGGAACGACGCCGCGGCACCGAGCACGGCCAGGACGTCGTCGACCTTCTCCTCGAGCGTCGCCGCCTGGCCGGGAGGCGGCCCATCCGAGCACCCGACCCCTCGATGATCCATCACGATCACGCGTGAGAAGGAGGCGAGCCGCCTCATGAACCGGGCGTGCTCGGCCACCATCCAGTTCCACTCGACGTTCGAGAGGAACTGGGGGAGGTAGACGAGGTCGAGCGGGCCGCCACCGAAGACCTGGTACGCGATCGAGAAATCTCCGCTCCACGTGTACCTGGTGTCCGGGACCTCCATCTCTCAGCCCACCACACGGTAGAGGCGCCAGCGGTC
>CAZZND010000314.1:0-409 GCA_964655465.1 uncultured Actinomycetes bacterium
CTACTACACCACCGGCATCACCTTCCAGACCGACAACCAGCCCACCGAGACGACGCTGCAGACGGCCAGCGTGGACTTCGACATGCTGCACCTGGTCGGTATCGACACGCGCGTCGATTGGGGCATCCGCGCCTATGAGCCGGGCACGAACGGCGGGATCGTGGGTACCGTCTTCTACGACACGACCCGCAACGAGCTGGATGCCCGGCTGGCCGCGGTCGAGGATTACGAGGCCGGCATCTCCGGCCTGAACGTCAACCTGTACGCGCCCATCCCGTGCAGCACGACCACCACCGGCCCGCCACCTCGGTGTGATGCCGACGGTGCATACGAATTGAACGTGGACGGCTCCTATGCCCGTGGCCCGCTGCTGAACCAGACCCCCACCGAGGCCTGGACGCGGCCGGTC
>CAZZND010000314.1:419-1763 GCA_964655465.1 uncultured Actinomycetes bacterium
ACTCGGCCCACCGGATGCGTGCCACGCGACGTGAACGGCACCGACATCAGTGGGGACCTCCCGTGGATGCCACCCGACCCCGATGACGAATGCCTGGAGACCTTTGCGATGAGCGGCCAGGGTGACGCCAGCGACCAGGCGACGGTCAACGGCAACTACGGCTTCGGCGACGGGTGCTTCGGTGGCTTCGACGTGGCCACGGGCCTGTGCATCAGCGGCGACCTCGAGCCTCTGCCGGCGGGCGACTACCTGGTGGAAGTCGTGGTTCCGAACGACGCCTTCGGTCGGCCGAAATACAAGCTGCGGAACGAAGAGAACGTCAACGTCTTTGACGGGGACGTGTTCATCCCGCAGATCCCACCGCCCCCGTGCGCCGGCGCCCTCCACACCGTGGACGTGGCCGGGTCCGGAGCAGATGGCTACGTGATGAACACGACCTTCCTGCCCGGCGTGACGGTCCCAGCCTCGACACCGTACGACAACCCGAACTTCGCCGATGTCGGAGGCAGCGTGTTCGAGGGGGACGTCATGCCCTTCTGCGACGTGAAGCTGATCACCCTCCAGGACCAGCACTCGACCGCCCCGACCTTCAACTTCTTCACCGATGTCCCGGTCCCCGGACGCTTCAAGGGCATCGTCACCGACGACCTGAACCTGTCGACCAACCCGGCCGAGCTGTTCTACGGCGAGAAACTGGGCATCCCGAATCTGCCCGTCGGCCTGTACGACTTCAGCGGCCGGCTGGTGCACACCATGCAGACCGATCCGAACGGGACGTTCGAGGCCATCATGCCTTCGTTCGGCACGATCAACTGCCCGCTCCCGGCCGGCCCGTGCCCCAACGTCTACCGCTTCGTGGCCAACGACCCCGGTACGCCAACCCAGCCCAACCCGAATTACAACCCGCAGTACCGGGTCATCGCCACCAACTTCCAGCTGTGGCCGAATCTGACCCTGGCGGCTGACCTCGCCCCGTGGACCATCGCGGTCGCGGTGGAAGGCACCCGGCCGAATGCGCGCCGACGAACACGACCCCGCAACTGTTCGCCGTGTCCAAGCCTTACGTGAGAACCGGGGATTCCAGCGCCAACCGCACGATCACCATCACCGGACTCGGCTTCGGCGCCTCACGGGGCACCGGATCCCTCACAGGGAACGTCCAACTTCTCAAGGTCACGCCCGGTGTGCCGACAACGTCCCAGAACATGACGATCAACTCATGGAATGATCGCCAGATCATCTTCCAGGTCCCGGCGCTCCTCACCGCGACCGCATTGACCCAGGGCGCCTACCAACTCAACATCACGCGGCCGATCACGGGCAACGCTGGTTTGGCCACGCTGA
>CAZZND010000315.1:0-1762 GCA_964655465.1 uncultured Actinomycetes bacterium
TACGCGCGGCACGTCGGCCATGCCGACCTCATCCGGGAGTCCGTGGACGGGCTCGTCGGGGAGGACCCGCCGTGGCCGGGCTGATGGCGGCCTTCCCTCGTCGGGGTAGCCGTGAGCATAACCACAGCGTTACGGTGCGGACATGACCGAGACGATCACGCCGCAGCAGTTCCACGAGGCCGCCGGCATCGAGGACTGGCGAGTACTGACGAACGTCGCACACGCGCACTTTCGCACCGGGTCGTTCGCGGCAGGCGTCGCACTGGTGGACGCGATCGGCAGGCTCGCCGACTCCGCGAACCACCACCCCGACGTCGACCTGCGGCCCGACGGCGTGACCTTGCGGCTGACCACGACCACGCCCGAGCACTTCTTCTGGCTGAGCGAGCGCGACGTCGAGCTGGCCCGGGAGATCTCGGCGGCGGCCCGCGAGCTAAGCGTCCCCGCCGACCCGACCGCCGTGCAGATCGTCCAAGTCACGATCGACGCGCTCGTCCACCCCGAGGTGATGCCGTTCTGGCGCGCCGTGCTCGGCTACCGGCAGGTGGGCGACGAAGACCTGCTCGACCCCCACTCCCAAGGGCCATCGTTCTGGTTCCAGCAGATGGACGCGCCGCGCCCGCAGCGCAACCGGATCCACATCGACGTCTGGGTGCCGCATGACCAGGCGGAGGCGCGAGTCGCGGCGGCGATCGCCGCCGGTGGCCACCTGGTGAGTGACCGGTTCGCCCCTGCATGGTGGACCGTGGCCGACGCCGAGGGCAACGAGGCCGACGTGGCCACCTGGATGGGCCGCGACTGAGCGTACGCGCAACCGGCGGAGCACTCCGCCGCTACAGTGCGGACCGTGGAGCGGTACGAGCTAGACGCCCGGACCTCCTTCGTGCGGCTGGCGAAGAGTCTCGGTGTGTCCGACACGACGGTCCGAGCGAGGATCGATCGCCTCGTGCATCGCTTCGGCGTGAGGTTCGTCGTCGATATCGACCCCAAGGAACTCGGGATGCTCTACTTCTATCTCGGGGTGCGTGTGCAAGGGCCAGCGATGACACGGGCCGTCGATCGGATGAGCGAACTCCCTGAGATCATCTTCCTCGGGCGCACGGTGGGCGGGTACGACCTTCTCGCGGAGATGGTGTGCCGAGACAATGCCGACATGGTGAGGATGCTGGACGAGATCCGTTCGATCGCCGGCGTGACGCAGGTCGACACCTACACCGTCTTGACCGTCGAGAAGGAGAACTGGCGTTTCGCCGCTCTCGCGCGCGACTAGTTGTTCTGCTCTATGAGGTTGGTGACACGAAAGGCGGGGCGTTGACGTAGGAGAGCCTCCCCGCGTCCGAAGATGTGTGGCGTCAAAACCGCACCCGGACGAGAAGGAGGCTCTCGTGGTTCACAGTAACGCGCCGCTCACCCCGGAGGGACGTCGTCGCTTGTGCGAGCGCGTCGATGCAGGTCGTGCGATCTGCCACGTCGCCGCCGAGGCAGGGATCGCACGCCAGACGCTCGGACGCTGGTACGCACGCTGGGTCGCCGAGGGCGAGGAGCTCGTGGGCATCGGAGATCACGAGACGCACGCCCTTCAGGCCCCGCTTGATCAGGGAGCGCAAGAACGACGTCCAGAACTGGTGATCCTCGCTCTGGCCGGTGGCCACGCCCAAGATCGTGCGTTGCCCCTTCTCGTTCACCCCGATCGCGACCACGCTGGCGACCTAGGTGGCTGGTGTGAAACGAGGATCCTGTTGTCGACGCGCCCGGTGTTTGG
>CAZZND010000316.1:0-1761 GCA_964655465.1 uncultured Actinomycetes bacterium
CGTACTTCGAGAAGGACCCGCACCTCGAAAGCCTTAGGGGGGAGCCGGATTACCAGGCCTTCATCAAGAAACTGAAGACTCGGTGGGAGCACTACCGAGCCACTCTCTGACCCTCTTCAAAGATGACGGCCGGACCGAGGTGCTGCTCTTCGACCTGGCCTGACTCGGGGCTCGGCGGTCACGGCCGCGCGCCCGACGCGTGGATCATCCAGGTCCCGCCGCCCGCGGCCTGGGTGGTCGCCACGATGCCGGTCGCCGAGCGGAGGTCGTGGGTACACGCCCCGACACCGGAGCCGTCAATCCTGGCCCGCACGACGACGCGCCCCGAGCAGTCGCGTGCGAGCACGGGGGGATCGATCGACAGGAGCTCGAGCGCCACGCAGCCGTCCCCGACGGTGCCGACCGCGACGGCGGCGTCGGCATGCGCCGGCGTCACGATCGCGATCGGCCGGCCGTCGGCGGCGAGCGACACGTCGGGCTGCAGAATCGTGTCGTCGCCGAGCTCCCGCGCGAGGCCGTGCTCGGCGAGCACGCCGGCGTGGCGCCACCTCCACGTCGAGGGCGGGCCGGCGGGCGCGGTCGCGAAGACCTGCGTCGTGGACTGCGCGAAGTCGAGGGTGGTGCCGACGAAGGCGAGACACTCGACGATCAGGTAGAGCGTGCCGTCCTTCGCGAACAGCGTCGGGTTGTTGAGCATCGCGCAGCGCGCGATCGGCACGCCCGCGAGCTGGTCGAGCCGTACGTCGGGTCGATAGACCGGCGCCGTGCCCGACACGCCGAGCACCGCCTCGCTCGCGGTGGCGAGCTGCGCGGGGGAGGCCGCGGCGCCGATCCGGACCGTCCAACTCGTGCCGTACTTCGGGTGGTAGCCGGTCTCGGGCTCGAGAAAGTAGCGCAGGTGGGCGCCATACCACGTGACCGTGCCGCCCGACGCGATCGCGGTCAACGACGCGGTCTCCGAGCTGCTGATGCCGTCCGCGCCGCTCCCCTCCGGGTCCGCGGTGGGGATCGCCGGCCACAGCTCGCTGACGTACGAGAACGTCGCGCCGCCGTCGTCGCTGCGCGCGAGATGGGTCGACACCGCCGCCATCAGGACCGCGCTGCCGCTCGGCGCGTGGCCGGGCACGAGGTGAGGCCACGAGTACGCGAGCCACACCCGCAGCGCCGCAACGGGGTCGTGGGCGATCGTGGGATCGGCGTAGCCACGAAACGTGCCCGGGTTCCCCGCGGGGGCGTCGCCGGCGATCGCGATCGCGGGGCAGCGGCCGCCGCCGCACTCGACCGCCGGCCTCGAAACGGCGGCGTCGACGCAGGTGGAGCTGGTGGTGTCCTTGCCACACCCCGTGGCCGCGAGGGCAAGGAGGGAGAGCGACCTGAGCGTTCTCATGAGGAACCTCCGCGTCGGGGTTCCCAAGCGACCCCAGAGGAACGATAGCAGGGTAGGGATAGGAAGTTCCTTTTCGGGGTTTCCGGCGGGGCGCTCTCGCGGCTACCCGCTGAGCGGCCGACCTGAGCCTCGGTGCGGGTTCGCGACGGCGGGACGGCCAACTGGCGCACGTCCCGAGCCGACACCCTCGGCTGGTGCCGCAGGAAGTGCGGCGCCATCCGATGAGTGCCGCACGATATGCGGGCGACGCGCCCACGACATTGCCCCGGCTGGAGGCGGTAGGTAGTTGACTCCGAAGCCAGATACGGGCTGCCAAAGGGCCTCGGCACGGGGGTTGCTTAAGGAAGACGATCATGAACGCTGATTTCATGTTC
>CAZZND010000317.1:0-1758 GCA_964655465.1 uncultured Actinomycetes bacterium
CGACAAGTTCGCCCCGTTGGCGGTTGCAGCCGGCGCCGTGGTGGTCGATAACACGTTCGCCTCCCCGGCGCTGCAACGCCCCCTAGGACTCGGCGCCGACGTCGTCGTGCACAGCGTGACGAAGTACATCGGCGGTCACTCGGACCTGATCGGCGGCGCGGTGGTGACGAGCGACGCGACCATGATCGAACGGCTGGCGTTCCTGACCAACGCCGTCGGCGCGATCCCCGGCCCGATGGACTGCTACCTCGCGCTGCGTGGGCTGAAGACGCTCGGCGTGCGGATGCGCCGCCACTCGGACAACGCCGCGGCGATCGCCGCGTTCCTCGACGATCAACCGATGGTCCACCACGTTGACTATCCGGGACTCGCGTCGCACCCCGGGCATGACGTCGCCGCGCGGCAGATGGACGGGTTCGGGGGGATGGTGTCGTTCACCGTCGACTCCGCCGAACGCGCGGCGGCCGTCGCGGGCCGTACCCGTCTCTTCCTTCTGGCCGAGTCGCTCGGTGGCGTCGAGTCGTTGATCGAGGTCCCCGGACCCATGACCCACGCCAGCGTCGCGGGGTCTCCGCTCGAGGTGCCGCCCGAGCTCATCCGGTTGTCGGTCGGGATCGAGGACCCCGCCGATCTGATCGCCGACCTCGCGCAGGCGCTCGAGGCCTAGCGGATCGTCTGCTCGCCGTCGGGCGTCGCGAGCACCACGGCGCGGACGCCCTGCGGCGACCCGGCGGCGAGGTCGACCGGCAGATCGGCGCCGCCGACCCACCGGTCGAACGCCTCGCGGTCCCCCGCGATCTCGACGCGCGCGACGGAGGTAGCGCCCGATGGATGGCCGACGCCCGCGGCGCCCGGATGCAGGCTGGGCGGGACGTCCCACGTGATGAAGAACGGCAACTCGGGCGTGGTACGCGTCTCGGCGAACCCCGCCCCACGCCACTTGACGGTGGCGCCGTCGGGCCGCACCCGGCTCCCTGGCGTCACCGCGAGCCCGAGACGGTCGGCCGTGGCGTCGATGTCGTCATCGGCCAGGCAGAGCGCGTACCAGCCGTCGCCGGCTTCCGTCAGCTCCAGCAGGCCCCGGCCGATGAGATCGGCTTCGGCGACCTCAAGGTCCACGACGGCCAGGAGCTCCACGTACGCGGTGCCCAGGGGGACGATGCGGTTCGCTGTTCCCCAACCCGGGTGCGTGCCTCCAGGGACCGAGGCCAGGCCGAACTCATCGAGGAACCGCTCGCCGGCCCGATGGAGGTCGGCGGTGGCGTAGACGACGTGGTCGATCCGCAGCACATCCGGACCCTACCGCGGGCGCCCGGTACGGTGGCGCGGTGGTGCGGTGCGTGCTCGTCGCGATGGTGCTCGTCTCGTTCGCCGTCGCGCCCGCGGGCGCGCAGGGCGGTGCCGATCCCTATCTCACCGGGCTCGCGTTCCCCACGAACATGGCGTTCGCGCCTGACGGCCGGCTCTTCTTCACCGAGAAAGAGACCGGCAACGTGCGGATCGTCGAGACCGGCGGACGGCTCCGGCCCGAGCCGTTGGTCACGGTGCCGGTCGACCAGACCGGCGAGACAGGTCTGCTCGGGATCGCCCTGCACCCGCGGTTCGACGACGGCCAGCCGTGGGTCTACCTGTACCTGACGGACCCTGGCCCCGGGATGAACACGATCGCGCGCGTCCGCGCCGAGGGCGACTCGGGCGGCGATCCGCAGGTCCTGCTCGAGACCGTGCCCGGCGGGAACGCCTACCACAACGGGGGAG
>CAZZND010000318.1:0-1671 GCA_964655465.1 uncultured Actinomycetes bacterium
GACCCGGGGGAACAGCGTCATGTGCGCCCCCGAATGCAGCGACAGCCCCACCGCGTCGGCGTCCTCCTGGATCGCGGTCTCCACGATCTGCTCGGGCGTCTGGTGCAGGCCCGTGTAGACGACCTCGAACCCGGCGTCGCGCAGCGCCCGGGCCACGATCTTGGCCCCCCGGTCGTGCCCGTCGAGGCCCGGTTTGGCCACGATCACACGGTGTTTGGCGGGCATGGTCGGGCGAGTCTAACGAAGGCCCCGGACCGGCCACGTTGCGAGGTTGCGGCGCAACCAGCGAGGATGCGCACGTGGAGATCCCGGAGACCCGCTACGCCAAGACCGTGGACGGCGTCCGTATCGCCTACCAGGTGATCGGGGACGGTCCGGTCGACCTGGTCTTCCTGTTCGGCGAGGTTTCGAACGTGGACCAAACCTGGGAGCTGCCCGAGTCGGCGAACTTCTTGCGCCGTCTCGCCTCGTTCTCGCGGGTGATCGTGTTCGATGGCCGCGGCAACGGCGTCTCGGATCGAGACCTCGGCACCGCATCGTTCGAAGCCGGCATGGACGACGTCCGGGCGGTCATGGACGCCGCCGGCTCGGACCGTGCCCTGCAGTTCGGCTTCCAGGACGGCGGCATGATCTGCGCTCTCTTCGCGGCCTCGTTCCCCGAGCGCACGTCCGGTTTGGTGCTGATGAACACCTCCGTATGCGGACTGTGGGCACCGGACTACCCGTGGGCCTGGGCCGAGGAGGAGTGGGACGAGTACATGGCGAAGGTCGGCGACGGGTGGGGGACGCTCGAACACGCCGAGGAGCATCTCCGCTTCCTCGCGCCGAACCACACGGTGGACGCGGCTACGGTCGCGCGGTTCGCCCGGTACTTCCGCTCCGCCGGAAGCCCCGGCTCGATCATGGCGCTGGATCGGAGGGCCCGCGACAGCGATGTTCGGGCGGTCCTTACGACGATCCAGGTCCCTACGCTGGTTCTCCACGCGATCGACAACCCCGTGGAGCCCGTCGGGCAGGCGCGCTACATCGCGGAGAGGATCCACGGGTCCACGCTGGTGGAGCTCCCGTTCGATGAACACATGCTGATCTGGGACGCGGCGGACGCGGTGCTCGAGAACGTGGAGCGATTCGCCAGGCGGATCCGCGACGACGAGGCCGAGTTCGACCGCGTGCTCGCGACGGTCCTCTACACCGACATCGTGGATTCCACCGCCCAGAGCGCCGCGATGGGCGACCGGGCCTGGACCGAGATCCGCGCCCAGCACGACAAGATCGTGCGCGCGAACCTGGGACGGTTCCGTGGGCGCGAGATCAAGACGATGGGCGACGGGTTCCTCGCGACCTTCGACGGTCCGGCGCGGGGCGTGCGTTGCGCCGAGGCGATCGCCGCCGGAGTCCAGCCGCTCGGCATCGAGATCCGTGCGGGGCTGCACACCGGTGAGGTCGCGTTCGAGGGCGACGACGTCGCAGGCCTCGGCGTGGCGATCGGAGCCCGCGTCGGCGCCAAGGCGGGCCCCAACGAGGTGCTCGTGTCCCAGACCGTCAAGGACCTGGTCGCCGGCAGCGGCCTCACCTTCGAAGACGCCGGCGAGCACGAGCTCAAGGGCGTCCCCGACCGCTGGCGCCTCTACCGGGTGGTGATCTCGTGATCGCACCCCGAGCCCAGTACGC
>CAZZND010000319.1:0-1635 GCA_964655465.1 uncultured Actinomycetes bacterium
GGCACGGCGTCGGTGCGCTTCATCTGCGGCACGCAGCAGGTGCACAAGGATCTGGAGATCGCGATCACCGGCTTCCTCGGGACCGAGGACACGATCCTGTACCCGTCGTGTTTCGATGCGAACGGAGGGCTGTTCGAGACGCTGCTGACCGAGGAGGACGCCGTCGTCTCCGACGCCTTGAACCACGCGAGCATCATCGACGGCATCCGGCTGAGCAAGGCCAAGCGGCTTCGCTTCGCCAACGGCGATATGGACGAGCTGGAGGCGCGGCTGCAGGAAACGCACGGCGCCCGGCGCATCCTGATCGCGACCGACGGCGTGTTCTCGATGGACGGCTACATCGCGAACCTGCCGGCGATCTGCGACCTGGCCGAGCGCTACGGCGCGATGACCATGGTCGATGACTCGCATGCGGTCGGCGTGCTCGGCGCGCACGGCCGGGGCACGCCGGAGCACCACGGCGTCACCGAACGGATCGACATCGTGACGGGGACGCTCGGCAAGGCGCTGGGCGGTGGAGGCGGAGGCTACACGAGCGGTCGCCGCGAGATCGTCGCCCTGATGCGCCAGCGCTCGCGCCCCTACCTGTTCTCCAACGCGATCACGCCGGTCGTCGCGGGGGCGTCGCTGCGGGCGATCGAGCTGCTGTCGGCCTCCACCGAGCTGCGCGACCGGCTGGAGCACAACACCACCTTCTTCCGCGAGCTGATGGCGGGCTCGAGGCTCACCGTGCTGGCCGGCAGCCACCCCATCGTGCCGATCATGATCGGCGACGAGAAGCTGCTGGCACCGATCGCCGAGGGGGTGTTCGCGGCGGGCCTGCACGTGGTCGGGTTCTCCTACCCCGTGGTGCCGCTCGGCACGGCTCGGATCCGGACGCAGGTGTCCGCGGCGCACACCGAGGACGATCTGCGGTTCGCCGCGGAGACGCTGACGGCCGTCGCCGGCGACGTGACAGCGCACAGCTGATCCCCAGGCACGCCACATCGGGCTCTCAGCCCCGGGCGATTCACTGGGTCCAGTGGCCGCCGGACGAGCGGCTCCAGGACCCGAAGGAGGCCCGCGATGACCGCCGCTTCGACCCCCACGCCGCGCCCGCGCAAGAAGGTCGCGACCACGCGCTCGCGCGCGGTCGCCGCGGCCGTGAGCGCCCTTGCGTTCTTCGGGATCGGCGCCGCGATCGGGGCGCGCGCAACGAGCGTCACGACCGCGAGCGGTCCCGTCACCACCGCCCGCGCTGATCCGGCACCGGCTACCTCCTGGGTGTGGGTCCGCTCGAGCGAGAACGACGACGAGGGCGCCGGGACCGGCGGGACCTGGGTCGCGACCCCCGGCACGACGACCGTGCGGCCGGGCACGACCACGAAGGCCCCCACCACGACGAGCGGTGGCAGCACTCGTGGCGGTGCCGTGATGGCCGCGTTCGCAGAGGCCAGGTTCCGTGCGATGGGGACCGAGGCGCACGTGATCGTGGTCGGCGCCGACGGCGGCCTGCTCGACCTCGCCGAGCGGCACGTCGCGTGGCTCGAGGATCGCTGGAGCCGGTTCCGGGCCGCCAGCGATGTGAGCGTGATGAACGCGTTGGCGGGCATGCCCGTGCGCGTCGAGCCCGAGACGGTGCTGCTGCTGCAGCGC
>CAZZND010000320.1:0-1624 GCA_964655465.1 uncultured Actinomycetes bacterium
TCCTCCGCCCGACGAGCGGTCTCGCACGGCTGTTCGGCGTGGACGTCACGCAGGCGGGGCCCGAGCTCCGGCGCCGGACCGGCTTCCTCGCTGGCGACGTCGCCCTGTATCCACGGATGACCGGAGCCGAGCTGTTCACGTACCTCGGGGCACTCCGGGGCGGCGTCGACCCGGCGCGTCTCGCGTCGCTGATCGAGCGACTCGGCGTCGATCCTTCCCGGCAGATCGAGGATCTCTCGCACGGCAACCGGCAGAAGGTGGGCCTCGTGCAAGCCTTCATGCACCGCCCCGAGCTCGTGATCCTCGACGAGCCGACGCAGGGCCTCGATCCACTCGTGCAGCAGACATTCCACGGGCTCGTGGACGAGACCCGCGAGGACGGGCGGACGGTGCTGATCTCCTCGCACGTCCTGCCCGAGGTCGAACGGCTCTGCGACGGCGTCGGCATCATCCGCGACGGGCGGATCGTGGCGGTCGAGAGCGTGGACGAGCTCCGCGCACGCGCGTTCCGCCGGGTCGAGATCCGGTTCGCCGGGACCGTGCCCGAGGCCGACCTCCGCGCGCTGGCCGGCATCGGCGACCTCATCATCCACGGCGCGGTCGCGCGCTGCACGGTGACCGGCCCCATCGATCCGCTCCTGAAGGTGCTGGCCCGCGCCGACGTGATCGACCTCGTGACCGAGAAGCCGAGTCTCGAGGAGGCCTTCCTCACCTACTACGGAGGCACCGATGCTCCGTAGCGTCTTCCGCAAGACGATCTGGGAGCAGCGGCGGGCGCTCGTCGGATGGACGATCGGCATCCTCGCACTGGTCGGCTTCTCGCTCGCTTTCTACCCGTCGATCCGCGCGAACGCAGCCCAGTTCCAATCGGTGATCGACCAGATGCCCGAGGGCCTGCGCGCGGTGTTCCTCGGTGAGATGACCGACATCACGTCACCGGCCGGCTACCTGAACGGACGGTTGTTCGCCTCGACATTGCCTGTCCTCTACCTGGTGTACGGCATCACCGCGGGGACGAAGGCGGTCGCGGGCGAGGAGGAGGCGCACACGCTCGACCTGCTGCTGTCGATGCCGATCGCGCGGCGGCAGGTTCTCTTCGAGAAGTTCGGCGCGCTCGCGTCGACACTCGCGCTGCTCTGCGTCGTGCTGTGGGTCTCGCTCGTCGTCCTCGACATCCCGTTCGGGCTCGACGTCGCCGCCGGCTCGCTCGGTGCGGTCACGCTGCACCTGTTCGCGTTCGCGCTGTTCTTCGGGGCGCTCGGGCTCGCGCTCGGCGCGGCGCTCGGTCGCCGGGGGCTCGCCGCCGCGATCGCCACGGGAGTGGCGGTGGCCTCGTTCCTGCTGAGCTCGATCGCGCCGCTGTCGCCGGCCACGGAGTGGATGAAGGTGCTGTCCCCGCTGCACTACTACTCCGGGTCGACGCCGCTCCTCCACGGCGTCGACCCGGTGCACGCCGGCGTGCTGCTCGTGCTCACTGCGATCTGCGTCGCCGGCGGGATCTGGGCGTTCGACCGGCGCGACCTCCGCGCCTGAGGACGATCAGCCCGCCGCGATCGCGGCGACGCCCGCGAACGCGAGCACGACGCCCGCGACCTGGTGGCGCGCGAGCCGCTCGTGCAGCACC
>CAZZND010000321.1:0-1611 GCA_964655465.1 uncultured Actinomycetes bacterium
ACCTGGAGCTTCGCGCGGAGGCGTTGCACGAGGGCACGGACCGAATAGATGTCGGTCGGCAGATCGAGTCCGTCTCCCCACCCCCTAGCCCTGAGCTCCCGGAACGAAAGGGCTCGCCCGGGTGGGCGAAGCAGCGCGCTCAGCACCCGGAACTCGAGATCGCTCAGCGGGAGCGCTATCCCCTGGGAGACGATCCGGCGTCCGGCCAGGTCGACAACCGTCATCCCTTGCTCAGCCGCGTGATCACCCTCAGGCCGCGGTTCCTGCTCTTGGCTCCATCTACGGAGCGTGTCCTTGTCGGGGGCGACGACGACGACCGAGCCGAGGTTCAGGTACTCGGGCACCAGCGGCAGTCGTTCCACGCCGACCATGAACACCGTGGGGATCGCCATCATCTTCCTCTTTCCCGCAAGGGCCACGGCGGTTCGCCGCGGCAGAGGTTCTGAAACGGTCACGAACCGTAGGCGATCCGTCATCGCTCCCGTTCGCGGGGGCCTCTAGCGTCCGTGGCGTGTTGATGCACGAGAGAGCAAAGGGAGGCTTCGGGATGAAGACTGGGCGGATCCTCGGATTGGCGACGCTTCTGGTCGCGATAGCGATTCCGGCCGACGCGGAGACCGGCGAGCATTGCGCGTACACGCTCGTGCCCATAGCTCGCGAGGGAGCCGTCATGAGCGCGGACCTCGAGCTGATCGGCTGCTACCCCACCTACGCCGAGGCGCTGGAGGCAGGGACCGGCGGCACGCTCGAGGTGTCCGCCGAGGTGAGCCCGGCCACGATCACGGACGCGCAGTCAGAGGTGAGCGCGGCCTCCAGCGTGTTGATCGGCACCGAATACGACGACACCGGCTACAGCGGCAGCTCGATCAGCTACTTCGCGCCCAGGACCTGCTCGGCGTCCACGACGTGGGAGGTCGCCTGGGTCGGCGCGACCTGGAACGACCGGTTCGAGTCGGGCAAGGGGTTCGGGAGCTGCGACACGAACAAGAAGTTCCAGAACGTGGACTTCGGCGGCGCCGCACGCACGTGCACGCCCAACTGCACGAGCTACCAGGGGCTCGCGAACCAGGTGTCTTCGCTCCGCTGGAAGGACTAGGGCGGTGACGCCGCGGCCGGGCGTGGTTAGCGTCGGGGGATGCGCACCGACTCGGAGATCGTCCGGAGATCGGTCGGAGATCCCAGGCTCTTCGAGGAGATCTTCGCTCGGCACTTCGACGCGGTGCTCGCCTACGCCCGGCGCCGGCTCGGCCCCGTGGTCGGTGAGGAGATCGCGGCCCAGACCTTCCTCGTCGCCTTCGAGCATCGTGCCCGGTTCGATCCTGCGCACGCCTCCGCGAGGCCATGGCTCCTCGGGATCTCGAACAACCTGATCCGACATCACCTGCGGCACGAGCGGGTCCACCTGGCCGCGATCGCGAGGGTCCCCGTCGACGTGCCCGTCGAGGAGGTGGATGACCCCTCCCACCTCGACGCTGAGCGCCTCAGGCCCGCGCTCGCACGGGCGTTGCTCGCCCTGTCCCCCACCGATCGGGAGACGTTCCTGCTCGTCGCGCTCACGGACCTTACCTACGAGGAGGCGGCGAGCTCGCTCGGCATCCCGATCGGGACGGT
>CAZZND010000322.1:0-1591 GCA_964655465.1 uncultured Actinomycetes bacterium
GAGCAGCCGCTCGCCGATCTCATGGGGCAGGCGGTGGTGGGTCCGCGTGCGAGCAACGACTATCAGGTGGCGTGGGTCGAGGTGACGCCACCCAATCCTTACAAGGCTGAGGTCACAGGTTCGAGCCCTGTTCCGCCCACCATTCGAATCAAGCAGTTTGTGCGACGCGAACGGATTCGCCGGAAGCCCCGGTGCCCAAATAGTGCCTATCGACATCGAGGCCGTTTCGGGTAGGATTCCGTTGTGACGACTCCGCCTGAGCGACGCGCCGTGGGGCCCGAGCCCCCGCACCCGATCCTCAATGCGATGCTCGTGTGCGACCTCGCCATCAGGGAAGCAGAGACCGGCAAGTTCAGCCTAATCGGGATCTTCGAGAGCATCACCACCGCGGCCCTCCCCACGCTTCATCCTCAGCTGTCGGTTTACGTGAAGCTGACCGATGCGGAGGGACACTATCCTCTTCGTCTCGAGCTTGTGCAGCTCGAGACCGCGACGATCGTGGCTCGAGCTGAGAGCGGTCTGGACGTGAAGGATCGCATGGGATCCGTCGAACTGGTACTCGAGCTCCGCAACCTGACGTTCGGAGAACCTGGGCTCTACGAGTTTCGACTCCTCGCAAACGACCGCTTCGTTGGGAGCAAGACCTTCCAAGTGATAAAATTCGAGTCTCCTGGCGGGCGGTAACGAATGGCCACGATCACCAAGCCAGACTCGGTCGTCCCGGCGGGCGCGTTCCGGTCGTCGTCCGAGCCCGCGGCCGTGCCGCTGGATGCTCACTACGAGGCTGTCCTCCGCACGATCCGTGACCTGAGTGCGCTCGAGAAGGGGTGGGATTCATACCGCGGCGCTCCCGTCACCGAAGAGGCGCGTCGGCGCGCACTCGCCTTCGTGACGACCCTCCTGACACACCTTGACGACCCTGTGCCCGCACCGACGGTCGGTCCCTCACCCGACGGAGGCGTCGTTTTCCGCTGGGTCTCCGACGAGCACGAGGTCATGATCGTGTTCCTGTCCGACGGTGGCGAGTACTCGGTCGCCCGTCCCGGGAGCGACGAGGTGCTCGAAGAAGGTCGCGTCGGGCGTCTTGAATCGCTCGTCCAGAACGTCATCAGCCGCTACGTTCGCTAAGCCGAATCACTCGGTCGCGCCGCGGCCGTGAGTGAGGAGGGCTGGAAGCCCGGGCAGCCGATCACGGCGGGAATCCTCTACCGCCGCATCCCGAGCAAGCCGAACTTCTACGACCATAGACAGAAGCGTCCGACGAGCCTGGCGTTTCGTCTCGCCAGCGACGAACAGTCCGTGTCCATGACCCTCAAGAGCAAGACGAGCGTTGACGAGATGCTCGCGGGACATGAAGGATTCGGGCTCTGCGAGATCGACGTTGAAATGCTCATCGGCGAAGGTCTCGCGTCGTCAAGAGCCCTTCGTCTCAGGCGTGAGCCCGTCAGTCTTTGCGTGGATGGCAGCCCGGCGCCTTCCCCGGCGCCTGGCTCCCGGCAGGTGGTCCTGCACTATCTGGTCGGCGCCGAGCTGCAGCTCGCGGCCTGGCGCTGGCGTCCGGAAGCCCCTCGCCTGGATCGAGCCGGGCCGG
>CAZZND010000323.1:0-1583 GCA_964655465.1 uncultured Actinomycetes bacterium
AGCGGGGGCCGCGCTTCATCGCGTGCCGGGCGTCGGCTTCGGTGACGTGCTCGCGCAGGTAGTTGCGTAGCGCGAACCGGTCGCACGTGGTCTCGGCCTGCGACTTACGGCCCAGACGTTCGCGCAGGTACCAGTGCATCCACTCGTGCAGGTACAGGAACCGCAGCACCTCGCCCGGGGTCGTGATGGTGATGCCCTCGGTCAGCCAGATGAACCGCATGCCCTTCCCCGGCCGGCGGCGGGCTCCGAAGGCGACCACCTCGCCGAACGGCAGGAACGGCTCGGGCACCTGCAAGGTGATCGACCGCTCGGTGAAGTCGGTCCAGGCCGACATGTGGGGCTTGGTGCGGTAGCGCAGGGGCTTCACGTGGACGGCGTAATCCATCTCGGGCAGCCCGGCCAAGGCCACCTCGGCATCTGCGGCGGACAGATCGGGACAGGCCGAGGACACGCGCATGGAACGGGCAGCCTACGAGGCTGCGCCCGGTAGGATCGCCGGGATGTCCGATGCCCGCGGCTACCGCGACGGCGCGCGCGCCGTCGTGCCCCTGGCCGTGGCCGTCGGCGCTTTCGGGATCTCGTTCGGCGTGCTCGCCGAGGCGGTGGGCATGGGCACGGTGTCGCCGATCGTGATGTCGATGACGACGTTCGCGGGGTCGGCACAGTTCGCCGCCGTGTCGGTGCTGGGTGCCGGCGGCTCCGCCGCGACGGCGATCGCCGCCGCCGTGCTCCTCAACGCGCGCTATCTGCCCCTCGGGATCACGGTCGCCCCGTGGCTGGAGGGTGGCGTGTGGTCCCGGCTGCTTCACGCCCATCTCATGGTCGACGAATCGTGGGCTGTGGCCGCGGAGGGCGAGGGGCGGTGGAACCCGCGCGTGCTGCTCGCGGCAGGCGCGGGGATCTGGATCGCGTGGGTGGCGGGGACGGCGATCGGGGTCGTTTCCGGCGACCTGATCGGCGACCCCGCCAGGTTCGGGCTGGACGCGGCGTTCCCCGCGCTGTTCCTGGCCCTGCTCGCCCCGCAGCTGCGCGACGATCAGGCCCACTCGTCCCCTAGCGTGCGCCCCCGAGGGAACCGGGCGATCGCGGCGGCGGTCCTGGGCGCCGCGATCGCGCTCGTGCTGACCCCGCTCACCCCGCCCGGCATCCCGATCGTGGCGGCGAGCCTCGCCTGCCTCCTCGGCTTGCTGCCGGAGCGTGCGGAGCCCGAGGGCGAGGCTCCATGAGCGAGGTCGCCTGGGTGATCGTGCTCAGTGCGCTGGGCACCATCGCCCTGAAGGGGGCCGGCCCGGTGCTGCTGGGTGGCCGGCCGCTCCCGGCTCGGATCGACGGCGTCGTCCGGCTCGCCGGCCCTTCGTTGCTCGGCGCCCTAGTCGCCATCAACACCTTCGCCGACGGCCGGTCGCTCGTGATCGACGAACGGGTCGTCGGCGTGGGAGCGGCGGCGGTCGCGATCCGCTTCCACGCGCCCGCGCTCCTGGTCGTGGTGATCGCGGCGGTCGTGACCGCCGCCGCGGTCGCCGTGAGCGGGTAGATATCCCACGCTCCTAACAGTCAAGCGGCTCGTGCTTCGTGAACGGGCC
>CAZZND010000324.1:0-1543 GCA_964655465.1 uncultured Actinomycetes bacterium
GCCCCCCACACCCCCCACGCTCGGCAGCGCCCCGGGGAACCCGGGGCGCTCCTCGACTTCGTTACTCGGACACGCTCCTAGCCGTGGAATGGTTCCCACTCTGGCTCTCCGTGCGCGTCGCTCTCCTCGCGACAGGCCTCACGATGACCGTCGGGATCCCGGTAGCCTGGTGGCTCGCCCGACGGCGCTCGACGGTGCGCCAGATCATGGCCGTCATCGTGATGACGCCGCTGGTGCTGCCGCCGACCGTCCTGGGCTACTACCTTCTCGTCCTCATCAGCCGATACGGGCCGGTGGGACGAGTCCTGGAATCACTCGGTATCGAGCTGGCGTTCACGTGGCGCGCCGCCGTGCTCGCCGGCGCACTCGGGTCCTTCCCGCTCCTCGTCCGCGCCGCCCAGGCGGGATTCGAGTCCGTCGATCGTCAGCTCGAGGACGCAGCCCGTACGCTCGGCCGATACGAATGGAGCGTGTTCTGGAGCGTCAGCCTACCGCTCGCGTGGCGCGCGGTCGCCGCCGGAAGCGCCCTGGCCTTCTGCCGGGCGTTCGGCGACTTCGGCATCACCCTGATGGTTGCGGGGAACATTCCAGGACGCACGCAGACGCTGCCGCTCGCGATCTACGATCACGTGCAGTCCAATGCGATGCAGGAGGCCAATGCACTCGCGCTCGTGTCGGTGGGCGTGGCGCTGGCCATCTTGCTCGGCGCCGCCCGGTTCGTGCGCTTTCGTTAGTCTTCACGCCGTCACCGCGCGGATGCCGGCAGGACGGCGAGCGTGCCGTCACCCGCGGCCAGCCATACGCCGATCGCTCCTGGCTCCGTGCCGTTCAGGACGTCGTCGAATTCCTCGGCCGCGATGCCGGCCACCCCGAGTCGCCTCGGTGCCGCATTCGGCACGTCGACCACCAGCGTCACCGGCGCCGAATGACCAGCCGCGGCCAGCAGGTCAGGCGCGTAGGCGACGACAACGCTCGGGCGGACGAACGTCGCGCGCCTCGCCCGAGACACCTGCCCGCCCGACGTGGAACCCGTGACGAGGACGAAGTCCGCCTCCTCCAGGGGCGCCGATCGCGCACCGCTGTTGAAGCGGAGATACTCGGCGACGGTCTCCGTGCCCGGGCCCAGCACCCGCACGGTGACGTCGCTGTCGAGCACGGCGAGCAGGAGCGCTGACGGGCCCCAGCCGCCACGGACGCACGGCCAGGGCGAACGGGCCAATCGTCACGACCGTGCCGGGGGCCGCCGTGGCGATCTCGACCCGCTCCAGCAACCGTGGTCCCTCCACCACGGGGTCGAATCCACCCTCACGCAGCGACAGCGCCGCCATCAGCGACGCTCGCTCGATGCCGGCACTGACTGGACGCCGAAGAAGCGCTCCAGCAGCGGAACGCAATCGGCCAAGCCTGGCACGGTCATTCCCGGCGCCTTGGCGACGTCGTCCCCGCGGCGGATGCGGACCGCATCAATGATCCTCGGGGTCTATAATCCACGTGTGCCGATGGACATCGGGGCCCAGCGTGCGTGGATCGCGCAGTGGCGAAA